>JBMDXS010000001.1:0-22766 GCA_048595045.1 Acidimicrobiia bacterium
GTGTCTTCCCCGGATGTCGCATGCCGGCCCGACAATCAGACCTCGACCATCAGATCCCCTGGACCGAAACACACCAGACCAGCATCGACAATCTCGAACCACTCTGCCGCTATCACCATCAACAGAAACACGACAAGTGGACACTGAAACGAACCCGACCCAGCACCTACCAGTGGACCAGCCCCCTCGGCCACACCCACACCACCGGACCCGACCCACCCTGAGGTGTCGGGCTCTCCCACCCCGGGTAACGGATATCGATGGCGGGCAAGATCAGAATCGGGCTATCGGGTTGGTCTTACCAGGATTGGCGTGGCGACTTCTACCCGGAAGGCCTGCCCCATGACGAGGAGTTGTCCTACGCCGCGGCGCGATTCCCCACCCTGGAGATCAACCGAACCTTCTACTCATTGGTGAAACCGAAGACGATGAGGGCGTGGTACGACGCCACTCCCTACGACCTTCGCTTCTCGGTGAAAGGCAGTCGCTTCATCACCCACAACAAGAAGCTCGCCAATACCGAGGACCCGATGAAGAGGTTCGTGGAATCTGGGCTCGTCGACCTGAAGCACAAGCTGGGCCCGATCCTCTGGCAGCTGGGGCCGAATCTCCGTTTCGACCCGGGGCGAGTGGAGCGGTTCTTCAGCGGTCTTCCCCACAGGTTGGGCGGGCGGAGGCTCCGGCATGTCTTCGAGCCTCGTCACGAGAGCTTCTTCGTGCCGGAGATGGCTCGGCTGGCCCGCGATCATGGTGTTGCTCTCGCCTTCTCCCACTCAGCGGCATGGCCTTACACCGAAGAGCTGACGGCCGGGTTCGTGTACATCCGCCTGCACGGGCCAAGGGCGGTCTACTCCAGCCCATACTCGGGGCGCGAATTGGAAGACTGGGCAGCGCGGATCAAGAGATGGTCCGAAGGGTCGGAGCCCGAAGACGCCAGCCGCATCACGGACCTCGATCCACCGCCACGGAAGGGCAGATCGGTCTACGTCTACTTCGACAACGATTCAGGTGGTCATGCCCCCCGGCAGGCAGCCGCCTTGATCAGCTTGTTGGCTGCAGCACGAACAACGGGATGAGGGGGCGGGTACGACGCTGGTAGCTCTCCTACAGGCCGGTTCTTGGGCCGATGATGGTCAACCATCGGCCTGCAGGGGGTCCGACGGCACCGGCTAGGGTCGAGCGCATGGACGAGACGCCTGCGTCGAACAGGTTGGACCGGCGCGGGGTGGAGGCCGGCGTGGCTCGCCTGGCCGGCATCGACTACCCGGTGTGGCGGCCCAGACAATCGGCTTGAGGCCCGCAGACCGTGCCGGAAGGGTGACCGGCTCGCACATCATCGCCCGCCGGGCCCTGGCCGCGGCGGGCGCATTCGCCCTCGTCGCGCTGGGTTGGGGTGTCTTCGTGCTCGTGCAGGGAGGGTCCTGGTGGGGACCCCTCCACGCCTTTCTAGCCGGCACCGTCCTCTTGGCCATCTCCGGCGCCAGCCAGCTGTTCACCATCACCTGGGCGGCTGCACCCGCTTCTCCTGCCTGGCTGGCGCGACTTCAGCTAGGGCTGGTTGTTGCCGGCGTCATTGCCGTCCTGATTGGCGTCCCGGCAGGAATCGATCTGCTGTCGTGGATGGGGGCGATCGCGGTGATGGCGGGCCTGGGCCTGCTGTCGCTCACGATCATCCTCGCGGTGCGCCGCAGCCTCCTCCGGCGATTCGATCTTTCCGCTCGCTTCTATCTGGCCGCCTTCGCGGCCGGTGGGATCGGAGTTCTCCTAGGTGCCGTGATCGCGTCTGGCTCCGTGAACGAGGCCTCAACCACCATCCGCTTGGTGCACTACCACCTGAACCTGATCGGGCTGGTCGGGTTCACCATCATCGGCACGCTTCCCACGTTCTTGCCCACGGTGGCGCATCATCCCGCGGTGAGTGGACGAGAAGCCGTCGTGGCCTGGTGGCTATGCCTTCTCGCAGGGACACTTTTCATCACGGGCCTTCGCCTGCCATCTGCTGTGATCGGACTGGGCTCGATCATCGCCGGCTCGGCCGGCGCCGTCGTCCTGGCCGGGATCGTCTGGCGTCTGTGGCGGCGCGGCCGCTCCAAGACCGCCTTCCTCCAGATCACTGCAGGCGTCCTCTGGTTGATCGTGTGGGCCCTGGTCGACGGGATCGCATTGATCATGGGACGGGAGCCGACTCACTTCAGCGCGACGACGAGCGCGGTCGTCGTGGCCGGGGTGGGCCAGGTGCTCCTGGGTTCGGTAGCTTACCTGGTCCCGGTGCTCCTGGGCCCGCCTCTGACCGAGCGGTTGAGCTTGTTCTCCCGACACGCCGTGATTCCGTTGGCGGCCGCAAACCTGGGCGGGATCGCCATCCTCGCCGGTCTGCCCGTGCTGGCCACGGTGGCTGTGTCGCTCTGGTTGACCGACTTCGCCTGGCGGCTGTTCAGACAGCCGGCATTGGCGGCTCGATGAACAGATGCGTGTTGCCGGTCACCCGCCGAGCAGGTCTTCGAAGGACGTGACGTCGTCGTACGGGTCCACCGGTGCGGGTCTCTGATCCGAGGCGACCAATCGGGCCAACTCACTGGCCGCCCGGTCGATACGTTCCGAGAGCGCCTCGCCTGCGCTCCCGGCACCCCAGTCCTCGGAGGCGGCAAACACCGTCGTGGGCACCACGACTGCGTGCAGATAGCTGAACAGAGGCCGGACCACGTGCTCCAGCGCCAGCGAGTGGCGTGCGGTGCCGGCGGTGGCGGCGATCAGAGCGGGCTTGCCCGCCAGGGCATCCACTTCGAGGACGTCGAAGAACGTCTTGAACAGACCGGAGTAGGAGGCACTGAAGATCGGTGTGGCCGCTATCAGGCCGTCGGCATTCACCACCTTGTCGATGGCCGTCGCTAACCCGGGGCCGGCGAAACCGGTCAGCATCATGTTGGTCAGCTCATGGGCATTGTCTCGCAAGTCGACGACATCGACTTCCGATTCGACCTCGAGATCGGCGAGGGCCTCTGTCGAGGCCTTGGCCAGACGGTCGGCCAACAGCCTCGTCGAGGACGGCTCGTTGAGCCCGCCGCTCACCACGGCGAGACGTCGCTGCTTCACAGGATCTCTGCCTCGACGACTTGACCCTCGGCGGCCGTCGCCCTGAGACTGGCGTGCGTGGGGCCATCGGGCAAATGGGGCGGCCGATGTGAGTCGAACTCCATTCGCAACGCCGGGACCACCTCTCCGCCAAGCATCTCGAGCTGTTCCATCACGGTGCTCAGGGGAAGCCCGGCGTGGTCCATCAGGAACATCTGACGTTGATAGTCGCCGAAGTACTCACGGAATCTCAGGGTCTTCTCGATCACCTGCTGAGGGCTGCCAACCGTGAGCGGGGTCTGCTCGGTGAACTCCTCCAACGAAGGTCCGTAACCGTAGACCGGGGCGTGGTCGAAGTAGGGGCGGAATTCGGACACGGCATCCTGAGAGTTCTTGCGCATGAAGACCTGGCCGCCGAGACCGACGATGGCCTGATCGGCGCTCCCGTGCCCGTAGTGCTCATAGCGGCGCCGGTAGAGGTCGATGAGCCGGATGAAGTGCTCCTTGGGCCAGAAGATGTTGTTGGCGAAGAATCCGTCGCCGTAATAAGCGGCCTGCTCTGCGATCTCCGGGCTGCGGATCGAGCCATGCCAGACGAATGGGGGGACACCGTCTAGGGGACGTGGCGTCGAGGTGAAGGACTGGAGAGGTGTGCGAAACTTGCCCTCCCAGTCGACCACGTCCTCCCGCCACAGACGATGCAGCAGGTGATAGTTCTCGATGGCGAGGGCAATCCCGTCCCTGATGTCCTTTCCGAACCACGGGTAGACCGGGCCGGTGTTGCCCCTTCCCAGCATCAGATCGACTCGCCCGTCGGCGAGGTGCTGGAGCATGGCGAAATCCTCGGCGATCTTGACCGGGTCGTTGGTGGTGATGAGCGTCGTCGCCGTCGAGAGGATGATCCTCTCGGTGCGGGCCGCCAGATATCCGAGCATCGTCGTCGGTGAGGACGGGACGAAAGGGGGGTTGTGATGCTCGCCGGTGGCGAATACGTCCAGACCGACCTCCTCGGTCTTCAGGCCGATCGCCACCATCGCCTTGATCCGCTCCGCCTCCGAAGGGGTCCGGCCCGTGGTGGGGTCGGTGGTGACGTCGCCGACGCTGAACACTCCGAACTGCATGCGCGGCCCAACCTAGGGGCCAGCAGGCTATACCTCCGATGGCGACCCGTACACTCCCGGCAACGTCTTGTGGCGCAATCGATTGCCGGGAGGACCCTTGAGAGTTGGCTTCATCGGGCTGGGCGACATGGGCCAGGGCATCGTGCCCCGTCTGCTCGACGCCGGGCATCACGTGACCGGTTGGAACCGGACACCGGAGAAGGCGGGCCCCTTGCTCGACCTCGGCATGGATTGGGCCGATACACCCCGAGAAGTGGCCCGAGCCTCCGAGCTCGTGCTGTCGATCGTGACCGACGCCGGGGCCGTAGAGGCGGTGGCCCTCGGTGGTGACGGAGTCATCTCGGGGCTGGGTCAGGACGCGGTCTATGCCGACATGAGCACCATCGACCCCGATGCCTCCCGCCGGATCGGTTCCGCATTCGCCGAGGTGGGGCGCATCATGCTCGATGCCCCCCTCTCCGGAAGCCCGATCTCGTTGCAGCAGAGCAAGGCATCGGTGATGGTTGGCGGCGATCAGAGAGCCTTCGACCGAATCAGGCCGGTGTTGGAGGCGATCGGCCCAGCCGTGACCTATATCGGGCCGAGCGGAATGGCAATGCAGATGAAGGTGGCCATCAACCTCTGTCTCATCGTCGAGATGGTCGCCTTCAGCGAGGCGGTCGCACTCGCCGAGAAAGGAGGGGTCGATCGAGCCGTGGCCGTCGACGCCATGCTGAAGAGCGTGGTCGCCTCCCCGGTGATGGGATACAGGGGGCCATTCATCCTCGAGGGGGGCATGCCGGACAAGCCACTCGCCGATGTGACCCTGCAGCAAAAGGACATGCTGCTGGCGCTGGACCTCGGACGCCGACAGGGCAGCCCGGTGCCGTTGGCCGCGGCGGCCAACGAGATGCTCAATGCATGTCATGGCCTCGGTCTGAGCCACCGAGACTTCGTGACTGTCTTCGACGCCTACCGGACCCTGGGTGGGGTGGCGTGAGCGGCCGGTTCCGGGTCAACAGACACGATGTCCCAATCGAGGCGGGACTACGCCGCGACGAGGGATGGGTCGACATGCAGGTCCAGTTCCTCGTCGACCAGGCTCGTGCCGGGTCAGAGGACCTGCTCCTCGGCTGGACCGTCCTCCCCCCGGGGGCCCGACATGACCGCCATCGTCATCCCAATGCCGACGAGTTCTTCATCGTCCTTTCCGGGCGGGGCATGGTGTACACCGACGACCAGGACCAGGCGGCTGGAGAGGGAGATGTCGTCTTCACCAGACGCGGTCACTGGCATGGCTTCAACAACACCGGAGACGTCGACGTGACCTTGGTGTGGGGATGGAGCGGAGCCGGCTCGCTCGACACGGCCGGATACGAGTTGCCCCAATGACCCCGTCCTCCCTCGACCGGGGCCTGGGACGTCAACTGGAGACACGGGCCGGCCTCCTCGCCGACGGAGCCAAACCTCTCGGTTGGAAGGCCGGGTTCGGCGCCCCGGACTGGCTGGAGAAGTTCGGTCTTGAAGGGCCCCTCGTCGGGTTCCTCACCGACGCATCCGTCATCCCGGACGGCGGCACGGTCGATGTGTCGGGATGGGCCCGAGCGGTGGCCGAGCCGGAGCTGGCCGTGCTTCTCGGGTCGGATCTGGTCCCTCCGGTCGACGTGAGAAAGACGGCGGCCGCCATAGCCTCGATCGGGCCCGCCATCGAGCTGGCCGACATCGACCCCCCACCCGAGCTGGTCGAGGAGATCCTCGCCGGCAACATCTTCCACCGGGGCGTGGTCCTGGGCCCGTCCGATCCGCGCCGGGCAGGGACGGACCTCAACGGGCTCGAGGCCAGGGTGCGGCTCGACGGTTCGGAGGTCGGGCGGACCGAGGCGTTGGAGACACTGACCGGACGCGTGGTCGATGTCGTCACCCACCTCGCTTCTCTCCTCGGCGGCCACGACGTGACGATGAAGAGGGGAGAAGTCGTGATCTGTGGGTCGGTGGTGCCGCCGATAGCCCTGACTCCGGGTTCTCGAGTGGAGTTCGAGCTGCACCCGTCGCCGACCATTTCGGTGCGGACCGCCGCCCTCTAATGGTCCATTCTGCGCAGCACCAGCTTCCTCACCTCGTCGAACCAGAGGACCAGGGAGGCCAGGGCGGTGCAGATGAGCCAATCGGTCGATGACAACGGGGTGGTGTCGAACGCCCGATTGAGAAACGGCAACTGCACGACCGCCACCTGGAGGAGGGCGGACAAGGCGATGGCGGCCCAGAGCAAGGGGTTGGTGAAAAGGTGGCGAAAGGCCGACTCCCTATCGGAACGGGCACAGAGACAGTTGAACAGTTGCGCGAGGACCAGGGTGGTGAAGGCCATGGTCCGCGCTTCAACGATGCCTCCCGAACCGGGGATGAGACCACCGGCGAGACGCAAGTCGAGGGCGGCGAGAGTCACCAGTGTCATCAGCGAGCCGATCCAGAGGATCCCGATCCACATGCGTCGGTCGATGATGCGATCGGTGAGGCCGCGGGGCGGGCGTTCCATGATGTGGGGCGGCGGGGGATCGACACCGAGGGCGAGCGCCGGCCCCGTGTCGGTCAGGAGGTTGATCCAGAGGATCTGTGTGGCGAGAAGCGGCACCGCAAGTCCCTCATCGGCCATGTCGAGCCCGATGACGCCGGCCAGCACTACTCCCAGGAACATGGTCAGGACCTCACCGATGTTCGAGGAGAGCAAGAAGCGGAGGAACCGGCGAATGTTGGCGAAGATGGCACGGCCCTCCCGTACCGCGGCGATGATCGTCGCGAAGTTGTCGTCGGCCAGGACCATGTCAGCGGCTTCCTTGGTGACATCCGTCCCGGTGATGCCCATTGCCACCCCGATGTCAGCCGATTTGAGAGCCGGTGCGTCATTGACCCCGTCACCTGTCATGGCGACGATCTGATCGTCGGCCTGGAGCGCGTCGACGATGCGAAGTTTGTGCTCTGGCGACACCCGGGCGTACACCGACACCTCCTTGACCGCGTCCTCGATGCCCGCCTCGTCGAGATCATCGATCTCGAGGCCGGAGAGAACATGGGCCTGCTCGTCGGCGATGCCCAATTCCGCTGCGATCCGCGCCGCGGTTCGGGGATGATCCCCTGTGATCATCATGATGCGAATCCCGGCCGACCTCGCCTCCGCTATTGCCTCCTTTGCCTCAGGTCGGGGTGGGTCGATAATCCCCACCACACCGAGGTAGACCAGGCCGCTCTCCGTGTCCTCCGTCTCCGGAGGCTTGTCCTTGTCCGGCAGGAGTCGATAGCCGACGGCGAGGGTACGAAGCGCCTGGTCGGCCAGGCCATCCACCGTCGACATGATCTCATCGCGTCTCGTCGAGGTCAGCGCTCGCTCCTCACCCGCCACCCGCTCATGGGTGCAGAGTTCCAGCAACACGTCGGGAGCGCCCTTGGTCACGATGTCGATGCGACCGTCTCGATCGGCATCGACGGCGAGCGCAGTCATCAATTTGCGCTCCGAGGTGAAGGGGATCTCGCCAACACGGTCGAATCGGGCATGGCGTGAGCGAGCCATGCCCAACTTCGCCTCCGCCACCAGGAAGGCGGCCTCGGTGGGATCACCCTGGACGGACCAGCCGTCGTCTCCTTCGCGGAGGACCGCATCGTTGGCCAGGCTGCCGCCCATCAGCACCAGCGACACCTCGTCGACCAAGGCGTCGTCCTCGACGGTCCTCCCGCCCAAGGTCAGCTCACCCTCGGGCTCGTATCCGGTCCCGGTGATCTCCACTCGACCCGATGGTGTGACCACCAAGACGATGGTCATCTCACTCTTGGTGAGAGTCCCGGTCTTGTCGGAGCAGACCACCGAAGCGGACCCGAGCGTCTCCACGGACGACAATCGCTTCACGATCGCGTTCTGACGAGCCATTCTCTGCACACCCAGGGCGAGGACCACCGACAGGATCGCGGGCAGGCCCTCGGGGACGGCCGCCACTGCGAGCGACACCCCGATAAGCATGACGTCCACCACATCGGACACCCCGGACACCCCATTGCTGATCAAGATCGCGGCGATGACGATCCCGGCGATCAACAGAACCGCCCAACCCAGGGCGCGCCCGATCCCATCGACCTCGCGCTGGAGTGGGGTTCTCTCCTCCTCCGTCTCCCCGAGAAGCCTGGCGATCTGACCCATTTCTGACCGCATGCCGGTGGCCGTGACCACCGCTCTGCCCCTGCCCCTGGCCACTGCCGTTCCGTCGAAGACCATGTTGATCCTGTCGGCGAGACCGGCCGGCTCGGCCAGCGCCGCCACGTGTTTGGTCACTGGCTCGCTCTCCCCGGTAAGGGGCGCCTCGGCCACCATGAGGGATGCCGCCTCCAGGAGACGGGCATCGGCGGCGACGGCATCGCCCTCAGACAGCAACAGCACGTCCCCCGGCACTACGTCGGTGGCGGGAATCCGCTGCTCTTGGCCATCCCTGAGGACTCCAGCGGTCGCCGCCGCCATGCGTTGCAGAGCGGCCACCGCCTGCTCGGCCCGCGCCTCCTGCACATAGCCCAAGAGCGCGTTGAGGATCACGATCACCCCGATGACCACTATCTCGAACGGGATCTCGTCGGCGCCCTCGACCAACCAGGCCAGCAAAGAGACGGCGATGGCGCCCAGCAGGAGGTAGACCAGGGGATCGTGAAACTGGGAGAGGAACCGTCGCCAGCCGGGCACCGGTGCCGCCGAGTCGAGGCGGTTGGGCCCATGGCGGGCGAGCCTCGCCGCGGCCTCTTCGGCCCCGAGCCCATGGGTAGGGCTCGTGTCGAGAGCAGCCGCCACCTCGGCCGCCTCTTTCAGCCATGGTTCGGTGATGGTTGTCATGGTTTCGTTCGGACCCACCAGCGAAACCTAGGTGTGACGCGGGCAGGTCAATGCTTGGGTGATCAGATCGGGAGCTACCTCTGGGGGAACGCGGGCGCGATCGCAGATGCAGCCGATGGCCTCACCGACCAGATCAATGGATGATCTCCTGAAGATCAACTCACACGCCGAGATCCGGTGCCACGGCCGAATCTCTCGACGTGTCCTCCGTCTACGGCTCGACGATCACCTTGGCCCGCATCCACGGGTGCGGGGTGCAGAGGTACTCGAACTCACCGGGTTCCTCGAAGGTGTAGCTGAAGGTGTCCCCGGTCTCGAGGAATCCGGAGTCGAACGATCCGTCCGCGGCGGTGACAGTGTGCATCTGCCCTTCGTCGTTGTTCGTCCAGGTCACCGTGGTCCCGACCTGGACCGTGAGCTCGTTGACCGAGTAATCGGCCGGGTCTTCGGTATCGGCGAACTCGTCGGCGGAATCCATGTCCTGAGGGCTCCAGGCGCCGGCCACGATGGAAACGCTCTCCCCCGCCGCACCAGCCACGGTGGAGGTTGTCATGTCATGGCCGCCGGTTGCAGGCTCCCCACTTCCTGTGATGTCCTCGAAGATCTCGGCGTCCTGTTCACCAGAAACCACGATCTGTCCGATCGCACCCTTGTCCACGGCCCGGGCCAGGGCGTGGTCGACCAACACGATCGTGGAGGGGACCTGACCGATCAGTTCGACGACGGTCCCGCCACCGGCCGGCACCAGGGTGGTCTGCGAGCCCCGGAGCGGCGAGTTTAGGAGTGCCGCCTCCTGATAGACCTTGTCCCAGTGCGAGCCGATCGGATGGAAGTTGGAGTCGAGATTGAGGCCCGCGTTGATGAAGTAGATCCTGGCTCGCTCCGTCACGGCCATCTGAAGCGCGTTGTCACCGGTCAAGGCCCCTACCGCACCGTTGAAGACGACGAATTCCGGGCTCTCGTCGGTCACCGCTTCCCGATCGAAGGCCACCACTCCTGGCTCGCGCCCGTCCACGTAGTACTCGGACTGCACCATGTACCACTCATGGTCCACCTCGGGCAATGGCGTCTCCGGGTCGACCAGGATCCCCCCGAACATCCCGTGCGAGATGTGTGCCGGGATGTCCCCGTAGGCGCAGTGATACATGAAGAACCCCGGATAGAGGAGACGGGCCTCGATGGTCTTGGTCTCCCCGGGGGCGACGGTGGTGGCTTCGGCCCCTCCCCCTTGACCGGTCACCGAATGGAAGTCGACGTTGTGCGGGTTGTGACTGCCCGCGGGGTTGGTGATGGTGAATCTGAGGATGTCCCCGACCCTGGCCCTGATGACAGGTCCCGGGGTCCCGACTACCAGGCCGTCCGGCCCGTCGACGACCCGATAGCCCCAGGTCTCCGTCTCCACACCCGTGACCGGGTCGATGACCGAGACTCCCTCGACGACCTCGAAGTGGACCTCCACGATCGCCTGAGTGGCACGGTTCGACGGCGCCGGTATCTCGGGGGCAACGGCCACGTTCACCTCATCGGTGGGAACGGGCGATAGCTCGCCCTTGGGGAGGAGGGTGGGCAACACGTCCTCGGGCAGCTCAGAGGCAGACCCAGCCGCGCCGGTGCCCAGGTAGGTGTCGACCTTCTCGGCCACCAGGGCGTCGTCTACCGAGTTCCGGTTCGCAGTGATCATGAGGGAGGCGATGCCGATGCCGACGGCGACCAGTGTGCCGACGATCCCCAAAGCGATCAGAGTCCCGAGTGTGTAGTGAGGATGGGGCGGCGGGGTCGTGGCCCCATCGGGTTCGGTGGAGCGTCTGGTGCTGAGCTGCGTCATGAATTGATACCTCCGCAATCGAATCAAAACGATGCATAGGAGATATCACTAGGGCCGAAAGGCCCTGGTGGGTCAGGCCCCGAGGGGTACGCCCTGGTCCATCTCCGGGGGCCCCCAGGTACCGGCGGTATAGCCGACCAGCTTGGGAGGCATCTCCAGGAGGGGGTCGTACAGCCTCCACGATGCCTCTACCTCATCGGCCCGGACGAACAACGTCTGCTCACCCCCGAGGATGTCCAGGATCAGTGTCTGATAGGCGTCGGGCAGCTTTCCGTACACGTCCGAGTAGCGGAAGTGGAGCGATTGGGTGTCGATGGTGGTGTCCTCGTCCGGTGACTTGACGTTGAAGCGCAGGGAGAATCCCTCGTCCGGCTCGAGGATGATGAGCAAGACATCAGGCTCGTGCACACAGTCGTCACGTCGACCGTGGAAGACGCACAACGCCGGCTCGCGGAACGTGACCGTGATATGGGTCGATCGCTGGGGCAGTCTCTTGCCCGTCCGGAGCAGGAAGGGGATGCCCTGCCACCGCCATGAGTCCACGAAGAGCCTGAGCCCCACGAAGGTGGGCGTGGTCGAGTCAGGTCTGACTCCCGTCTCCTCGAGATAGCCCGGCACCGTCTGACCGTTCCGTGTCCCGGCCTCATAACGCCCATACACCACGTCTTCCGGTTCGATCGGGGCCACAGCCGTGATCACCTTGACCTTCTCATCCCGGATGTGGTCGGCCTCGAAGAAGTTGGGCGGCTCCATCGCGACCAGGGCGAGGAGCTGGGTGAGATGGTTCTGCACCATGTCCCTCACTACCCCCGCCCGCTCGTAGTAGCCGGCCCGCCCACCGATCCCCAGGTCCTCGGCGACGGTGATCTCCACCCGGCTCACCCGATCGCGGTTCCACAGACGCTCGAACATCGGGTTGGTGAACCGGAAGGTGAGCAAGTTCTGGACTGTGGCTTTGCCCAGGTAATGGTCGATCCGATAGATCTGGCTCTCATCGAACTGGGAAAGGAGCAAGTCGTTGAGGGCACGAGCCGACTCCAGGTCGGTGCCGAACGGCTTCTCCACCACCACCCTCGCCCATCCCGGTGCCTTGTTCAAGCCGGCGCCGCCAAGTCCCTCGATGGTCGGGGTGAAAGCCCCTGGCGGGATGGCGAGATAGAAGACCCGATTGCCGGGCAGTCCCCGCTCGGCCTCGATCGACTCGATCCGGTCCCGCAGAGCGTCGTATCCGGCTGCATCTCCTTCCAGGACCTGATGATTCAGGTTGGCCTCACACCACTGCCGCACATCCGGGTCATCGAGACCCGATTCGACCAGGGCACTCCTGGCCCACTCCCGATACGCATCGTCTCCTACGTCGTGTCTCGACACGCCGAGCACCACACACTTGTCCCCCGCCCCCTCATCCCTGATCAGACGGACGAGCGACGGGAGCAGTTTCCGCTCGGCGAGGTCGCCCGTGGCGCCGAAGATCACGAAGAGGTGTGGTTCGACTTTCACCCGAGCCAAGTTAACCCAGGCGAATCTGATCTAGACCATCGAGACGGGTCGGGATCGCTCCCAAGGACCCCGCCGATCCGCCCGGCCCGCCGGGAGCGAGCACCGCAGGTGCTAGTCCCCGGGTTCTCCCGCCCCGAGGGTCTTGAGCAGGATCTCACGGCACCACTCCCGGTAGAGGGCGTGGTTGGTGCGCCAGTCCGCAGTCTGGACCCACTGAAGGAACATCCCCTCGATCACTGCCCGCATCTGGATCGCCCCCGCCGTCGGGTCCTCGACGGCCAACACCCCCGCCTCGATCCCGGCGACGATCACCTCGCGGTAGAAGCTGTTCATGATCGAGGCCGCCTTCTCGGCAAACTCGTCGAACTCCGGGGATCGGGCCTCATGCTCCACCCCGTCCATGTAGAACCGGAAGAAGTCATGATTGGCCTCCGGCCCGACCCACACCGCGTCGACAACGGTGGAGATCGCTTCTGCGGGGTCGGTTGAACCGGCGAGACGGTCCCGAATCCGGGCCTCGGTCGTCTCCAGGACCCATTCCAAGGCAGCGAGGACGAGGCCATCCTTGGTCTGGAAGTGGTAGATGAGGAGACCCTTCGAGACCCCGGCCTCGGATGCGATCTGCTGGAGCGGGACACGATGCACACCGTCCCGGGCCATCACCCGGTAGGCGGCGCGGATGGCCTCGGCGCGTCTGTCCTCGATCTGGGGGCGCGCCCTGGTCTGCGTCACGGGAGCTTCACGTACTCGAAGTCGGTCGGCTTGCCCTGGATCCCGCGGGAGGGTGCTGCGATCCAGCCGGCGAACTCGCCGGGCACCAACCGTGGCTGCATCAAGCTCTCGATGTAGGCCTGGTCCTCGGTGGTGGGCAGCCAGTTGCCCCGTCCCCCGTCGAACTCAGCTCGAGTCACGATGCTCCCATTCGGTGTGACGGAGATGTCGCCGAACTCGCCGATGCTGCGGTTGAAGGCGACATGGGGCAGGGTGATCTCGAAGTCGATGCCACGCTCGGCGATCTCCTTGTTCCAGCGGGTGATCCCGGCCTGGCAGTCTTCGATGAAATCGTCCCTCAGGCGGGCGTTCAGGGCATTGAGCGCCGGCACCTCGACCTGACGCAGATCCCCGTCCACCGCCTTCATCACCGGATAAGTGGAGTCCACCAGACGATGGTCGTCGTCGAGCCGATCCTCGTGGAAACGCCCCTTGACGCCGGCGTTGAAGAAGTTGGCGGCATTGGTCGACTCCTCGGATCCAAACAGATCGAGGGTGAGCGAGAAGTGCAGGTTGGTCTTGCGTTGGATCGCGGGCAGGTCGATGACCCCGAGACGTCGCACCGCATCCGTGTCGTAGGGGTCCTCGACACCCCCGTCGACCATGGCCTGGGCGGTTCGCTCCACGATTCGCTTCACACCGGTGTACCCGACGAACATGTGATGGGCCTCCTCGGCCAGCATGAAGCGGCAAGTCCGGGAGAGAGGGTCGAACCCGGATTGGGCCAGGGCCTCCAGCTGCATCTTCCCGTCGCGGTCGGTGAAGTAGGTGAACATGAAGAAGGAGAGCCAATCAGGTGTCGCCTCGTTGAAGGCGCCGAGCATGCGTGGCTTGTCGGCGCTACCCGACTGTCGTTCCAACAGCTCCTGGGCCTCCTCACGGCCGTCGCGTCCGAAGTACTTCTGCAGCAGGTAGACCATCGCCCACAGATGACGGCCCTCCTCCACGTTGACCTGGAAGAGGTTGCGCATGTCGTAGATCGATGGCGCGGTGGAGCCGAGGAACCGCTGCTGCTCGACCGAGGCCGGCTCGGTGTCGCCCTGGATGACGATGAGCCGTCTCAACATCGCCCGATACGCACCCGGCACCTCGGTCCATACCGGCTCGCCCAGGTGCTCGCCGCACGGGATGGTCCGATCCTCGACCTCGGGGGCGAGGAGGATTCCCCACCGGTACTCCGGCATCTTCACGTAGTCGAACTTGGCCCACCCCTCCTTCTCGACGCTGATCGCGGTCCGCAGCCACACGTCGGCCATCTGGAAACCCTCGGGGCCCATGGACATCCACCAGTCGATATAGCCGGGGTGCCATTGCTCGAGGGCGCGACGCAGCTTGGGATCGCCGGCCAGGCCGACGTTGTTGGGGATCAAGAGGTCGTAGTCGACCATCTCGGTGGTCATCACACCCTCCTCTGGTCGTAATCGGGACGGAGACCGGTCCCGTAGCGTCGGAGCGCCCCGGCCTCGCCGGAGGCGTTGGGGCGTTGGAACACCCAGTTCTGCCAGGCGGTGAGTCGCCCGAATATCTTGGTCTCCATGGTCTCCGGTCCCGGGAAACGGAGATTGGCCTCCATCCCGGTCAGGCTGTCGGGGGAGAAACCGGCCCGCTCCTCGAGCATCACCCTCAGCTCGTCGTCCCAGTCGATCTCATCCATGACATCTGTGACCAGCCCGGCCTCATATGCGGCGGCCGCGTCCAGGTGCCGGCCGATGACGCCTGTGGCCTTCTCGAGACCGGCGAGGTCACCCCAAAATCTGGTTTCGAGCCTGGTGAGGCCGTTGGCCATGGGGAGCGGCCCGGCAGAGGCGCCGGTGAGCATGATCAGCGCTTCGGCCCCCCCGTCATCTCTCGTCCCCTCCAGCATGTAGCTGCGGTCCGCCGCCAGCATCAGCTCGGCGAGGAACCCGACGAAGCAACTCCCCGGCTCGATCAGGCAGATGGTCGTTCGCGAGGTTGCCTCCAACCGCTTGAGGAGACGCTTCCAGTAGAGCGCCACCTCCCGTCGGAACCAGTCGCCTTCCTGGTCGACCAGGAGCCGGTCGTAGGCCTCGACCAGGCTGACATCTCCCTCGCTGCGCAGGATCAGGGTGCCGATCTCCAGCTCGTTGACCCGGAGATGGAGGAGGGCGTCATCCACCTCACGGGCGAGACGGAGGGGCCAGAACCGGGCCCCCTCGCCGGCAGGGTCGTCGGGCCCGAGGACGACCAGGGTGGCCGTCCGCCCCACCCGGTCGATCTCGACCCGGAGTGAGCTATAGATGAGGGCGGTGTCGTCGATGACGCGCTGAATCGGGGTCAGCTCCACTCCGGGCGCGGTGGTCGGCCGATTGGTGGCCTCCGCAGCCTCCGTTGCCCGCGACCGCACCGTCTCCTCGAAGGCGGATGAAGGTACGAGCTCGTCGACGAGCCGCCATTCCAGGGCACGTTTGCCCTTGATCCCCTCTTCGACGGTGCAGAAGACGTCGGCCCGATCCCGGCGCACGTGCCGCTTGTCGATGAGACGGGTCAACCCCCCGGTCCCGGGAAGCACGCCGAGCAGGGGAACCTCGGGCAGGGCCACCGAGGAGCTCCCGTCGTCGACCAGCATGATGTGATCGGCGGCGAGGACCAGCTCGTATCCACCGCCTGCGGCGTTGCCCTTGACCGCGGCGAGATAACGCTGTCCGGAATTGGCGCTGGCGTCCTCGATCGCGTTACGTGTCTCGTTGGTGAACTTGCAGAAGTTGACCTTGAGCGGGTGGGCCGCCGAAGCGAGCATGCCGATGTTGGCACCGGCACAGAACACCCGCTCATTGAGAGATCCGATGACCACAGCCCCCACCTCCGGATGCTCGAAGCGCAGCCGCTGCACCGCGTCGGCCAATTCGATGTCGACTCCCAGGTCGTACGAGTTCAACTTCATCTCGTAGCCCTCGTGCAGCCCCCCATCGGGGTCGACATCCATGTCCAAATAGGCGATAGGCGGCTCGACGCGGAGACGCCAGTGGCGGTATCGGGTCGGATCGGTCTGGAAGTCGATCAAGACACCGATCCTAACCGACCGGTCAGTCAGGCGTTGCAGAGTTCGATGGTCGGTTCAGTAGCCCCAGACGTCGCGGGCGACTTCGACGGTGCGGGCGAGCTTTCGCCATTGGTCGTCGGGGCTGAGCTGATTGCCGTGCACAGTCGAGGAGAACCCGCATTGATGACTCAGAGCCAGTTGCTCGAGCGGGGCAAAGGCAGCAGCCTCGTCGATCCTCGTCTTGATCTCGTCGGCGCTCTCCACCTCGCCCGTCTTCGAGCTCATCAGGCCGAGTACGACCATCTTCCCTGCAGGCAGGAACCTGAGTGGGGCGAAGTCGCCGGATCGCTCGTCGTCGTACTCGAGGAAGAAGGCATCGATATCCATGTCGTTGAGCAGGATCTCGGCGACCGGCTCATAACCACCCTGGGTCACCCAGGCGCTCTGGAAGTTGCCCCGGCACAGATGGACCGCGGCGACCATATCCTCGGGCCGGTCGCGGAATGAGTCGTTGATGAGACGGCAGTAGAGACGGGTCAGCTCATCGGGGTCGTCACCCCTGGCTGCGGTCCGCTCCCGCACCTCCGGGTCACAGAGATAGGCGAGGTTGGTGTCGTCCATCTGCACATAACGCGCCCCCCGGGCAGCGAGGTCGGCGATCTCTTCCCTATATGCGGCGGTGAGGTCGTCGAAGAACTGCTCCAGGTCCGGGTAGACCTCCTCGCTTATCCCCTGACGACCGCCGCGGAAATGGAGCATCGAGGGGGCGGGGATGGATACCTTCGGGGTCTGGGTGACCTGCGAGACGAGATAGTCGAAGTCAGGGCCCTGGATGGGATGCGAGTGACGGATGGGGCCGTCGACTCCCATGGTGGGCGGTGAGAACTCGACCTCCGACCCGTCCGTGCGATGGAAACGGGCCAGGAAGTTCCCTTCTGTGACGGTCACTCCGTCCAGCTGCTCGAGGAAGTCGGTATGGAAGAAGAACCTGCGGAACTCGCCATCGGTGATCCCCTTCAGGCCGACCTCCTCCTGTTGGCGGACGACTTCGGTGATGGCCTCGTCCTCGACCTCTCTCAGCTCCTCTGGGCCGATGTCACCCTCGGCTCGCTGGGCACGGGCGTCGACCACCGTCTTGGGCCGCAGGAAGCTGCCCACATGGTCCGCCCGGAATGGTGGTCGATCGGTCATGTCATCTCCTCAGTCGACGGCCATCCGCAGCGTAGGCCAACGCCGAGACAGGGGTCAGGCTGGGGCGATCAACGGCCGTCACGCGATATCACGAAAGCCTCATCGTTGAACCACACCCCTTCGTACTCCTGGATGACCCTCCTCGTCGCCGGGACGTACCGACCCGAGCTCAGGGCCTCCGAGAGGCGCTCCTCGTCGATCTGGGCGACATACGCCGCTGCGTTCCATGCGGCGACGATGAGCGAGGTGCCGATGTGCTCCTGGACCTCGGATGGCATGGCATGGAGCTGATAGCGGATGATGGCCTCCTCGTCGGGGATCGATTCGAATGTCAGGTCCTCGTCACCCGGTTCGACGAAGTGGTCCCCGGCCGCATCGGCCAGGACATGTCGATTGGTCTGGAAGGGATCCTCATCGGGCCACACGCCTCGAATGATCTCGAGACCCGGATCGTTGCCGTGGGAATGAACCACGACCATTCGCCCCGCCGGGGCCAGTGCCCTGGCCAGGGGAGCCACGACGGTTCTCATCTTCTGGTCGACCGAGGTGCGGGCTCGATAGGGTTGTGAGGCGATGATCAGCTGGTAGCCCGACCCGAGCCGGGTGTCCGGCTTGGGGATGATGTCATTCAGGATGAACTCCCGGTCCCTTCGGTAGAGGACCAGCACAGACGGCCGGAGATAGACCGGATTCCCCGTCTTCTCACTGGTCCTGACCGCCCAGTCGTCGACCAGCGACGGATAGAGCTCCCGGATCTGGCGCGAGAAGTCGAACGCCGTCGACCCTTCGAGAGGCACCGTCGTCCAGCTCAGCGCGGTTCTGGCCTCATCTCGCAGAGGCATCAGATGAGGTGCCTCCCGATAGGACATGTTGGTGACGACGAACACCATCTCCGGGTGCTCCAGCAGCCGGTCGGCCACCTTGTCGAGCGATAGCCGAACGTCCTCGAGGCTGATCTCCTTGCCGACGATCAGCCAGGGGATATGGGTGAAAGCACGGTGGAGACGTCGCATGAGCTCGGTGAGGACAGTCGCGTCTCCCATGCCGGCGTCGAGGACCTGGAGGGCCCTCTCGCCGGGTGCGATCTTGTCCAGCTCGTCCCCGATTCGATCCGCCACGACGGGCTTCTCGTTGGTGGCCGTGCTGAAGAGCAGGTACGCGGCTCGAGAGTCGAAGAACCGGGCGACCGCAGTCACGACTCGGAGACCGGGGGTGTCCCGTGGGTGTGGAACGACTCGATCGTCTTCAGACCCCAGGCCTGCCCTTTGGCCCGCTCCGCCTCGGTCCAGGTGATCAGCTCCCAGTCGGGCGCAAGGACCAGCCTGGCGCCGGCGTTGACGATTTCGACCCGGTTCCCGCCCGGCTCCCATACGTAGAGGAAGAAGGTCTGCTGGATGGCGTGTTTGTGGGGCCCGGTCTCGATGAACACACCGTGCTCGAGAAAGGTGTCGGCGCCCCTGAGCACGTCCTCACGCTGGTCGACCGCGAACGCCACGTGGTGGAGGCGGCCGTTTGACCCCGTCCAGTCGTTGGTGTACACGACGTCGTAGCCCTTGTTGGTGAAGGTCATCCAGAAGCCGGCGATCTTCCCGCCGTCCAGCTGGATCTGCTCGGTGGGCATGGCGCCCAGGACCGGGACCACGAAGTCTCGGTTGGCCTCGACATCGGCGGCGAGGAAGTTGACGTGGTCGAGGCGACGCACCGCGATCCCGTGGCTGGGTCTTCGTTGCGCCTGGTTCTTGAGAGCGGGTCGCGACCCCTCCGGTGCGGCGTATCGCTCCGACTCGAAGTAGATCTCCCAGTCGTGGCCGTCCGGGTCGACGAAGGCGTAGGTGGGCCCGCGACCCGGCTGGCCCTCGACCCAGCCCTTGCCCCGCCCCGAGGCCTCGATCTCATCGACCCGTCTTCGCATCGCTTCCTCGTCGACCGCCCGGACGCCGACCCGGCCCAACCCTGCCTCGGGCCGGGCGGTGAGCCTGAGGCTGAACCGCTCGTAGTCGTCCCAGGTGCGAAGACACACGCTGTCGCCGGTCGTCTCGACGGGAGTCATCGACAGAACATCGATGAAGAACCGGGCGCTCTCGTCGAAGGTCGGGGTGAACAACTCGATGTACCCGAGCTGGGCGACGTCGCGATTCGAGCGCATCCGGCTCCTTTCAGGTCATTCCTGTCGTCGACGCATCAGATCTCCAAGCGTCGGGATGATCCCCCGCGGCACCCACAGGAAGAGGCCGATGATGAGTGCCCCGTATACCAGCAGACGGAGCTGGCCCAGATCCTGGATCAACTCGTCGATGACGGTGAAGACAGCCGCGCCCAGGACGGGGCCGAAGAGGGTGCCGATCCCTCCAAAGGCCAGCATGACCATCGTCTCCACGTCGATCTGGGCGAAACCGTACGTGGTGGGGCTGATGGTGCCCTCGGTGAACGCAAAGAGCGACCCGGCGAGACCCAACATAGCGGCACCGATCACTGCGGCATAGACCCGGTAGCGAGACACGTCGACCCCGGCCAGCTCGGCTGCTACCTCGTCGTCACGGAGGGCGCGAAAGGCCCATCCGATATGGGATCGACGCAACAGGCCATGGGTAGACACGAATACGAGCAGGAGGGCCAGCATCAGGTAATAGGGCGGGAGGGTCTGCCGGAGGAACGTGCCTGCCCCCGTCTGGATACGGAAACCCCCGTCGCCCCCGGTGAGGCCTCCCACCCCGAGCAGGAGATTGCCGAACACCAACGAGAAGATCAGCGTGATGATCCCGGTGAAGATCACCCCGAGAGAGCGTCGGACGGCGATCCAGCTGAGCAGGCCACCGATGAGACTCGAGGCCACGGTCGCCAACACCATGCTCAACAGCAGGGGCAGTCCTACTCGATCGGCCAGTATGGCCGACCCATATCCCCCGATCCCGGCCAGGGCGCCGACGCAGAGGAAGAGCTGGCCCGTGCTGCCGAAGATCAGGTTGAAGCCGACGGCGTAGCAGGCGAAGGTCAGCCCGAGGACGGCGACACCCATCATCACACGGGAGTCGCCGAGCCAGAGGGGGACAAGAGACAGCAACGCCCCGACTGCGGCGACCGTCCATAAGAGCGCCGCGAGCGAGCCCGACGACCGCCGCTCCGTACCCCCAACGACCGCGGTCCCGGTGCCCTCGGTGTAGTCCTCGATCATTCTCTGACTCCGAGGAGGCCCGATGGCCGGATGAGAATGGTCACCGCAGCCGCCACGAGCAGGATGATCAGCGAGAGGACAGTGCCGATCGTGGAGGCGGCGATGGTGCTGATGATCCCGAGGATGACTCCAGCGAGGATGCCACCGCCGACACTTCCCAGCCCACCCACCACCGTGACGATCAGGGCCGAGACGGTGAGCTCGAATCCTGCCGTGACCGCAACCGGGGTCACCAATGATCGGGTGACCGCAACCAGGGCGGCGAGAATCCCGGTGAGGATCAGGATGAGACGAAGCATCCGCTGGGGATCGATGCCGACCAGACGAGCCCCTTCCTCGTCCTCGATCACGGACCTGACCGCACGGCCGAGTGTGGTTTTACGGAAGAAGAGGAGCAGCCCACCCAGGACCAGGATCGTGATCACCGAGGCCACGACCCCGCCTCTCACCATCGGCACTCCCAACAGCTCCACCGGGCCACCACCGATACGGAGGGCGAGCGCCTTGGTCGGGTACCGCCAGCTGAGGAACCCGTCCACCATGAATGCCAGGCCCAAGGTCAGGAGGAGGCTGAGCAGGACCCTGGCCTCGCCATGGAGCCGATACACGGGACGAAGGATGGTCAGGTCGAGGAGGAGCCCGAGAAGCCCGCCTGCCACCAGACCGACCGCCACCGCCGGGATCGGGGACAGCCCGGCCTCCATGGAGAGCACGACGACCATCGCCGATACCACCGCCATTTGCCCGTAGGCCAGGTTGAGCACCCCGCCCAGCCCGTAGACCAGGGTCAACCCACCGGCGAGCAGCCCGAACTGGAGGCCGAGGACGATGCCGTCGAGGAGGTTGGCGATCACACGACCCCCAGGTAGGACCGGCGGACGTCGGGGTCGTTGGCCAGCTGCGCCGAAGTCCCTTGTTTGCGAATCACTCCGTTCTCCAGCACGTACCCACGATCGCTGAGGGCCATGGCCAGCGGGACCTGCTGTTCGGCGACCAGCACCGTCAGACCTCGCTCCTTGAGTATCCCCAACGCCCGGTATGCCTCGGCCGCCAATTTCGGTGCCAGCCCCGTCGTCGGCTCGTCGAGGACCAGGAGCCGGGGCCGGGACATCAATGCGCGTCCCACCGCCAGCATCTGCTGCTCGCCTCCACTCATCGTTCCCGCGCGCTGACCACGTCTCTCCGCGAGACGCGGGAACAGGTCGAACACCGACTGAACGGCCGCCGCGTCGGGACGCTCAGGGTATGACCCCAGCGAGAGGTTCTCCGAGACGGTCATACGGGGGAAGAGATGACGCTCGGCAGGCACGAAGCTGATGCCGAGCCGGGCGATGCGTTGCGCCGCCAAGCCGCTCATGCGCTCTCCTTGGAAGACCACCTCGCCCGTGGACGGTTGGAGCAGGCCGAGCACGGCGCGGAAGAGGGTGGTCTTCCCGGCGCCATTGGAACCGATGATCATCACCGCCTCACCCTCATCGACATGGAAGTCGATGTCCCTGATGACATCACCCCCTTGGTATCCGGCGGTCAGGTCTCGCACTTCAAGCATCGTCGCCGCCCCCGGACTCCGTGGTCGCAGTGCCGAGATAGGCCTCGACCACGGCCTGGTCACGCATGACCGTCTCGGCCGGCCCTTCGGCGAGCACCCGGCCGAAGTCGAGAACCACCACCCGCTCGGCGAGCTGCATCACCGCTTGCATCACATGCTCCACCCACACCACCGTGATCCCGAATCGCTCGCGGATCGTCCGCACCATCTCGATCGAGGCGCTCAACTCGGACTCGTTGAGCCCGGCCATCACCTCATCGAGCAGTACCAGCTTGGGCTGCCCGGCCAATGCTCGGGCCAGCTCGAGAAAGCGACGTTGGTGGAGATTCAGATTCCCCACCCGATCCTGATGACGATCACCGAGGCCGACGATGGTCAGCATCTCCCGACCGAGAGCCATTGCCTCACTCTCCCCACGGTGCCCACCTTCGGTGCCGAACACACCCCCGAGCGTGGCGTTCTCCAGGACGCTCAGGCTGGGAAAGACTCGGGGAGTCTGCTGGACCATTGCGATCCCCATCCTGGAGACGGCATGGGTCGGGTAGCCGGCTATCTGCCGGCCATCGAAGGAGATGCTCCCGCTGGTCGGGCGCTCCAGACCGACGACCAGCTTGAGGAGGGTGCTCTTACCAGCGCCGTTGGGGCCGAACCATGGCGGAAAATAGGCCAACTGCACCCCCAAGCGCCCACCGGCGACCGCGGGGCGGGCCGCCAACATGGAACC
>JBMDXS010000010.1:0-20166 GCA_048595045.1 Acidimicrobiia bacterium
TTGGCAGCCGCCGAGACTGCGCTGACAAAGGGGCATCAGCTGAGCCGGGTGGATTCGAAGCTGGTCGTCGCCAGCGATGGCTCGGTGGCCGACATGGCGGACATGTTCATCCGGCTCAACAACGCCGGTCTGGAGCCAACCAGGTTCATTGCGAAGGAACCAACTCTCGATGACGTCTTCTTCAAGATTCTCGGAGAGGACAAGGAGGAAACTCATGCGGACTCTCACTGACACCTGGACGATGGCCAAGCGAAGCCTTCGGCACACAACGCGCAGCATGGACACGATCATCACTGTTGTCCTGATGCCGATCGCGCTGATGCTTCTCTTCGTATATGTGTTCGGCGGCGCCCTCGGAGCGCAGACCTCGGTGGATTACATCGACTTCCTGACGCCAGGTGTCGTCATCATGACCGTGATCAGCGGGATCGCCTATGCCGCCTTTCGGCTCGCCATGGACATGCAGAAGGGGATCATCAGTCGCTTCCGGACGATGCCGGTGAAACCTTCATCGGTATTGAGCGGGCAAGCCATGTCATCAACGGTGTCCAACGCGCTCTCCTGCGTTCTGGTGGTCATCGTGGCCTTCTTGATCGGGTTTCGACCGGTCGCCGACGCCGGCGCCTGGATGCTGGCCGCGGGGCTGGTGCTCCTGTTCATACTGGCCACCACCTGGCTGGCGATGTTCTTCGGGCTACTCGCCAGGACCGTGGAAGGCGCAGGGGCCTTCAGCTACATCCTGTTCCTGTTGATCTTCATCAGCCCGTCGTTCGTGCCGACCGACTCGATGGCACCGTGGCTGCAGAGCTTTGCGGAGAACCAGCCGCTGACACCGATTGTGGACACGATTCGCTCCCTGCTCACCCATGGAACGCCCGGTCCTCGCTTTTGGGTGGCCCTGGCCTGGGCGGTGGGGATCCTCGTGGTCTCCTACACACTGGCTCTGGTTGCCTATCGGCGGAGTGACCCGCCCCAGGCAGTGGCGTAGCCCGTCACCCCACCCGGCGCGGCGACGTGGCGCCCAAGGCCCAGTGGTCAGGCATCGCGCCGGCGTAGCCCCCACCAGGTGACCGTCAGGCCCAGCATCGTCCAGCCAAGGACGATCGCCACGGCGTGAGGCAAGGACAGGTCGCCCCCCGGCACCAAGGCGCCGAACCCACCTGGGATGTCGATCTGGAAAAGGGCATTGGTCGCAGCCGAAAGGGAGACATTCTCCCAAGGCCCCCAGAGGCCAAGGATCGGATCGACGAAGTACAGCGCCAGCGCCGCGCCAATGGCGGGCCCGACCGAGCGGAGCATCGCGACAGCCCCGAGGCCGATCGCGGTCCAGGCGAGCTCGATGAGGGCCAGCTTCCAGACCAGCGCCAGCCACTCCGCGATGGTGGGCCCGCCCTCCCCCGGCACGGCGAGTGCCGTCACCAGGGTCCAGCCGACGACGCCGGCCGCGATGGCCAAGAAAGACGCCGTCGCCAGGACGATGAACCTGGCCGAGACCTGAGCGGTCCGGCGCGGGTCTCTGGTCAGCGCGGTGGCCCACACCGTGCTCCCGAACTCGCTGCCCAGCATCACCACCGCCAGGATGAGTGGGAACCAGGTCTGCCCGGCAACCTGCTGCGCCCCGAATACGTAGGCCTCTGGTTTCTCGAGCAACGGCACGCCTTCGGCGAACTCGGGGGCGATCTGCGGGAAAACGAGTAGGAAGAAGGCAAGGAGCCCGACCAGCGCGGCCAGGATCAGGACCATCGTGTAGTACAGCCGCCGCCTGCTCAGCTTCAGATACTCGGCGTGGAGAAGGCTCATCCCTGGTCATCCCCTGTAATACCGAGGAACACGGATTCCAGGGTTGAGCGTGCCGGCCCCACCTCGCTCGGATAGATCCCGGACCCGGCCAGCACCCGCACCACCCGGCTCCCGTCCTCCTCGTCCACGATCAACGCCGTGCCATCCAGGCGGACTTCCATACCGGCGTTAGCCAGTGCGGTCCTGGCCTCGTCGGCCGACCCGGCCACCACCCGGGTGGCTGCCCCCGAGAGAAGATCTTCCAGCGGCCCCTGGGTCACCAGCCTGCCGTGGTTGAGCACGATCACATAATCGGCCAGCGCTTCGATATCGGCCAGGTCATGACTCGACACCACCACTGTGCGCCCGCTGTCGGCCAGGTCCCTGAGCCGCGCCCGGAAAGCCATCTGGCCGGCCGGGTCCAGCCCATCCAATGGCTCGTCGAGCAAGAGCAACTGCGGGTCGCCGACGAGGGCCGCCGCCAGACCCAGCCTCTGACGCATCCCTTTCGAGTACTCGTCGAGCTTGCGTCCCGCATCGGCTTGCAGACCGACGAACTCGAGCAGCTCTTCAATGCGCTCGTGGCCGAACCCGAGCTGATCTGCGGCCACCGTCATGTTCACCCGCCCCGTCAGGGCCCGGATAGTCCCCGGCTCCTCGACGATTGCACCCAGCTCTTTGGTCACTTCGGCGAGACGAGCGGGAATCTCCTGACCGAGGATCCGAATGTTGCCGCTGTCGGTCCTGGTCAAGCCGAGCAGCGATCGGAACAAGGTCGTCTTGCCCGCGCCGTTGGGTCCGAGCAAGCCGGTGATGGCACCCGATGGAACCGCACAGTCGAGCCCGTCGAGGGCTGTGGTGCGCTTGTAACGTTTGACGAGGGCGTCGACCTCGATCGCCGGCTGGTCGAGGTTCACGGCCTGATTGGGTCAGCTGTCATGGGCTGGGCAGTCAACCACAGCCGGGGACCCAGTGGACCAGCACGTCGTCGACGCCGATTCTCACCCCGACGAAATCGACGCGGGACCCTCGAGCTGCGCCGGCGAGTTGTCTGACGCGGCGGCGCTTCGATTGGCCGACTGCATCGATCGGGTCGCCGTACCGGGTGACCGTCCGAACCTCGACCACGACTCTCTCCCCCCGATCGAGGGCGATGAGATCGAGCTCGCCTCCGCCGATGCCGACGTTTCGGGCGACGACCTGGAGCCCATGGCGAGCGAGGAACAGCGCCGCGATCGTCTCGCCGAGCGCGCCAACCCGGGCCCGATCGGTCAGATCGAGATCTCTTGCTGCTCCAATTCCTCGACGTTTACGTCGCGGAAGGTCAGTACCTTCACGTGCTCCAGGAATCTCGCCGGCCGGAACATGTCCCACACCCATGCGTCCTTCATCTCGACTTCGAAGAACACGGACCCGTTGGCCTCACGCACCTGGAGGTCGACGTGGTTGGCCAGATAGAACCTGCGCTCGGTTTCCACGACGTACCGGAACATCGGGAGGACGTCGTGGTACTCCTTGTAGATCTTGAGCTCAACCTCGGATTCGTACCGTTCCAGGTCCTCTTCCATGTTCTCCTCTTGACACGCGCCGACACTGCGATCATATGCATAGACCGTGGCTTAACGGCTGACAATCTGGTGGGTGGTTCTCTACAGACCACCGATGTGCGAGGGGGGCCAGATCGTCACGAACGCCTCCCCGATCAGGTCGTCGAGGGGTATGGGCCCGAATCTCCGGCTGTCGAATGAAGCATTGCGATTGTCACCCATGAGGAACACCTCGTCCGAGCCGACCGTGATCGGCGGCTCATCAGGCATGAATACCTCGGGTAGATACGGCTCGTCCAGTGGGACGCCGTCGACCACTACCCGGTTGCCGAGGACCTCGACCGTCTCGCCCGGCAGACCGATCACCCTCTTGATCAGATCGTCGTGACCTCGGGTGCGGATGCCCACCGCCTCGAGGACGGAGCGGATCACGGCTTCCGGGACCGACTCCTCCATCTCTCCCTCGCGCGGGTCCCTGAACACGACTACGTCACCACGCTCCGGCTCACCCCATTGGTAGGCGAGCTTGTTCACCATCACCCGGTCGTTGACCTCGATGGTCGGCAACATCGACTCGGAAGGGATCCAGAACGGCTGGATCAGGAAGGTCTTGATCACGACCGCGATGGCAAGCGCGGTGAGCAGAAGACCCGGCAGCTCGGCGAGAAACGACCGTGGCCGGGAGCGCTTCTCCGGGACCGCCTGTTCGTCGACCGAGTCCGTGTGCTGAGGGATCAGTCCCGCAGCTCCTTGATCCGGGCCGACTTGCCGACCCGATCGCGCAGGTAGTAGAGCTTGGAACGGCGCACGTCGCCACGCCTCACCACCTCGATTCGGGAGATGATGGGTGCATGGACCGGGAAGACGCGCTCGACCCCGACCCCGAAGCTCAGCTTTCTGACTGTGAATGAGGCCTTGACGCCGGCGCCATTGCGGGCGATGACCAGGCCTTCGAAGATCTGGACGCGCTCCCTGCCGCCTTCGACCACCCTGACGTGGACCTTGACCGTGTCACCGGCCCGGAAATCGGGGATGTCGTCGCGGACATGCGCGCTCTCAACTACGTGAAGATCGTTCATGGAGAACTCCTAGAGGCGCCGGGGAGAACTGCTAGCCCAGGCGGGTGAAGTGTATCAGGTCTCCAAACTCACGCCATCTGCCATCAGATCGGGGCGGCGCTCTCTGGTCCTCTCTTCACGCTGCCGCTTCCGCCACTCCTCGATGAGGGCGTGGTTGCCGGAGAGGAGGACCGCGGGGACCTCCCAACCCCTGAAATCGGCGGGACGGGTATACACCGGCTCCTCGAGGAGCCCGTCGCGAAACGACTCGCTGTGGACCGAGCCCGGATTACCTACCACCCCCGGTAACAGCCGGGCTATGCCCTCGATGGACAGCGCGGCGGCCACCTCTCCACCGGCGATGACGAAATCGCCCACCGAGACCTCCTCGTCGATCAGATGGTCCGCCACCCGCTGATCGACACCCTCGAACCTGCCACACACGAAGGTGAGCTCGGGCAGCATCGCCCAACGGTCCAAAGTCGCCTGTGTCATCTGGGCGCCGGCCGGGGCGAACAGCACGCGATGGGTCGTCTGGAATGGCTCCAGTGCGGCGGCGAGAGGCTCGATCATCATCACCATCCCCGGGCCTCCGCCAAAGGGAGCATCATCGAGTTGCTGATGTTTCCCCAGACCGTATCGACGCAGGTCGATGAGGGTCACCTCGAGGATCCCCGCCTCGATGCCACGAGCCACGATGGAGACTCCGAGCGGGCCATCGAAGAAACCGGGGAACATGGTGATGACGTTTATCCGCACCCGGGCAAGGCTAGGACCGGTCGGGACCACCCCGTTGACGCCGGTCGCGGACCGCCCGTTTCGGCGACGCCCTGAAGTCAGGAGAGGCGCTCGACGATCATCGCCATCCCCTGCCCGCCGCCCACGCACATCGTCTCCAGGCCGATGGTCTTGTCGAGGGTGTGAAGATCGTTGAGCAGGGTCCCCATGATCCGGGCCCCGGTCATGCCGAAGGGATGCCCCAGGGCTATGGCCCCGCCGTGGGGATTGAGACGCTCCATGTCGATGCCGAGCTCGTCGACACAGGCCAGCACCTGAGCCGCGAATGCCTCATTCAGCTCTATGACATCGATGTCGGGAAGGTCCATCCCTGCCTGGTCGAGCACGGCGCGCACCGCGCCCACGGGGCCCATGCCCATGTACTCGGGCTCCAACCCGACGACGGATGAGGCGACGATCCTGGCCAGCGGCTCGAGGCCGAGCTCTGATGCCCTTTGATCGGACATCACCAACACGGCCGCTGCCCCGTCGTTGAGCGGGCAGGAGTTGCCGGCTGTGACCCGCCCGTCGGGCTGAAAAACGGGGGGCAGCTCGGCCAGCTTCTCCAGGGTGGTGTTGGGTCGGGGCCCGTCGTCGGCGGTGATGGTCCGGCCGTCGGGGACTTCGATCGGGCTGATCTCGCGCTCGAAGAAGCCGTTCTTCTGGGCCTCAACCGCCCGGTCCTGAGAGCGCTTGGCGAACTCGTCCATCCGCTCCCTCGTGATCCCGTGGCGCTCGGCCACGTTCTCGGCGGTGTTGCCCATCGGGATGTAGACGTAGTCGATGAAGTCATCTCGACCCGGGTCGGTGAATCGAGGATTGAGGTCATCGCTGTCGAACGCCTTGCCGTAGGTACGGGTCACCGATTCCGCACCCGCCGCCACATAGGTATGGCCCTCCCCCTGCTGAATGGCATGGAACGCCATGCGGATGGTCTGCAGCGACGACGCGCAGAACCGATTGACCGTGGTCGCAGGGACGGTCTCCGGCATCCCGCCGAGTAATGAAGCGGGGCGGGCCAGATTGAAGCCTTGCTCGTGATGGGTGAGACCGCACCCGACCATGACATCGGCGACGGTGGCCCGATCGACCTCCGGCACCTTGGTCATGACCGCGTCGATGGCGAACCCGGCCAGGTCGTCGGCTCGAACGTCGATCAGCGAGCCCTTGTAGGCCCGGCCGATCGGTGAGCGCGCTGTTGCGACGATGACGGCATCAGGCATGGGTTCCTCTTCCGATTTTGATCACACACTCAAATGTAGTGCGGGGCTGGGGCTGCTCGTCAGGTGCCGTCGATGAGGCCGGGAATGGCGACGATCTCGATGCGTCCCTCGTCGAGATCGACCACCGGCACCAGGGCGTCCACGAATGGGACTTCGAACACACCGTCGGTGCCCCTGACCAGGAGTCGGTCCTGGCCCGGCCCGCTGACCACCCGTTCGACCACGCCAACCTCGTTGCCCGCCTCGTCGAACACCTCGAGCCCGGCGAGCTGCTCTGGCCAATACTCCCCTGCGATCAGCGATCGACGCCGCGCGACAGAGACGGTCGCACCTCGGATCTCTTCGGCGGAATCCCGATCGGCCACATTTTCGAAGGCGATCTGGAACCCGCGGTCCGTGCGGCGCACCTCCCGCACGATATGGCGGAGATCGCCGAGGAAGACCTCTGAGCCGGGCTCGACGCTGACCAGATCCTCGTCGTCGATGTAGATGCCCAAGAACCCGTCGAGGCCGTGGGGGCGTCCCAGGCCCCCGATCACGTACCGCTCGGGCTCAGTCGAGGAACTCGACGCCAGCGGTGATGCCCTCTTCGTCACCGGCGGCGCCGGCCGCCGCCCGGATCGCCTTGGCCACCCGGCCCCTTCGCCCGATGACCCGGCCCATGTCTCCCTTGGCGGTTCTCACCTCGGCGACAACCTCGTCGGGGCCCTGTTCCACCATCGTCACCAAGACCTCATCCGGCTCCTCGACGATGCTCTTCACGATGTAGGTGACGACTCGCTCGACGATCTCGCCCTTGGCCACCGTCACTCCTCTTCCCCAACTGCGTTCGCCCCAATGGTGTTCGCCGTGTCTTCCAGGATCTCCTCCTCGACCGGCTCGGCGACGGCCCCTGCAGTCGTGGGCGGGGAGGCATCGCCACCGACGGTGTGGATCTGCCCGGAACGGATCTTCATCGTGTTCATGGCGCCGGAGATGTTGAGCAGCTTTTCGACTGCTTCGGTGGGCTGAGCGCCTTTGGAGAGCCAGGTGGCCGCCTTCTCGTTGTCGATCTCCACCAGCGACGGGTCTTGCTGCGGGTCATACCGCCCGATCTGCTCGATGTAGCGGCCATCGCGCGGCGCTCTGCCATCGACCACCACCACGCGGTACGACGGGGTCTTCTTCTTCCCCATCCGCATCAACCTCATCTTCACGGCCATCTGGTCACCTCTTGGCTCGCTGCGCCGGGAGGAGCCCCTGCAGTGAGGGGACGCCTTTGCCTCCGGCCAGCATCTTCATCATCTTCTGTGCGTCGGCGAACTGCTTCAGCACCCGGTTCACGTCCTGGGGCCTGGTGCCCGAACCGGACGCGATACGGCGCTTTCGGCTGCCGCCGATGAGCTTTGGGTTCCGGCGCTCCTCAGGAGTCATGGACTGGATGATCGCCTCGACGCGACGCATATCGCGGTCGTCGACGTCCACTTCGCGCATGAGCGAACCGGAGCCCGGGATCATAGCAAGGATGTCTTTGAGAGGCCCCATCCGCTTCATGGTCTGGAACTGTGACAGGAAGTCCTCGAGGGTGAACTCCCCCTTCTGGAGCTTCCTGGCCGCCTTCTCCGCCTCGGCCTCGTCGAAGGTCGCCTCCGCCTTCTCGATGAGGCTCATGACATCGCCCATGCCGAGGATTCGGGACGCCATTCGGTCGGGATGGAACGGCTCCAGGTCGGCCAATCCCTCCCCGATGCCGGCGAACTTGACCGGCGCTCCCGTCACCTCACGCACCGAGATGGCGGCCCCACCCCTGGCGTCGCCGTCGAGCTTGGACAGGATCACCCCGGTCAGCCCGATTTGGTCCTGGAACCCGGAGGCGACATTGACGGCGTCCTGACCGGTCATCGCGTCGACGACCAGCAGCACCTCGTCGGGGTCTGCCGCCTTGCGTACGTCGGACAGCTCGCTCATGAGTTGCTGGTCGATCTGGAGCCGGCCCGCCGTGTCGATGATCACCACATCCCGACCAGTGCGCGACGCCTCTTTCATGGCGGTCTTGACGAGACGGGCGGGCTTGCCCTTCCGCTCGACGTGGACCGGGACGTCGATGCGCCCCCCGAGGGTCTCCAGTTGGTCGATGGCCGCCGGCCGTTGCAGATCGGCGGCGACCAGTAGGGGCCTCTTGCCTTGCTTCTTGAGGAGGAGGGCCAGCTTCCCCGCCGTCGTCGTCTTCCCGGATCCCTGGAGGCCAACCATGAGGATCGTCAGCGGTGGAGCAGTCCTGGCCAACGGCACGGCTTCGGAGCCGAGAGTGGCCACCAGCTCCTCGTGCACGATCTTGATCACCTGCTGGCCCGGCGAGAGCGACTTCGACACGTCCTCTCCGCTGGCCCGCTCCTTGACCCGAGCCAGGAAATGCCGGACCACCTTGACGTTCACGTCGGCCTCGAGCAGGGCTAGCCGCACGTCGCGCAGGGCGGCATCGATGTCCCTCTCGGAGAGACGCCCCTTGCCCCGTAGGGTGGCGAACACCCCATCGAAACGCTGGGTCAGGCTGTCGAACATGTCTCCTCACCGTAATTGGGACAAGGGAGTGTCATATACGACACTCCTGCTCCCAATTATGCGTTGGTGACCTGTGCTAGCCGATGTCGCGACGTCGAAAGCCGATGAGACCGGCCCCGGTCAGCGCGATCGCCACCAAGAGCAACACCACCATGGGCATCATCTCGATGTCCTGGGCCGGGAAGTTGGGGACGTGGGTGAACGGCGACAGGTTGAGGGTCCACTGGGGGAATTGCAGGATCTGGCCCAGTTGCCCGAGGACCAGACAGGCGATCAGCGCGCCCCAACTCAGGCCGACATGGCGCGGCGCCAGCCCGTACAGCGCCATGGCGATGCCGGTGAGGATCCAAACGGCCGGTAGCTGCACCATGGCGGCGGCGAGCACCCGGGGAACCTGGCCCGTCACGTCATCGCTGATCAGCCCATATGTCAGACCACCGAGAACACCGGCCAGCGCCAGGATGAGCACGGGGCCGGCCAGGCCGTAGACGAGATGGCTCCACGCCCAGCGTTGGCGCGGGGTTGCGGTGGCCAGGACCGGCTCGGCCCGGAGACTGTCCTCTTCGGCGCGGAGCCTGAGGACGGCGCGGATGGCATACGCCGCTGCCAGTAACGCGATAACCCCGACCACAAATGAGAAGTAGGTGTCGGTGAGCCCCTGCTCACCGCCCATCTGCTCGATGATCTGGGCCAGCTGCGGGTTCCCCTCCAGCATGTCGCCGATGCTGTCGGCGGCGCCCCCATAGACCATGCCCAGCAAACCCAGGCCCAGACCCCAACCGAGTAGCGCCCCTCTCTGCAACCGCCACCCCAGACCCGCCGCGCTCCTCAACCCAGGCCCTGCTTCTGCCGGGCCAGGGCGGGGCGGGAAGGCTCCGGCGCCGACATCCCGACGTGACGAGACGGCAACCGCACCACTCACCAGCACCAAGGTCAGGCCACCCCACAGCGCCAGCACCCACCACTGCTCCTCGGCAAACGGGCGCAGCTGGGAGAACCAGCCAATGGGAGAGAGCCAGGACAACCAAAGGGCACCGCTCGCCTCCCCCACATCGCCGGCGATGCGAAGGAGATAGGCGATTCCGAGTGCGGCCACCCCTATGGTCTTGGCCGACGACGATGCCTCGGTGAGCTGGGCCGATACCGCTCCGAGGCCCGCGAAAGTCGCGGTGACGCCGGCCAGCCCGAGGCCGAAGGCGAGGGAGCCGGCCGAAGGTAGCCCCATCCCTATGAAGCCTCCAGTGAGGATCACGCCAATGAGCACCCCCGCCCCGATGGCAACGATCAGCGCAGCCGCCAGCGGCGCATGGCGACCGACGACGGTCGCCCCCAGCAGCTCCCGCCGCCCGGTCTCCTCCTCCTCCCTGGTGTGACGGATCACCGTCAGCACCGCCATGAGACCGATGAGGAAGGCGGCGATGACACCCACCCGCCATGTCACGAGACCCCCGATGCTCGAGTCGTAGAGCGGGCCCAGAACGGCGACCAGCGAAGGAGAGGAACTGACGGTCGCAGCCAACTGCTCTCTGGAGGCGGCATCTGGGTAGAGCTCGATGAATGCGCTGGCGGTGCCCAACGGCACGGCTGAGAGAAGGATCACCCAGACCGCAAGTCGGAGCCGATCGCGTCGCAAGATCAGACGGACCAGGCTGCCGGTCCCGACCAAGGTGCTCATGTCTCGGTCTCCGATGAGTCCAAATCCACGTCGTCCTGATAGTGCCTCAGGAAGAGCTCCTCGAGAGTGGGGGGATGGCTGATCAAACTGCGCACCCCGAGCGGGGCCAATGAGCGCACCACCTCGTCCAATCGATCCGAGTCGACCTCGAAATCGACCTTGTGGTCGTGGACGCGCACGTCGTGCACACCGTTGAATCCGACCACCGACCCCGGGTTCGAGGTCACTTCGGCGCTGATCGTGGTGCGGGTGAGATGTCTCAGCTCGGCCAGACTGCCGCTCTCCACGATCTTGCCCTTGCGGACGATGCTGACCCGGTCACAGAGCGCCTCCACCTCGGCGAGGATGTGACTGGCGAGAAGCACCGTTCGTCCGTTTGACCTGTCTTCCTCGATGCAGGCCCTGAATTCCGCTTCCATGAGGGGGTCGAGGCCGGCGGTCGGCTCGTCCAGGATGAGCAGTTCGACATCGGAGGCCAGTGCGGCGACGAGCGCCACCTTCTGACGATTCCCCTTCGAGTAGGTGCTGCCTTTCTTGGTCGGGTCGAGATCGAACCGCTCCAGCAGCTTGTCCTTCTTGGAGGTGTCGAGTCCGCCACGCAGCTTGCCAAGGAGGTCGATCACCTCTCCCCCACTCAGGTTGGGCCACAACATCACGTCGCCGGGCACATAGGCCAGGCGGCGATGCAGTTCGGTGGCCTGGGTCCAGGGGTCACCATCGAGGAGTGCCACAGAGCCCGCGTCATGACGGATCAACCCGAGAAGGACCCGGATCGTCGTGGTCTTTCCGGCTCCGTTGGGGCCGAGGAAACCATGGATCTCCCCGGTGGCCACCGCCAGATCGAGGCCATCGAGGGCGCGAACCTGGCCGAAGTTCTTGACCACACCGGAGATGGATATCGCATTGCTCATTGCGGCACCGATCCTAACACCATCCTGAACAGGTGTTTAGTATGTTGACCATGCGTTCAAGCGAAGACTTCACCACTCGGGCTCGAATCCGTGATGCCGCATTGGCCCGGTTCCCGCTCGAAGGGTTCGGGTCGACGACCATTCGGGCCATTGCCGCCGATGCCGGGGTGTCACCGGCGCTGGTGGTCCATCATTTCGGCTCGAAGGAAGGTCTCCGGGAGGCGTGCGATGAGTTTGTGGTGGCCCGGTTTCGGGAGACCAAGTTGGCGGCGATGGAGGAGGGCAACGTCTACGACCCTGCCTTCGCCGCCGCCGCTTTCCAGATGGCGCAACCCGTGCTCCGCTACTTCGGCTGGGCCCTCTCCCGAAATCACCCCGCCGCCGGTGACCTCTTCGACGAGATGCTGAGGGAGGGACTCGAGATCAGCCGGATCGCGGTGGAGAAGGGCATGGTCCGCGACTCTCCCGACCTCGAACGGCGCACCGCAGTGCAGATGGCACTCAACCTGGGCATGCTCGTGATGCACGCCCATCTGGAACGGAACCTCGGTGTCGACCTCCTCAGCGCCGAGGGCATCGCCGAGCTGTCGCCCACACTGTTCGAGATATTCGGCGGGATGTTCACCCCCGGCGTACGAGAGCAGATCGAAACGGCCTACGGCGACGAGGCACGCAGACTGGTCGGGTCGGGCACACCAGTCTGAGGGAACCGAATCGGCGCCCTCGACGTATTGGCCGCGATGGCCCGGCCGCAAACCGTTGCACTCTTCTCGAAAGAGGCGATCCACGGCCGGCCAACAATCCGGCGATCGGCCCTGCCCCGCCCCACCTGCGGTGGTTATCCTGATTTCGATTGCGGCGCGGGTTGTGGTTGGCGTCGAAGCCGCACTCGAGGAGGTCCCTTTGGCATTCGAGTCTTCCGGTCATAGCCGGGGCAACCCGCGTCTCTACGAGCTGATCGAGGGCGCTCCCCAGACGGGCAAGAGCCCCACCATCTGGGCCTGGCCTCAGATCATCGAATACCTCAAGGTCGCCGGCCAGCCGGTGCAGGGGCCTTGGCCGCCACATCAGGAGCCCCGGCCCGACCCGGAGGCCGAATCCCTACCGGTGGCCATACCGGATCCCCAGTCGTTCCCCAGGGAGCCCCGCTCCGAACCAGGCACAACGCCACAAGGCTGAGCGCCAAGCAAGGAGGCCATCATCTACCCCGCTCGATTCCGCTACGAGGCACCCCGCTCGATCGATGAGGCCGTCGCTTTTCTCCACGACGGAGGTGGTGACGCCAAGATCCTCGCCGGGGGCCAGAGCCTGGTCCCGATGATGAAGCTTCGCTTTGCCTCGCCCGAGATGCTGGTCGACATCAACGAGATTCCCGACCTCGACTATCACCGGATCGACGACGACGGGACCATCCGGGTGGGTGCCGTGTGCCGGCACGCCGACCTGGAACGGTCCTCCCTCCTTGCCACCCGACAGCCGACGATGGCCGCGGCGGCCCCACTGGTCGCCGATCCGATCGTGCGCATGAGGGGCACCCTGGTCGGCTCGGTCTGCCATGCCGACCCTCAAGGTGACTGGGCCTCGGTCATGACCGCTCTCGACGCTTCGATCGTCGCCCAAGGGCTCAACGGACGACGCAGCATCGCGGTGAGGGACTTCGTGAGAGGCCCGTTCCAGAATGCACTCGCCTTCGACGAGGTCGCAGTCGAGGCCGTGGTGCCTGCGCCCAAGGGCGAGCCCGCCGGGGGATACCTCAAGCTGGAGCGAAGAGTGGGCGACTACGCGACCGTCGGGGTGGCAGTGGCCATCGACCGGGTCGGCTCCCAGGTCGGCAGGGCCGGCATCGCTCTCACCGCCGTGGGCCCTGCGACCATCGCTGCGGACGCCGCCGCCCAGGCGCTGACCGGCCGCCCACTGACGACCGACACCATCGGCGAGGCCGCCGAGCTGGCGGCCCAGGCCGCCCAGCCCAAGACCGATCACCGGGGCAGCGCCGACTTCAAGCGACAACTGGTCAGGGTCTTCACCAGTCGGATCCTGACCGGCCTGCTGCGATCGGAAGAGGAGGCCGCCTGATGACGAGCCTGTTCCAGGAGATCACCCCCGGAGCGGCCCAAGAGATCCCGGTGCGGGAGATCACGGTCACGGTCAACGGGGAGCGGCGCAGCGCGGTGGTCGAGCCCCGACTCGTCCTCGCCCATCTCCTTCGGCAGGGATTCAAGCTCACCGGCACCCACACCGGCTGCGACACGAGCAACTGCGGCGCGTGCACCGTCCTCGTCGACGGCCGGCCGGTGAAGAGCTGCACCATGTTCGCCGTCCAGGCCGATGGCCATGAGGTGATGACCGTGGAGGGCCTGGCCGGCCCCAGTGAGCTCCACGCCCTTCAGGAGGGGTTCAAGGAGGAGCACGGGCTGCAATGCGGGTTCTGCACCCCCGGGATGATGATGGCTTCCAAGGCACTCCTCGACGAGAACCCGAGACCGACCGAGGACGAGATCCGCTGGGCCCTCAGCGGCAATCTGTGCCGTTGCACCGGCTATCAGAACATCGTGAAGGCGGTCATGTGGGCCGCCTCGAAGCTCGATGGCGGAGACACGGAGCCTGCGGAGGTGGATTCATGACGGCGGTCGACGAGGTCAAGATCGGCGGGATGGGCGCCAGCAGGCGCCGCGTCGAGGACAACCGCTTCATCAGGGGCAAAGGCAACTACGTCGACGACATCGTGCTCCCCGGGATGCTGCACATGGAGATCCTCCGCAGCCCTCTGGCCCACGCCCGCATCAGATCCATCGACACCTCCAAGGCGTGGGCGATGCCCGGTGTCAGGCTGGTGCTGACTGGCGAGACGATGGCCGCCCGCAACCTGGCCTGGATGCCCACCCTCTCCTACGACACCCAGGCGGTCCTGGCGACCGACAAGGTCCGCTTCCAGGGACAGGAGGTGGCCTGTGTCATCGCCGACGACCCCTACATCGCCAAGGACGCATGTGAGGCGATCGTGGTCGACTACGAGCCGTTGCCGGTCATCGTCAACCCGACCCAGTCGATGGCCGAGGGAGCGCCACTGATCCGGGACGACAAGGAGAACCAGGCCGACAACGTGATCTACGACTGGGAGGTGGGCGACAAGGCCGGCACCGACAAGGCCTTCGCCGAGGCCGACCTGGTCTCCAAGATCGAGCTCCATTACCCCCGATCGCATCCCTCCCCTATCGAGTGCTGCGGATCGATCGCCGACTTCAACCGGGCCACGTCGAAGCTCACCGTCTACCTGACCACCCAGGCTCCCCACATCATCCGGGCTGCGGTCGCACTGGTGGCGGAGCTACCCGAGCAGATGATCCGGATCGTCTCACCCGACATCGGTGGCGGGTTCGGGAACAAGGTCCCGGTCTATCCGGGGTATGTCGCCTCGATCCTGGCCTCGATCCTCCTGGAGCGACCGGTGAAGTGGATCGAGGACCGCACCGGCAACCTCATATCCACCGGCTTCGCCCGGGACATCTATCTGCAGGGTGAACTGGCGCTGCGAAGGGATGGCCGCATCCTCGGGGTCCGGATGAACACCACGGCCGACCACGGGGCCTTCTTCTCGGACGCACAACCCTCGAAATTCAAGATCGGGCTGATGCATTCGGCCTTCTCCTGTTACGACATACCGAATGCCCATCTCGTTGCCCGCGGGGTGTACACCAACAAGGCACCTGGTGGTGTCGCCTACCGGTGCTCCTTCCGGGTGACCGAAGCGATGTTCTTCCAGGAGCGGATGGTGCAGGCGGCGGCGGACGACCTCGGCATGGACCAGGCCGAGTTCCGCCGGGTCAACTTCGTCCGTGACGACGACTTCCCCCATCGCACACCCTGGGGCTTCCTCACCGACTCCGGGCAATACGGCAAATGCCTCGACGTCGGCCTGGAGGCGGTCGGCTATCAGGATTTCCTGAAGGAGAAGGAGGCGGCTGCTCAGCGTGGCCGCCTGCTGGGCATCGGCATCTCCACCATGACCGAGCCCCTCGGCGCCGGCAACAGCCGGGAGTACGACATCCTCGGGATCAAGATGTTCGACTCGGCCGAGCTCAAGATCCATATGACGGGCAAGGCCTTGCTTCGCACCGGGGCCAAGAGCCAGGGGCAAGGCCCTGAGACGACCTGGGCCCAGATCGTGGCCCATGAGCTCGGCATCCCGGCGGAGGACGTGCTGGTCGAAGAGGGTGACACCGACACCGCCCCGTTCGGAATGGGCACCTACGCCTCCCGCAGCACTCCGGTGGCAGGCGCGGCGGTGGCCATGGTGTCACGCAAGATCCGGGCCAAGGCCCGCAAGATCGCCGCCCACCTCCTCGAGATCTCCGAGGAGGACATCGAGTGGGAGCTGGGTCGCTTCTATGTGCGTAGTCAGCCCGACCGCGGGGTGACGATCCAGGAGTGCGCCGTTGCCGCCTACTCCAACATGCCCGATGGCATGGAGCCTGGCCTGGAGAACGTCGCCTACTACGACCCGCCCAACCTGACCTGGCCCTTCGCCTGCTACATCGTGACGGTCGAGGTCGACCCCGCCACGGGGGTCTGGGACGTGCTGCGGATGGTGGCGGTCGACGACTGCGGGGTCCGGATAAACCCGATGATCGTCGAGGGACAGATCATGGGCGGTCTGACCGAGGCGTACGCCATGGCCAACATGCAATTCATCACCTTCGACGACGAGGGCAACTGCATCGGGTCCAACTTCACCGACTATCTCCTGCCCACCGCCTGGGAGACACCGGGCTTCGAGCTACACGAGGTGGTCACCCCCTGCCCCCACCACCCGATCGGGGCGAAGGGCATCGGCGAATGCGCCGCCGTGGGAGGGCCCGCCGCCTTCGTCAATGCTGTGATGGATGCCGTCAAGGGCTCGGGGGTGCGCAACATCGACATGCCGGTGCTCCCCGATCGGGTCTATGAGGCGCTGCAGACCGGCGGGGACATCAGCGGCGCTCCCCCGGTGAGGATGACATGAACGCCCAGCCTGCCGACGGGTGGCGGATGATCGAGATGGCGAGTGATCTCGCCCGCCAAGGGGTCGAGTTCGCCCTGGCCACGGTGGTATGGCGTCAGTCCCCTTCCTCGGGTCATCAGGGGGCCCGGGCCATCATCACGAGCGAGGGCCAGATGCACGGCTGGATCGGCGGGGCCTGCGCCGAGCCTGTGGTCATCCGGGAGGCGCAGCGGGCCATCCAGGACCGCACCCCCCGTCTGATCCTGCTCGGTGCTCCCGAGCAGTTCGGGGACGTCCCCGAGGGGATGATGTTCGTGCAGATGTCGTGTCAGTCCGAAGGCGCCCTCCAGCTCTACATCGAGCCGGTCCTGCCCAGCCCTCATCTGGTGGTGGTGGGCAGGTCGCCCATGGCCGCCACGTTGGTCGAGCTCGCCGCCGGCGTTGGTTGGCGGGCCGAGCTGGTCGACGTCACCGACTTCAAGGGGGCCCAGGTCGGTGACAGGACCGTGGTCGTGGTCGCCACCCAGGGAGACGGCGACGAGGAGGCGGTGGAGCAGGCGGTGATCGCCGGGCCGGCCTTCGTAGGGCTGGTCGCCTCACGCAAGCGTGGTGAGGCCGTACTCGGCTACCTGGCCGACCGGGGGGTCTCCCCGGAGCTGCTGGAACAGGTGAGGGTCCCGGTCGGCATCGACCTGGGCCACACCTCCCACCCGGAGATCGCGGTATCGGTCCTGGCTGAGCTCGTCGAGCTTCGAGCCAAGGGCATTCTCGACCCGGAGCCGGTGGCCATTCTGGGCCCGGAGCCAGCCGCGCATCACCACGAGCACGGGGACGAATCGGCCGGCACCGCCATCGACCCGGTGTGTGGGATGACGGTTGGCGCCGATGACACGAGCCGCCCTTTCGACCACGACGGCGTGACGTACTACTTCTGCTGCCCGGGGTGCAGAGCCGCATTCGAGAAGGACCCTTCCGCCTACACCACCGTCAGGGGATGAGATGCTGATCAAACAGGAATTCGAAGTGGCACAGCCCATCGAGAAGGTCTGGGAGTTCTGTCAGGACATCCCCAACGTCGCCTCCTGCCTGCCCGGTGCCAATCTCACCGACGAGATCGCCGAGGACCACTACGAGGGGAATGTCGCCATCCGGCTCGGCCCGGTGCAGATGCAATTCGCCGGTCGGGCGGCGGTCACGGAGCGTGACGAGGCCAACAAGAGGATCGTGGTCGATGCCGCCGGTGCCGACGAGAAGGGTCGAGGTCAGGCGAATCTGGGTCTCACTGCCCGGCTCGTGCCTACCGCCAATGGCACCAGGGTCCAGGTCGAGCAGGATCTTCAGTTGTCGGGCGCCGCCGCTCAATACGGTCGGGGCATGGTCTCGGATGTGAGCGCGGTGATGCTGCGGGATTTTGCGGCCAACATGCAGGCCAGGATCGACGCCCATGCCCGCGGCGTCTCACTCGACGAGATGGGGGCCCCGAAGAGCGCGGGCGGTTTCTCCATCGGCCTCGCCGCCGCCTGGATGGCCCTGAAACGTGTGGCCCGTCGCTTCTTCAGCCCCTACGACCCGGCCCGAGTGTGAGGAGGTAGCGGATGACCTGGTGGTGGATAGGGAACTTGGTGCTCCTCCTCGTGGTGGTGCCAGTCCTCGTATTCCTGTTGAACAAGGTCTTGGCCGCAGTCGAGCGGATCCGCAAGGCGTCGGACGACATCCTCGCCGGTGGGGTTGGGGTGATCGGCGAGGTCGACCGGGTCCCCGAGTTGCTGGCAGTGACCGACGACACGATCTCGGAAGTGGCCAACGGGGCGGTCAGGTATGCCGGTTCGGTCGGGAAGTTGTTGGGCTGAGGGAGGGCGCTTGCAATGGAACCAGTCGCAATTGTCACGCTGGTGCTGGCCACCCTGATAATCCTTGCGGCCGCCGTAGGTCTGATTCGGGTGATCGAGCATCTCAGCGCCTCGCTGAAGACGCTGCGGGCCGTCACCGGCGGAGTCGAGGTCATCGCCGAGAGGACGAGCACGGTTCCCGCCGTGGTCGGCTCGGTGAACGCCAGCCTGAAGCCGGTCAGCGATTTCGCCGAGTCGATCTGAGGTTATGTGATGAGTGAGTTCTTCGGAGGCAACACCGGCTGGATGATCGGGTACATCATCGGCATCGTCGTGGTGCTCGTAGTCGTGGCCCTGGTGGTCCCGATCCTGGTCCTGGCCCGCAAGATCGGGAACGAGGCCAAGCTGATCGATGACAGCCTGAAGAAGTCGGTGGTGAACACCGCGGCCCTAGCCGACCTGGCCAACACCAACACCATGGCCATCAACGTGATCGAGGGCTTGAAGCGGGGCCGGCAGAGGCTGGGAGGTTGAGGATGGGCTTCGCACTGACCCATGCCGAGCTCTGGGAGATCGCCAACTGGGCCGGGCTCGTCGTCGTCATCGCCGTCGCCGTGCTCCTCACCATCCTGGTGCTCTTCGTGCGCAGGATCGACCGCCGAGTAGCAGGGATCAAAGAGACCCTGAAACAGGCCGAAGCCAACACCTCGGATGCCACTCTCTTGAACACCACCGCTGCGGGAGTCGATCTGGTCCTGGCGGAGGGCTTGGAGCATCATCTCTTCCTGGGCCGGGTGCTGGGGAAGGTCCGCTCGTGAACAGCCTGATCCTCTTCAGCGTCATCGACATCGTGCTCCTCATCGCCGGGTTGGCCATCTACTTGTGGATCGTGGGCGGTCAGCTGACCCGGATCGCGGGCAACCTCGAGGAGTGCAGCGACCTGGTCCAGCAGATCAAGGCCAATGCGGAGCCGATCGAGGGCAACCTGGAGCACATCAACCGAACCGGTGGAGTGGTCGCCGGCGCTCTCCCTCTGCTCTACGGAATGGCCGAGGGCATCGTCACCGGGGCAACCTACGATCCGGATCAGGTCCCCCGACGCGGCACTGCGTTGCCCGCCTCGGGCACACGCCGTTCACGAATGCTTCATGCGGTGGGGTACGCGCCAGAGGGAGAGGGCGGGGAGTGACAGCGCCGGGTCGGGTGGCGCCTGCCCCGACCCGACTGCATTCCCCTCCGGATCACCTTGCCGGTGTTCCGGCACCCCATACGTGTCCGGGAGACCAGATCTCATGACAACGAGATTCGACCAGAATCTCGTCAGCGACCCACGACGGGCGGACACTAAGGGGCAGTGACCACGCGAACGGAGCAGAGAGACCGCTTCGAGACGATCTGGCGCCGGCACCGAAGCCAAGTCCTGGCCTATTGCCTGCGACGCGCCTCCTCGGCTGACGCGGAAGACGCCTGTGCCGAGACCTTCCTGGTCGTGTGGCGGCGCATCGACGAGATTCCGCAGGATCAGAGAGCTCTCCTCGCTGTGTACGGCATCGCCCGCCGGGTGCTGTCGAATCAATCTCGAGGCTTCTATCGACGGGGACGGTTGCACACCAAGCTCACCAATCTCGGTGTCGCCCCACCTGCCGACCCGATGCACGTGGTGGTGCAGGCTGCCGATGACCGGGTCGTGTCCGACGCAGTACAGCGGCTCAGGCCGACCGACCGTGAGATCGTGATGCTCGACGTCTGGGAGGACCTGTCACGTGCCGAGATTGCCGAGGTGATGGGGATGACCAGGGCCGCCGTCGACCAACGCATCCACCGCGCCTATCAGAAACTGGCCCG
>JBMDXS010000100.1:0-8567 GCA_048595045.1 Acidimicrobiia bacterium
CGTCCAGATGTCGGGGCGCGCACCGGGCTCCCGGTGGGCACCGCATAGTCGATCCCCCAATGGCCTGCATACGAACCGATCGGTGCGAAACCCGCCACCACCGGCCCTTCGACGGGGGCGGTCAGGCAGACCGCTCCCACCAATAGCGCCAGAAGCATCTCGATCCCTCCCCACCCTCGAACCTATCGGTGTTCGTTTGGGGAGCCAAGGGGTATGAGCGCTAGTTTCCGGGTCGCAGAAAGGACTCGATGATGATGACAACACGTGTCGGCCTGATGGGGTTCGGCCGCATCGGGCGCAATGTCATGCGCCTCCTCCACAACCGGGCCGACCTCGACATCGTGGCGATCAGCGACATCGCCGACCCAGAGGCTCTCACCTACCTGCTCAAGTACGACTCCATCTACGGCCGTTTCCCGGCGCCGGTCTCTTACTCAAACGGAACCCTTTCCTACGGGGATCGGAATGTCGCCTGGCTGGAAGCCAGGGAGCCGGGTGAGGCCGACTGGGCAGAGCACGGGGTCGACGTGGTCCTGGAGACGACCAGCCGATACCGGACCAAGGAGTCCCTCGACCAGCATCTCAAGGCAGGGGCGAAGAAGGTGATCCTCACCTCGAGCCCCGAGATACCTGGTGAGATCCCGCTGCTGCTGAGGGGCATCAACGACGACATACTCGGACCGGACGTGAACCAGGTCGCGCTCGGCTCCAATACCTCAAACGCCGCCGCCCCCATCCTCGAGACCCTCGACAAGAGCGTTGGGATCAAGCGTGCCTACATGACCGTGGTCAAGGCCATGTCCAACGCGGGACGACTGGCCGACGTTCCCACCGACTCCTACCGAACCAGCCGGGCCGCCGGCGAGAACATCATCCCCGCAGAGACCAATTCGGCCGAGATCATCACCCAGGCGCTCCCCAATCTGGACGGGAAGCTATCGGTCGTGGCGCTCAACGTACCGGTGGTCGACGGCTCGACTGTCGACATGGTGCTCGACGTGGAACGGGAGACGGGCGAAGAAGAGGTCAACTCACTGGTCAAAGCCGCCTGTGAGACCGAGTATCAAGGAATCATCGAATATGTGGCCGACCCGATTGTTTCATCAGATGTGAGGTCCGTCGCCCACTCCGGTGTCTACGACAGCCTGGCCACGATGGTGACCGGGGGGACCCTGGTCAAGACCATCACCTGGTTCAACAACGGCTGGGGCTACTCGAATCGGGTGGTCGAGGTCACCAGCATGGTCGCCGCCTACCTCAACGGAGAATGAACATGGCAAACGTCGCAATCAATGGGTTTGGTCGCATCGGGCGGGCGGTTTTCCGCATCATCGCCTCCCGTCCTGATTCCGGCCTCCGGGTGGTGGCCATCAACGATCTCTCCGACGACGACATCCTGGCCTATCTCCTCGAGTACGACTCGGTGATGGGGCGCTTCGACGAAGAGGTCACGGTCGAGGACGGCATCATGACGGTCGGGGGCCAGGACATCCGGATGCTGATGGAACGCGACCCGTCGCAACTCCCCTGGAAGGAACTCGAGGTGGACATCGTCATCGAGTCGACCGGGGTGTTCCGGGACAGGGCGTCCAACCAGAAGCACATCGACGCCGGGGCGAAGCGGGTGATCCTCACGGTCCCCGCCAAGGACAAGGTGGACGAGACCGTGGTCCTCGGGGTGAACGACGACCAGCTCGACGCCGGGGACATCATCGTGTCCAACGCCTCCTGCACCACCAACTCACTCGCTCCGCTGGCCAAGGTGCTCGACGACAACTTCGGGATCCGCAAGGGCGTCATGACCACGGTCCACGCCTACACCAACGACCAGGTGCTCGCCGACGTGCCACACAAGGATCTTCGCCGGAGCAGGGCTGCCACCGAGAACATCATCCCTACCACTACCGGCGCCGCCGCCGCCATCGGCGAGGTGGTGCCCAACCTGGCCGGGAAGCTGGATGGGATGGCGATGCGGGTACCGGTCCCGGACGGATCGACCGTCGATCTCGTGGTGGAACTGGACCGGGAGGTCACCGTTGAGGAGGTCAACGCTGCCGTGAAGGCCGCTGCCGAGGGACCTATGTCCGGGATCATGGAATACGTCGAGGACCCGATCGTGTCCACCGACATCATCGGCAACCCCCATTCCTCGATCTTCGACGCCGGGGGAACCCAGGTGCTCGGCGGCAATCTGGTCAAGGTCATGTCCTGGTACGACAACGAATGGGGCTACTCCAACCGTGTCGTCGACCTTGCCCAGCGTCTGGCCGAGGTCATGGAGAAGGAGCCCGCCTAGGAACCTCGTCCGGCCCCTGAGGCCTCTCCCCCCGTCGTTCTGGTCCTGGGGGAGAAACTGGCTATTCGAGCAGCGACAGGACCGTCGAGCGGAAGTCGTTGGGCTGGAAAGGCTTGGTGACGAAGGCGTCGGCGCCGCCTTCGTTGGCCCGACGGCGGGACTCCTCCTCGGCGTGGGCGGTGAGCACCACGACCGGGATGGTCTTGGTCGAAGGGTCGCGGCGGATACGGTCGAGGACCTCCCAACCGTCCATGCCAGGTAGCCCGATGTCGAGGACGACCAGGTCGGGCGACTCGGAACCGACTGCGGCCAGACCGGACTTGCCGTCTTCCCTGGTGACGATCTCGAGATCGGCGGCGCGGAGACAAACTTCGATCAGCCGTCTGATCACGGCCGAATCCTCCACGACGAGTATCCGCGAGCCCATCTCTTTCACCTCTGACCTTTGGGCCCATAGACGGGCCTGTGCCTCATCATCGGCAAGAGAGTCATTTCGGTTTAGGCATTCTGGGAGGCTCGGGTCCCGGGAAGGGTCAGTTCCTCGATGAACTGCTCCAATTGACGCAACGTGCGCACCTCATGCACCGATGTGCAATGGGCGGCATAGTGAGACATGGCTGAATCCCCCGTGTCCCAATAGGCCTGCGGCTCTGGGTTGAGCCAGACGAGGGCCCGGGCCGCTCCGGCGATCTCACCCAGGACCTTGTCCCGGGGGGGCCGGTAGTTGTTACGGGCATCGCCGGTGATGATCACCGTCGTCCGAGGCGTCAGTTGCCGCCCGTATGTCGTGTTGAAGGTCTCCAGAGAGTTCCCGTAGTCGGAGTGGCCGTCCAGCCAGACCACCTCCGCCTCGGTAGTCACCCGTTGCAGCGCCGAGCCGAAATCAACACCGGCCCCGAAGAAGTCGGTGACCTCGTCGATCGTGTCGACGAAGGCGAACGAGCGCAGCTTCGAGAAATGGGTCGCCATGGCGTGGGTGAACTGCAGGGTGAACCGGGAGAAGGTGGCCATCGAGCCGCTGATGTCGCAGAGCAGCCAAACCTCAGGCCGGTGGGGCCGGGGGTGGCGGAACTGAGGCTCGGCCGGTACTCCTCCGGTGGCCAGCGACTTCCGCATGGTCCGGCGAAAGTCGAGACGGCCCGCCCGCTTACGGCGGCGCCGGGCAAGTCTCGCAGCCAGCTTCCTTGTCAGTGGCCCGATCGCCGCCTCCATCTCCTGGAGGTCCCTGGTGGTCGCGTGCATCAGGTCGATGTCCTCGATCAGCGGGCGCCGAAGGGTGCGGGCCACCGCGTCACGACCCCGATCGGCGACGAGACGACGGCGAATCTCCTCCTCGATCTCCTGGCGAAGCCTTTCGAGACGAGCCTCGACCTCCTCGCGCAGCAACCGCTGGTCGAACTCGGACAGACCCTCATCTTCCATGAGCGCCTCGATCAATCGAGCCTCGAGATCGGCCAGATCGAGGCGGCGCAGGGTCCGGTACAGGTAGTAGGTGCCACCTACCGGCCGTCCCGGCTCCATCCCGGCCAGTTCGTCCACGGCCGTCCTGGCTCCTCGGCGCATCGCCTCCTCGTCCAGCCCGGCAAGTGCCTGGAGCAGGTCATCGAGCAGGGAGTCGATGTCGAACGGCGCCCGATCCGATCCGTCTCCCCGATCTGCCGGGGGCCGGTCTGGTCGGCTCCCCTCCTCGATCGGGGTCGAATCCGGGAGCGGAACCGTCGAGAAGTAGACATCGAAAGCCGTGTCGAAGGCGCGCTCATGACGCTGGTTCTTTATCAACGTGGCCCGCAGCGTCTCGCGGAGCGCCACCCGTTCACCGATCTCGATGGCCTCGACGGCCCGCATCCCGTCGATGGCCTCCACCATCGACACCGGCACACCGGCTGCCCTCAGCTCGTCGATGAAGCCGGTTATGACCCCGAGCACGTCAGGCTCGTGGGCTCGAGGTCAGTTCCTTGGCCGCTTTCTCGATATCTGTCTGATACTTGAGGAGCACGTGAAGGGTGTCCCCCAGGATTTCCTCATCGACATCGTCGATCGAGAGGGCGAGCAGGGTCCGGGCCCAGTCGATCGTCTCCGAGACCGAGGGTGCCTTCTTCAAGTCGAGACTCCGGATCGAACGGGCCACGCGCGCCACCTGGGCAGCGAGGTGCTCGGACAACCCCGGGACCCGAGCCGCCAGGATCTCCTGTTCCCGCTGGGCATCCGGGTAGTCGATATGAAGGAAGAGACAGCGACGCTTCAGGGCCTCGCTCAGCTCTCTGGTGTTGTTGGAGGTGAGCACCACGATCGGCTGCGTCCTGGCTGCCATGGTCCCCAGCTCGGGTATGGATACCTGGAAGTCTGAGAGGATCTCCAGTAGCAGTGCCTCCGTCTCGACCTCCACACGGTCGACCTCGTCGATGAGGAGCACGACGGGGGCTTCCGATCTGATCGCCTCCAGCAGCGGTCGGGTGAGGAGGAACTCCTCCGAGAATATGTCCTGTTCGATCTCCTCCCAGTCATGGTCGACATCGGACTGGATACGCAGCAGTTGCTTCTTGTAGTTCCATTCGTACAGAGCCTTGGCCTCGTCCAGTCCTTCGTAACACTGGAGCCGGATCAAGTCCCGCCCGGTGATCCGGGCCAGAGACTTGGCCAGTTCGGTCTTCCCGACCCCTGCCGGGCCCTCGACCAGGATCGGTTTGTCGAGACGATTGGCCAGGAAGACGACCTGCGGGATGCGGTCATCCGGCAGATAGTCGACCGATCTCAGAGCGTCGGCGACCGACCGAGGGGATTCGAGATTCATCTGGCTCCTGAATTGAAGGTGAACATTGTACGGGCGGGGGCGGAACCGCCGCTGTGGCGCAGATCCCGCGCCCCGGGTCTAGCCTGACCCGCTCGTGCCCAGGGCAGCACAACTGCGATGCGGATAATCATCATCGGTGCAGGGGCGGTCGGCTCTTATCTCGCCGAGCGCCTCTCGGCCGAGGGCCAGGACGTCGTGGTCATCGAAGACGACGAGCGAAGCGCCCACCACCTGCAGAGCCGGATCGATGCCCTGGTACTCGTCGGTAACGGCGCCAGCACCACCCTGCTGGAGGACGCCGGGGCAGAGAGAGCCGACCTGCTGATCGCCGTGTCCAACAACGATGGCGCCAACGTCCTGGCTTGTCACGCCGGGAAGGAGATCGGCGCGAAGACGACCATCGCGCGTATCGAGGAGCCGGAGCTCCGGGAGGGAGCCGATCTGCTGGGCGTCGACGTCATCATCGACCCATCGGCCACTGCCGCAGAGGAGCTGGCCGAGATCGTGGGCTTCGGAGGGCCCTCGGAGATGGTCCAGTTCGCCGAGGGCAAGCTGGTCATGGTCGGCGGCGTGGTCGGCCCCAATGCGCCGATCACAATGGGGCCTCTCAGCCTGCTCCGGTTGCGGAGTGCCGACTGGGGCTGGGTAGTGGCCGCCCTCGTCCGCGACGGGCAGACGATCGTGGCCCATGGTGACACCGAGGTTCACTCGGGCGATCACGCCCTCGTGATGACCACCGAGGACAAGGTCGAGCGGGCAACGAAGCTGATCGGTCTCACCCGTCGTCACATCGACCGGACCATCATCATGGGTGGGACCAGGCTCGCCGTGTTGGCTACGGCCCGACTGCTCGATTCGGGGCTGGATGTGGTGCTGGTCGACGAGGACGCCGAGCGCGCTGCCAAGCTGGCCGACAAGTACCCCAAGGCCCTGGTGATTGTGGGGGACCCGACCGACCCCGAGGTGCTCGCCTCTCTGGATCTCGGTCCGAAGGACGTGGCTCTTGGCCTCACCGGCTGGGACGAAGTGAACGTCTTGAGCTGTCTGGTCGCCAAGGCCTCTGGCGCCGGCATGGTCATCTCGCGGTTCAACCGGATCCCATACGTCCGGCTCCTGGCGGGCGTGGGGATCGACGCCGCGGTATCGAGCCGCCTGATGGCGGCCAGCGCCATCCTCCGCTTCGTGAGGCAGGGCAAGGTTGAGCAGGTTGCGACCTTCTCGGACACTGACGCCGAGGCGATCGAAATCGAGGTGTCCGAGGGGTCAGAAGCCGTCGGCAAGACTCTGCTCGAGCTCGCCCTGCCCATTGGCGTGATCATCGGCGGCATCTCCCGAAAGGACACGACTTTCGTCCCGGACGGTTCGACCGTCGTCAGGGCCGGTGATCACATCATCTTCTTCGCCCTCCCCCGCGACATCGAGCGTTCTGCCGCCCTGTTCACCAAGTGACCAGCGGGCTGAGACGCCGAGCCAGGTCACCACTCCTGCAGCTGCTGGAGACCGCCGCCCATGTGATCGGCTCCATGCTGCTGTTCGTGGCCGCAGCGATGGGCTCCTCCGCCCTGGTCGCAGTCATCAGTGGCGAGTTCGAGGTAGCCGGCTGGATCCTGGTGGCGACCGCAATCACGACGGCGGCTGCACTGGCGGGGCGCACATTCTTCAATCGCCCTGCCACCATCACGGTGAGCGAGGGATTCGTCACCGTGGGCCTGTCCTGGTTCGTCTTCAGCTTGTTCGGCTCCCTGCCCTATCTCCTCACAGGCGCGATCCCTTCACTCACCGACGCCTTCTTCGAAACCGCCTCCGGCTTCACCACCACCGGGTCATCGATCCTCGCCGACCCATCCACGCTTCCCATGGGGATCGGCTTCTGGAGGGCCTTGACCCAATGGCTCGGGGGGATGGGAGTCATCGTCCTCGGTGTCGCAGTACTCCCCCTCCTCGGAACGGGCGGAACACAGCTTGCCCAAGCCGAGTCACCCGGACCCACCCTGGAGAGGATCACACCCCGTTTCCAGGAGACCGCGCAACGTCTCTGGTATGTGTACGCCGGCTTCACGGTGACGCAGATCCTGCTGCTCTCGGTGGGCGAAATGGATCTATTCGAATCGGTGATCCACTCGTTCACGACGATGTCCACAGGGGGGTTCGGCACCGAGCCCGACTCGCTCGTGGGGTTCAGTCACTACAGCCAGTGGGTGATCACAGCGTTCATGTTCATCGCCGCCGTCTCCTTCACGCTTCACTACCGGGCCCTCACCCGGCCCACCGAGTACGCCCGCAACTCCGAGTTCAAGCTCTATCTGTTCATCACGCTCACGGCTATCGTCGTCGTCGCCGGGGGCCTTTGGGAGGACATGACGACGTCGGATGCGATCAGGAACGCCTCCTTCAACACGGTCTCGATCATCACCACCACCGGCTTCGCCTCGGATGATTTCGCCCTCTGGAGGCCCGCCCTCCAGGTGTTCGTAGTTGGACTCATGTTCCTCGGTGGCATGGCAGGGTCGACTGCAGGTGGGATCAAGACCTATCGGATCGGGGTCCTGAGCAAGGCTGCATTCGCAGACCTGCGCCGCCTCGTCCATCCCCGGGCGGTGTTCACCACCCGCTTTGGCGGATCACGGGTGCCGGATCCCGTCGTCGAAGCCGTCCAGTCGTTCTTCCTCTTCTACATGTTCATATTCATGACGTCGGTGTTCCTGCTCGCGTTCATCGACGCCAACCTCGCCGAAGGCCTCGATCTGGTGACAGCGACCTCTGCCGTGGCTTCCGCCATGGGCAACATCGGACCCGGTCTTGGTGAGGTAGGCCCGGCGTCGAACTTCGGGGACCTTCCCATCCTGGCCAAGTGGCTGCTGTCGAGCCTCATGATCGTCGGCCGCCTGGAGCTGTTTCCCGTGCTCGTCCTGTTCACCCGGGACCTCTGGCGGAGATGAGGTCTCTGGATGCGGTGCGCATGGCCTTGCTCGAACGGCGGGCCGACCTCGAGGCCGCGTTGCGTCGGCTGGTGGCGCCTCCTGCGCAGGGGACGGCGGTGTCGTTCGGGAAACGCATCGGGGACGGGACCACCGAGGCGGTGGAGCGGCTCGGCACCACGGCCGCAGCACGCTCCCTCACAGACTCGATCACCGACATCGACCGGGCATTGGCCAAGATCGATGATGGCACCTACGGGCTATGTGACGAATGCGGAGGTGCGATCGGCGCCGACCGTCTCGAAGCCCTCCCCGCCGCCTCCCGCTGCGTCGATTGTGCCCGACGGGCATGACGGGGAGCGTGGGTGCTCACTCCTCTTCTCTCTCCGGGGTGAATTCGAACGAGATTTCCCCAATCCGCACTTCGTCACCGGCGACTGCCCCCGCTTCTAGCAAGGCCCGATCCACTCCGAGCCGGTCGAGACGCCAGGCGGCCATATCGGCTGCCTCTGGCAGCGTCAGGTCGGCAAAGGCAACTGCCCGCTCCGCGGCCAACCCCTCC
>JBMDXS010000101.1:0-6322 GCA_048595045.1 Acidimicrobiia bacterium
GTCGTCATCGGCGAGATAGATCTCGCCACTTCATCTGTCGTGGATGGCGCCCTATCGAAGTCGAAGGGTCGTGTCGTCCTCGACCTCAGGAAGGTCGAATTCATGGATTCGACCGGCATCCGGTTGATCCTCAAACACCTAGAGCGAATAGACGCGGCTGGCGGGCATCTCCGGATCGTGGCTGACACCCCGCCCGTTCTCAAGCTGTTCCAGATTGCAGGACTGACCGACATACTGGACATCAGCGATACGCTCCGACCTCAGGCTCCCGAATCTGAAGTCGTCTAGAGACTGACCGGGAACACCCTTCCTTCTTTGCTCTGTTGGACAGCCTCGTCCGGCAGCCGAGTGAAGTCCCCTGGCGCGCACCATGAGTAGAGGGGCGAAAGCCATCCTCAGGCGTGCGTGCGGTCCCGGGGCGTTTGTGCACGGACACTAGGTGGGTACCAGTCCGGGCTCGAGGAAGGGAACGACATGTCAAACGACACCGCCACCTATGGCGACGCCCCTCGGGACCGAACCGGCATGAATGCAATGAGGAAGACCGCCCTCTGGGCAGGAGTGATGTATCTCCTCACATTCGTTTCGATCCCCACCGTGGCGCTCTACAGCTCGGTCTTGGAGCCGGGTTACATATCCGGCCCCGGTCCGGACACCGGGGTCCTCGTCGGCGGCCTCCTGGAGCTGATCGTTGGCCTCGCCGGCATCGGCACCGCCGTTGTTCTCTATCCAGTTGTCAAGCGACAGAACGAAGGCGTCGCCCTGGGCTTCGTCGGCACCCGTGTGCTGGAGGCCGCCACCATCTTCCTCGGGGTGGCCGGTCTTTGGACGATCGTGACACTGCGTCAAGGGGGAGGGGGAGCAGATCTGTCGACCCTGGGCGATACTCTCGTGGGGCTCTACGACCGAGCCTTTCTCGTCGGCCAGAGTCTCATCCCGTCGATCAACGCCTTCTTGCTCGGGTCCCTCATGTACCGATCCCGTCTGGTACCTCGGTTCCTTCCGGTGCTTGGATTCATCGGAGCAGTCGTACTCCTCGCCTACAACGTCGCGTCGGTGATCGGCCTTTCCGAAGATGCACTGGCAGTCTTGCAGGACTCGGGGTTCTTCCGATCGCGACGTGGGAGTTCGGACTGGGCCTCTACCTGGTGATCAAGGGGTTCCGGCCGTCGGCAGTCGCTGCACTCGACACCGTGCCGGCGGTGCCCGGGTCGCCGTGGCCGGGTCTTGGTGTGCCCTGAACCCATAGGGCCTTTGTCCTCTGTTCCTCCCTAGGTCTCAGGGCGACGCTGGGGCAAAGGAGGTCGAGATGGGCGACAGCTACATCCTCTTCGACATTCCCGGCGGCGGGAGGCCGACCGACCAGGGCTTCCTCGAGCAGCTCGGCCACAGGGTCATGGTCTGCCCGGGTCCCGCACCGGGGACGCTATGCCCCATCCTCAGCGGTGAGGGCTGTCCGTTGGCCGAGTCAGCACACGGGATCGTCTTCGAGCTCGATCTCGATCGCCCGCAGCATCGCACCATCCTGAAGCGATACAAGGAGACGCTTCGGGAGGACGTGCCGATTCGCGTGGTGCTCGAGCCGGGCCAGGCCGAGCGATATCCAGACCTGATACGCGGTCTGAAAGTGGTCGACCACGCCCCGGTGGCCGGTGACCTCGACGCCCTGGCCGCCGAGGTGGACGCCGCCGATGGTCTCGTCTGACCAGCCCCCCGGATCCGGGGGAGATTCGCCGAGATCGTAATCGTGGGCGCCCGCTGGCCGTCCCCGGTATCACTCAAACGTGAACATCGCGTAGGCGAAAGACCCCAACCCGGTTGGCTCGCCCGGCAAGATCGAGCAGCCCCACCGGCTCCACCGTCAAGCGCTCCCGTGCAGCTTCATAGGTCGTTTCCCCGATGAGCACCTCACCAGGTACCGCCTTGGCCTGGAGACGGGCGGCGACGTTGACCGTGTCGCCGATGGCGGTGAAGCTCCTACGCTCCTCAGAGCCCACGTTGCCGACGACGGCGGGTCCGGTGTTGACACCGATCCGGAATCGAGGCCAACCGAGGTGACGCCCGGCGACCTGCTCGCTGCCCTCCTGGAAGCCAAGTCCCGCTCTGCATCCGCGCAGGGCGTGATCGTCCTGATCCCCGGCGACATTGAACACCACCAGGACGGCATCACCGGCGATGCTGTCGACGAACCCGCCGTTGGCCTCCACGACCGGGAGGGTCAGCGACCAGTACTCGTTGAGCATTTCCAGCACTTGCCCCGGCTCCGCCTCCTCGGAAAAAGTGGTGAACCCCCGCAGGTCGGCGAAAAGCACCGTGACGTCACGTGTCTCCCCGCCGAGCTGGGTCACCTCCGGGTTGCGCCGTATTCGGGACGCAAGCTGGGTCGACAAGTAGGGGGCGAACAGCTCATCGAGCCTCCGTATCTCCCTTGCTGCGTGTGCCAGCAGCTCGGCCTCGTCTGCGGATAGCTCGAACGTGGCGGATAGCTCTTCGATTCCGGCATCGTGGGAGACCAATGCCTTCACCGCGTCAGCTCTCTCTCGGTCCACCCGGCCGAGCGTGGAGTCGAGATAGAGGCTGCTGAAGGCGGCCGGGACAGAGTCCTGTCGGCGGTACTCCTTGCGTACCGCCAGAGCGGCTACCACAAAGGCCACCGCCATCAGAACGTGCCATTCCCACCAGCTCAGGTGCCAGTTGGCTGAAACAGTCACCGCAAGCATCGCTTCGCCGAGTAAGACCCACGTGGCCACGATCGCCAGCACCAACGACGCCGAGCGCTGGCGATATATCTTGGTGTAACGAAGTGCGGCGATGCCGTAGAGGACCATCCCCGCTATGCCGATCACGATCAGCCAACCTTCGCCGGCCTCGACCAGGTCTGGGTCGCCGAAAGGAGGCCAGCCCGCGAGGGAGACGACGGCCCATGCCAGCAGCAGGCCGAGGACACCCGACCGGAGCAATTGCTGTGATCGGCCCAGCCTCCTGGCGCTTGGCGAGAGGAGGGGGAGACCCGACGCAGCGGCGAAACACGAGCCAACGAACAGCCCGATGGGCATGGCCACGTCGAAACCGGCACTAGGCCCCGCCAGCAGGACACCGGGCGTGGCCAGGGCGTGCAGGGCGAGGAAGCCTGCGCTGGAGATGAAGGCGAGGGAGACCAGGAACACCCTGACGTCTCTCCGCTTGCGCGCCGCCTCGCCCATCACCAACCCGAGGAGCACCGCCAGCACACTCACCACGATCACCAACCAGAAATGGGTGGGGTTGTGCTGCCATTGCAGATCCAGCTCGGGCCGGATCAGAAGCAGGAGCAGACCAGCCAGGGGGAGGGCGAGAGCGACGATGATCAACATGACCGGAGAGCGCAGGGTTGGACTAAGTCAAATGGAGACCTATTGAGCACCATCGAGCATCAGGTCGACGTCGAGGAAGCCGTCACCCTCCTCGACCCTGACCACCCGTAGACGGGCGTTCGGCTTCGAGATCCACGCAGCACGGTTTCGCAGACGGATCTCGGTGGCGCGATTGTCCTGCGTCATCACCCGTATCCTCGCTCGACCCGTCTTTCTGAGCAGGGCGAGGGCAGCGTCGATGGCGCCTTCGATCATGTCGAGAGCCTACGCATTGCCCTCGACCGACGACCCCGGGTCGCGAAAACCAATATTGGCATTGGCCTCCAGTCGAAAGATGATCAAACCGATCACAAGTCCTGGTGGGGTGGCACCGATGGTCAGGAGCTCCGCTGCTTGCCATCGCCCCGACATCGGCGTCCCTGCTGCGCCGGGGATCGGTAAGGAGCAGACAACGGCTGCGATGACGAGAGGTTTGACTGAATGACATTCATGCACATGGCTTTGGGAGCGCTGTCATCGATCCTGGGCGCCCATCTCTCCTGGACCATCACCGATTGGATCATCGAACGTAAGAAGGCCGGGCGCCCTGTCCTCATGCCCGCGATCGCATCGGTCGCCGGACTCGCTCTGCTCGTCGTGACGTTCGGGGTAGTGCTGTCAGGGACCGCAGCGGCCTGAACCGTCCACAGGCAGTCACCGTCGGCCGGACCGACCCCTCCAGAACAACAGGCCGCCGGCCACCATCGCCACCAGACCCCAGGCCACCCACGCCATGTCGCCGGTCATGAAGCTCTGCGGAGCAAAGGCGACGTCGAATCCCTGGAGGATCCAGACCAATCCGATGATTGCCAGGACTATCCCCGCCGCCTTGCTCAGATCACGCATCGCTCTTGACATTCTCCATCGGGTCAGCGAATAATCAGCGCCCATGACGACGAGCCCGACCTCTATCTCCGGCGCCATCTCTCGCCGCTTCTTCGGGTTCGTCTATTTCGGCGCCTAGCGCCGATCCACCTCACCCCGCGCCACTCCGTAACTCTTCACCCTTCGAACGCGCCGAGGCGAACCCAAATGAACCAGAGAACCAATCCCAACCCAGATGACATCGAACGGATCCGGGACGACATCGACCGGATCGACGCCGACATCCTCAAGCTCCTTGCCGAGCGTAAGGCACACAGCCTTCGCATCGCCAAGGAGAAGGGGATCCACGATCGCCCCTCCCGTGATCAGACGAGGGAGGAGGGTCTCATCTCCGACCGTATCGCCTCCGGGATGGAGCATGACCTCGACTCGGGTCTGGTGAACCGGCTCTGGAGGGAGATCGTCAACGACTCGGTCCGGATCCAGCAGGAATTCCTGGATCGTATGGAAGGCCCCAATCAGGCGGTGACCGTGGCCATCCAGGGCATCGACGGCTCCTACAGCCAGCTCGCCGCCCAGCAGTACTTCGATCACAAGGGAACCTCGGTCCACTACGTCAGGTCGCCAACCTTCGCAGCCGCCATCGCTGCCGTGCAGCGGGGCGAGGCCGACGTGGCGGTCCTCCCAATCGAGAACACGACATCGGGTGCGATTTCCGAGGTCTACGACCTCCTTCTCGACAGCAACCTCAACTTCGTGGGTGACGTCCGGTTCCGGATACGGCATTGCCTGCTCGGGATCGAAGGCGCGTCGATCTCGGAGCTGCGGCGGATCTACTGCCATCCCCAGGCGGTGGCCCAGTGCTCCGAGTTTCTCGCCCAGCTCGATCATTGCGAGATCGTCTACTTCTCCGACACCGCCCTGTCCGGGCAGAAGATCCGGGATCTCGACGATCGCACCATCGCCGCCATAGCCAGTGAGGAGGCGGGGCGGATCTTCGGTCTCGACGTCCTCCATACGGGGATCGCCAACCGCGACGAGAACTACACCAGGTTCGTCGTCGTCGCCCCCGAGCCGGCCCACGTGCCCGAAGGCGTTCCCACCAAGACCTCGATCGTGATGGCGGTCGGCAACCATCCGGGAGCACTCATGGACGCGCTAGGTGTGTTCCACGACGCCGACATCAACCTGGTCATGCTCGAGTCACGGCCGATCCCGAACAACCCGCGAGAGGAGCTGTTCTATCTCGACTTCGATGGCAACATCTCGGATCAGTCGGTCGTCGATGTGCTGGACGCCCTGACCCGGCAGGTCCGTTTCATGCGGGTTCTGGGTAGCTATCCCTCCCGCGATCTCCGGCCCAAGCCGGTCGAGCGCAAGGTGAGACAGGTCATCCCGAAGGGCCGCTCGGCCCTGACCCAGCTCGAGCCGTTGCCATCCAGCCCCACGGGCTACCGGCTGGGCAGCCGGGGGCACAAGGAGCAGAACACGATCGTCGAAGTCGCCGGGGTGAGACTTGGTGGCGAGGACCTCGTCGTGATCGCCGGGCCATGCGCGGTGGAGTCGTGGGATCAGGTGATGACCGCGGCCAAGGCGGTCAAGGAGAGCGGCGGCTCCATCCTCAGGGGTGGCTGCTTCAAGCCCCGGACATCGCCCTACTCCTTCCAGGGACTGGGCTTCGAGGCCCTGGAGATGCTGGTCGAGGCGGGCAAGTCGTATGGGCTCCCGGTGGTCACCGAAGTGGTGTCCCCCGAGGACGTCGAGGGTGTGGCCCGCAAGGCGGACATCCTCCAGATCGGCACTCGCAACATGCAGAACTTCTCGCTGCTGTCGGCGGTGGGCCGGGCCCATCGTCCGGTGATGCTGAAGCGGGGCATGAGCTCCTCGTTGGACGAGCTCTTGCAGGCCGCGGAGTACATCCTCTCCGAGGGGAACCAGCAGGTCTTCCTCTGCGAGCGGGGGATCAGGACCTTCGAGACCTCGACCCGGAACACCCTCGATCTGAGCGCGGTCCCCGTGCTCCGGCAGCGGACCCATCTGCCTGTGATCGTGGACCCGTCACACGCGGCGGGAGACCGTGACCTGGTCCCGCCCTTGGCTCTCGC
>JBMDXS010000102.1:0-15313 GCA_048595045.1 Acidimicrobiia bacterium
TCCCGATCTTCGGGAGCCGGCCTGAATGGGTGCTCGGAGTGGATCATTCACGCACCCTAGGGAAATCCGGTCTTTGACCCTTTCTGCGAGAACGACGTCTTTCCCCGGACAGCCCCGCGAAAAATCTGTCACACCGCACCGTCACACTGTCGACCATGAGCACTGAGACCGTTGCCCTGGTCATCTCCATCATCGCGTTCCTCGCCGTGACCGGCTTGTTCGCCCTGCTCGTTGCGGTCAGGCGGCAGACCACACCAGGGGTCGAGACGCCCGACCCCGAGCTGACCCGCCGTCTCGATGACTTGCAGCGAGACTTCGCCGGCCGGGACGGCGCCCTGGGGGCCCAGGTCGCCCAGCTCGACTCCAAGCTCGCCGAGCTTCAGGCCTCTGTCACGGGAAGGAACGCGGCCCTCGACGAGCAGGTGCGCGGCATCGGCGCTCAGATGAAAGGGATCACCGCCCTCTTCACGAATGACCGGGCGCGGGGCGGCTGGGCCGAGATCGGCATGAAGAGGATCTTCGAGCATGGTGGATTGGTCGAAGGCCGGGACTACACGTGTCAAGTGTCATACGGCGACATCCGGCCTGATGCAGTCGTCCATCTCCCTGGCGGGAGAAACATCGTGATCGATGCCAAGTTCCCGGCCGCACGCTTCCAACAGGCCCTGGCCGAAGACGACGCCACCCGTCGCCTCTCGCTGCTCGCCGACCAGGGCAAGGAGTTGGAGCGGGTGGGCAGGACCTTGGCTGGGAAGGGTTATCTGAACCTCTCATCGGGCGGCTACGTGGTGATGTACCTCCCGTCCCAAGCGGTGTACGAGGCGGCGGCAAGCGCCTACCCGGACCTGATCGACAAGCTCTTGGAATGTCGGGTGATCGTGGCCGGCCCCAGCGCCCTGTACGCGCTCCTGGTCAATGTGGCCTCTCTGCTCACCGAATACCGCGCTCTGCAACAGGCGGACCAGATCCTCGAAGACGCCCGCGAGTTGCATAGGCGGCTCAACGTGTTCGCCGGCCATCTGCAGAAGCTGGGTGCCGGTCTGACCGGGACGGTGCGCGCCTTCAACGCGGCGGTGGGCTCGTGGCAGAGCAAGGTCGGGCCCCAGCTCCGTCGCATGAGCGAGCAAAGCGGGGGTGCCGAGATCGGTGGCCCGGAGCCCATCGAGGAATCGCTCCGTGAGATACCGGAGTCCGCTCTGAGGGTGGTCGGCTGACGATCGACGTGAGGGTGCTTGGAGTCGGACGAAGAATCGGGAACCATGTCGGGCGCCGGAGGGTCTGAAGTTGGTGTGCGGCGGGGCGTGGGTATGAGGTTCGGTGACTCGGGAGGTACGAGATGGCCAACGAAGTGCATGAGATCACGACAGAGATTGAACGTCAATCCGATCTCGAGTTCGCCAGGAGGGTGGTTCATTACCTGCGCACGAAGGGCCTCAGCCAAGACGAGGTAGCCGACTACCTGGTCGACGAGTTCGACCTCGACCGTGACACGGCGCGCTCCATAAGCTCGGTGGCCGCCTAGACCGGGGTGTCGACCGGCGTTGAGATCGGATCGGTCCGGTCTATCGCTTCTTCCCCAGGTGACCCCAACGCTCGAGGTCATCCATGGCCTCGAGGATGGTCCGATCGACGTCGCGGAACTCGAGCCCGAGCTCGGATCTGACCTTGGAGTTGTCGAACCGGAGTCGTCCGCCGAGATGGTTCATCAGATAGTCCCGGGTGCCTGAAGGTTGTAGGGCGGCCACAAGCTTGCTGGTCAGGAGCCCGATTCGGCCATCGAGCCCGATCGAGGGGAGTGGGTAACGCTCCCCCCATCCGTGGGACCGTAGGAGGTCGACCACCTGGCGCATGGTGCGTGTCCCGGCCGCAACGATGTATCGCCCGTTTGCCTTTGGGCTCTCCATCGCCAGGACATGGGCCCTGGCAACGTCCCTCACGTCGACGAAGGGCCATTCGATCGCAAGGATGGCCGGGACTTTTCCGTTGGTGAAGCCCGTCAGGAAACCATGGCTGGTGTTGACCTCTGGCCCCAACGACGGCCCGATGACATAGAACGGGTTGACGGCCACCAGATCGAACCCGGGGTCGGCCGGTTGCACGAAGCTCCACGCCGCCTGCTCGGCCAATGTCTTCGAGAAGTAGTACGGATTGCGTGTCAGCGAGGATCGTCTGTTCCAGTCGGCCTCGGTGTTGATGCGGCCGTCCGCCCGATCGGTGATGGCCGCCACCGAGGAAGTCAGCACGACGCGACGCACCGATCCGGCCCCTATGCAAGCCTCGAGGACCGATATGGTCCCATCGACTGCCGGATCGACCAGATCTCGTTGCGGATCGGCTACATCGATCTGATAGGGCGATGCCGAGTGGAGCACGAATTCGCAGCCGGCGACGGCATCGTCAAAAGCGCCCTCGGTGAGCAGGTCTGCCCCAACCAGCTCGAGTCGCTCCTCCGCCCCCGGCAGCGCGGTGAGATGAGAGTGCCTCGACGTCTTCGTCGGATCGCGCACGGTGCCCCGCACCCGGTGACCGGCGGAGAGAAGCTGAGCGACGATGTGCGAAGCGATGAAGCCCGAGGCCCCGGTGACCAGCACCGGCCCCCGACTCCCGCCACCGTCGATCATCGGCTGAAGATCACCGCCGCGCCTCGGGGCGGGCCGGCGTCATTCCCCTTGGGCGCGGTCGTCTGCACCCCGTCCCACCACGAACCAGATGGCATGAACAGGCTCGTCTCCCATGTTGAAGAGCCGATGGGGCTCGGTGGAATCGAAGGCGATCGAGTCACCCGGGTGCAACTCGAAGAGCTCGAAGCCGAGCTGGATCCCCATCTTCCCCGCAACGACATAGCCATACTCGCGACCGTGGTGTCTCATGAGCGACTCGTCCGGGGTCGAGGCGCCGCCCACCTCGTAGATCGCGTGCAAGAAGTCGACTCCGTGCTCGGTATCGGCAGTGAGTTGTTCCCAACGCACGCCTGAGGCGAGATCGATCGACTTGCGATCCTCCGGATGAACCAGGGGAGGGTGTTGGTCGGTGGCGCCGGTCGCACCCGTGTCGGCATCGCTGCGTCGCGGGTTGTCGTCTCCCCGCAACAGCTTGTCCAGGGAGAGGTCGAGCTCGGTCACGATCGCATACAGAGTCCCAACCGACGGCTTGGAGAGACCGCTCTCCAGCTGTGAGATCAGGCTGGCCGACAGCCCGAGACGACGTGCCAGCTCGCGCTGGCTGATGCCGGCTTTGGTCCGTTCGGTGCGAAGCCGGTCACCGATCCCGTCCAGGTGCTCCGTCGTCTCCACGGCGCCCATCACATCAGCAGCCAGCCGCTGTCGACGTAGAGGTTGACCCCGTTGACCGATCGATTCTCCAGCAGGAAGACGGTGGCGTCCACGACGTCTTCCATCGTGCAGAGTCGCTTGGTCGGGGTACGGGCGAGGACGGCGTCGAGTGGCTTGTCCACCCAATACGGGCTGTCGCCCACAATCCCGGGGTGGATCGCGTTGAACCTGATCGGGGCCAGTTCCACGGCAAAAGTGGTGATCATGGTGGAGATCGCGCCGTTCACTGCCGTCACGGTCGTTGAGCCCGGGTACGGGCGGTCCTTGGCTCGTCCCCCGAAGAGGACCACCGAGCTGTCGTCGGAAAGCCTATCGAGGAGGGTATGGATGACCTCTGTGTAGCCGACGACTTTCATCGTGGCGAGGTACCTGGCACTCTCCACGTCGTAGTCGCGCACCGGGTTGTTGTCACGAGCGATTGCGCTCAGCACCAGCTTGTCGACATCGCCTATGCCCTTCAGGGCTGTGCCGATGGTCTCGGGGCGGGCCAGATCGAATCCGATACCGCTGACCTTGCCCCCTAGCTCGGATGCAACAGCCTCTGCGTTAGCCGGGTCACGGCCGGTGATGATGACCTCACGGCCTCGATCGATGTAGTGAGCTGCCAGTTCGCGGCCGATACCGCCGGTGCCGCCAACGATCAACACTGTCCCCTCGGCCATGTATCAGCTCCTCTCGCGGCCAGGAAGCGGGATCCTAACCCGCCGTCGACCGCGACTGTGCAGTGAGACTGAGCACCAACCCACTGCTGGTTAGGCTCTGTCGCCCTCGAGCCGTCGGGCAGGAGGACAACGGTGGCTTATGACATCTGCATCATCGGTGCGGGTCTGGTGGGTCTCGGGGTGGCCCGGTCCGTCGCCAACAGCCATCCGGGTCTGTCCCTTATCGTGGTCGAGAAGGAATCGGTTGTTGGCGCACATCAGAGCAGCCACAACAGCGGTGTCGCCCATTCGGGTCTCTACTACCGGCCCGGTTCGCTGAAGGCTCGCTTGTGCGTCGAGGGAAGGCATCAGCTTCAGGAGTACTGCGCGGAGAATGGAATCGCCTTCGAGCAGTCCGGGAAGCTGGTGATCGCCAGCAGGGAATCGGAACTGGAGCCGCTGGACGAGCTGGAGCGAAGGGGGAGGGCGAACGGGCTCGTCGGCATCACCCGTCTCGGCGCGGGTGAGATCCGAGACCACGAGCCCTGGGCCGTCGGGCTGGAGGCGCTGCACGTACCTGAGGCGGGAGTCGTCGACTTCCCCGCGGTGGCCGCTCATCTAGCTGCTGATCTGGCTCGCGGAGGCGCCGAGATCGTGACCGGATACCCGGTCGATGCGATTCAACACATCGGGGATGGGGCAGCAATTCGTTCGATGGATCGGGAGATTCGGGCCAAAGTGATTGTCAACTGCGCCGGGCTCCACTCCGACCGGGTCGCCCGCCTCGCCGGTGTGGTGAGCCCGGTGAAGATCGTCCCCTTCCGGGGGGAGTACTACACCCTGGTCCCGGAGGCCGGGCATCTGGTCAAAGCATTGATCTACCCGGTCCCCGACCCTCGCTTTCCATTTCTCGGGGTCCATTTCACCCGTCGAGTCGATGAGAGCGTCGAGGTCGGTCCCAACGCCGTGCTCGCCGTGGGGAGAGAGCACTACAGGGGTGCCGTCCGAGAATGGGCGGACCTCAGGGAGACACTGGGGACCGCGGGCTTCCGAAAGCTGGCGAGGCGCCACTGGTGGACCGGCGCTTCCGAAATGGTCCGCTCCAGGTCGAGGAGCCTCTATGCACGGTCGGCGCGTCGATTGGTCCCGGAGATACGGCCCGAGCATTTGGTCCCGGGTGGAGCCGGGGTGCGGGCCCAGGCGGTCTCTCCCGACGGCAAGCTGGTCGACGACTTCGTCATCGAGGAGGCGGGATCGACGGTCCATGTCCTGAACGCCCCATCGCCGGGAGCCACCGCCTCCCTGGCCATCGGCGCCCAAGTGGCGTCGTCCGCGACCCGGCATCTGGCTCGATGAGCCGTCGGTCAAGTGTGTAGTGTCACTAAGCACGTCGGCATGATCTCGGCGGACAGGCGGATGACCCGTACAGACAAGGAGACCATCGATGAGCGTTGAGTTCCCCGTGGCCACCAGCCCCGCACCAGGTGTGATCGGGGTCGACTGGGAGAGCCGGGTCGACTTCGAGCGTCTCCGTCAGCACCGCATCGCCCGTGTCAAGGACATCATGGAGCAGGAAGATCTGGCTGCCCTCCTCCTGTTCGAGACATCGAACATCAGGTACGCCACCTCGACCCAGATCGGGTACTGGGCCTTCAACAAGGGGGAGCGTTACGCGCTGGTGACCCAGGAGAGCCGGCCCCGCATCTGGGATTTCGGTTCGGCTGCCAAGGCTCACCGCATTCAGTTGCCTCACATGTACGACACCCAGAACTCGGTCGGAGGCAATACCGGGCTGCAGGGGGCGATCGGGCCCGAGGCGGGTCTCCACTCCCGTGCCGCAGCCGAGATCCGTCATGTGCTCGAGGCCGAAGGGCTGGCCGGCGAGCGTCTTGGAGTCGACATGGCGGAGACCGGAGTCTTCCTCGCCCTCCAGGCCGAAGGCCTGAACGTGGTGGATGGCCAGCAGGCGATGATGAAGGCAAGGGAGATCAAGAGCCCCGACGAGATCATCCTCCTCACCCAAGCCTGTGCCATGGTCGACGGCGTCTACCAGGACATCTTCGAGGCTTTGAAGCCGGGGATCAGGGAGTCCGACGTGGTCGGCCTCGCCCACGCTCGTCTGTTCGAGATGGGCTCCGAGTTCGTCGAGGCCATCAACTCGATCGCCGGGGAGCGCTGCAGCCCGCATCCCCACGTGTTCTCCGATCGTCTGATCCGTCCTGGAGACCAGGCCTATTTCGACATCATCCACGTCTTCAACGGCTACCGGACCTGCTACTACCGGACCTTCGTGGTGGGCCGGGCCACCCAGGCCCAGCGTGACGCGTTCAAGCAGTCACGTGAGTGGATGGACGCCGCCATCGAACTGGTCAAGCCCGGTGCGAGCACGGATGAGATTGCCAAGGTTTGGCCACGAGCCGAGGAGTTCGGGTTCGACGACGAGATGGATGCCTTCGGGCTGCAGTTCGGACACGGCGTCGGGGTCGGTCTCCACGAACGTCCCATCATCAGCAGGCTCAACTCCCTCGACGCCCCGATCGAGATCCAGGAGGGCATGGTCTTCGCCCTCGAGACCTACGCCCCGGCCGCCGACGGGAGGTCCGCGGCCCGCATCGAGGAGGAGGTGGTGGTGACGGCCGACGGATGCAAGATCATCACCCTCTTCCCATGCGAGGAGTTGATGGTCGCCAACGCCTATTGACCCCTTCCGGCGCGCGGCGTCACGCAACCGTGAGGGCGGCATGAGGGCCTGGGTGAGGGTCATAAGCTGCGGTGGATGCAGCTGGCGCCGTCGCTCCATCGCATCGGATCCGACCTGGTCAACGTCTACCTGATCGAAGACGACAGCGGAGTCACGATCATCGATGCCGGACTTCCCGGTCAGTGGGACGAGCTCGAGCCGGAGTTGGCCTCGATGGGCCGTTCCCTCGGTGACGTTCGAGGTGTCGTGCTGACCCATGGGGACACTGACCACATCGGCTTTGCGGAGCGGATCCGTCGCGACCACGGGGTTCCAGTCCACGTTCACGAGCTCGACGCCGCCCGGGCCCGAGGTGAGGTGAAAAAGGACATCAAGTGGGGCAAGGTGAAGGTGGGGCCCTTGCTGAAGTTCTTGTGGTACAGCGGGCGGCGCGGTGGTCTGAGCATCACACCGGTCGCCGTGGTGAGGACATTCGATGACGACCAGGTACTGGATCTGCCTGGTTCACCCGTGGTGTTCCACGTTCCCGGCCACACGCCGGGGAGCGTCGCCTTGCACGTCCCATCGGTCGACGCGGTTTTCGTCGGTGATGCGATGACAACGGGACACGTCCTGACCGGGGCGGTGGGCCCTCAGCCCGCCCCGTTCACACTCGATCCCGAACGGGCCATCGAGTCGATGGCGCGTCTCGAGACCCTCGGGGCCACTTGGGTACTGCCCGGCCATGGCCCGCCATGGGACGGTGGCATCGCGGAGGCGGTCCGGCTGATCCGGGAGTCGGCATAGGCTGACGCCGATGAGGCGTTGTCTGATGGCGCTCTCCGTGATGGTGGTGGTGTCCTGCAACCAGACGTCAGCCGACACCTCAACGACAGGGGCACCGACGCCTGGTGCCACAGCCCCAACCACGACGACGATCGCGGGCACCGCCACCGTGGCGACGCCGGCGACGACCACGATGACCACCGTTCCCCTGACCATCGCTCCCGGCGAGCTGACCCTCGAGTCATTCCCGGTCCCGGCGGGGTCGGGCCCGCACGATGTGGCCCCGGCCGTCGATGGCGGTGTGTGGTACACGGCCCAGAACAGCGGCGAACTGGGCTGGCTCGATCCTTCGACCGGCGAGACGAGGCACACCGATCTCGGGCCCGGCTCGGCGCCTCACGGGGTCATCGTCGACGACGCCGGGGCAGCCTGGATCACGGACGGCGGGCTCAATGCCATTGTCTCGGTCGACCCGTCAGGTGAGGCAGTCACCGTCCACCCCCTACCCGATGATCGGCCTGACGCCAACCTGAACACCGCCGGCTTCGACGGGGATGGCTTCCTCTGGTTCACCGGTCAGCGCGGTATCTACGGCAGTCTCGACCCTGGCTCAGGGGAAATGATGGTCTACGAGGCCCCGGAGGGACGAGGGCCGTACGGAGTCACCACCACCCCCGATGGCGTCGTCTACTACGCCTCTTTGGCCGGGTCGCACATCGCCCGCATCGAATCGGACGGAGGTGCGACGGTGATCGAGCCGCCCACGCCGGATCAGGGCGCCCGCCGGGTGTGGTCCGATTCGGAGGGCCGGATCTGGGTCAGCGAATGGAATTCGGGGAATCTCAGTCGCTATACGCCGGATAGCGACTCCTGGGACACCTGGCCGCTACCGGGCGGCAACCCCGAGACCTACGCCGTCTTCGTCGACGACACCGACACCGTATGGGCCAGTGATTTCGGGTCGAATTCCGTGGTGCGATTCGACCCGGTCTCCGAGCAGTTCGACACGTACGTGCTCCCGCACGATCCGGGCCACGTCCGCCAGATCCTGGGCCGGCCCGGTGAGGTTTGGTTCTCCGAGTCGGCTGCCGACAGTCTGATTGTCGTCAGGACGGTTGGCTGAGCACCTTGCTTGCCGGCTGTAGCGGGCTAGACTCGGTTTGTACCTTACAGCTCCCAACTCCAAAGGCCACAGGATGGATTTCTCCCACTACAGCGATGAGCCGGTTCAGCTGGCAGTAGATCTGGTCAACTCGTATGAAATGGCGAGTGGGCTCGAGACGCTCGAGGTCCCGGGCGATGTGGCCTCGTTCATCGAGACACATGATGGCGACTGGTGTCGGCCCGGTTGGGAGCCCGGAGAGCGGGACCTGCACGAGGTCCGAGAGCTCCGCTCTCGACTGAGACGGGTGTTCGAGGCCGATACCGACGCTGAGGCGGCCGAGATCCTGAACGGTCTTCTCGCCGATATGGGAGCCGTTCCCCGGGTCAGTGTTCACGGCTCGGCGCCCCATCTCCATTTCGAATCGGAGGCGGATAGCCCGGCCCGCTATCTGGGTGCGATCGCCGCCATGGGGTTGAGCGTGGCACTCATCGAGGGCGGCTTCGACCGTTTCGGGATCTGCAACGCATCCTCCTGCGACGATGTGTTCGTGGACGTCTCCCGCAACCACTCGCGGCTTCACTGCTCGGACAAGTGCACTACCCGGGAGAATGTCGCTGCCCATCGTGCCCGCCGCCGCGCCGGCTGATCGAGCTGTATCAGCAACCCACCCCAGCACTCTTCCTGGGCGCGTTCACATTGGGAAAAGGAGAGGACCATGAGCAGCTATCTGACCGAAGCGCTGGTCTACGAGCGGATCGAGCGCTACCAGGCGGAGGCCGCCGACTTCAGGCTGGGGAGGTCGGCCCGGCCCGAAGGCCCGGGTGTCATCGACCGGATCATTCAGACAGTGGAACGTGGCCGTGCCGCGATCTTCGAGCCCCTGAAAGTCGATCGTCGGCCAAGGATCCCCGCGATCTGACGCCCGATTTCGACGAGGAACGACCCCCGGTTTCACCCGGGGGTCACGTCGGCCTCAAGCTCCGAACGCGACGAAGGAGGTGCGAAGCGCGCGCTCCACAGGTTCGTCGACGTTGGATGCCACGACCCGTGCCAGGGCCTCCGCAGGGGGGACCCCCGCCACCAGATTTCGGTGCAGGGAGACCATGAGGTCGCCTGCGATCTCGTCGGCTATCGGCACCACCGGTGCCACCAAGCTGGAGACGCCTACTCCAATCAGGGCCGAGGAGAGACCGAGCAGCTCGTCGCCGGCAGCCACCTTGCTCACGGCAGTGTCACAAGAGGAGAGGACCATCACCTTTGGCGGAGTCTCGATCCTCTCGAAGTCATAGACGGTTAGCGGGCCGTCGTGCATCAGCAGGGACGAGAAAGACGGGTTGTCGTTACGGAACGTCCCGTGGGCGGCGAGGTGGGCCACGTCGGCGCCTTCGATGTCGCCCAATACCTCGTCGGCTCGAGCGTTGCGGCCGGTGCGTCGTCGGTGGTTCGGGTAGATCCGCGCCACCCGTGAGATTTCAAGGTTGGCCCCGGGCAGGTCGGGCCCCGCGACCAGGGCAGCGGCGCAGGCAGGGCTCAACGGTGACGAGGCCGATGATGCCCGGATCCAGGCATCCAGCGAGGGTGTCACTGTGACGATTCGCGACAGATCGAGCGCCGGCCACGGAAGACGATGCAGAGCCGCGGTGGGCACGACCACAATCTCCTCGGCCTTCCCGGTGATGGGGTCGAGCAACCACTCCCGCAGACGGCGCAATGATTGCTCGAGGCCCGTGGCAGCTGCGGCCAGTGACCGCGGGGACCCCGCTCCTTTCGCCAGCCTGGACAGAGCGAACAACACTGAGGACAGCTCGTCGGAAGCCTTATTCGCATCGACCAGTTGTTCCAGCGCGACGACACGGCGATGCAACGAGACGGCATGGATCTGACCGTCGTGTCGGAAATAGGAGACGAGGCGACGGTCTCCGAGTCGATCGGTGATCTGCTCGCGTCCTGTGACTGAGACGTCGTCGGTGACCGAGGCTCCACGAAGCCGTCTCGAAACAGACCTGATCTCTTGTTCCAGCTTCGCCTGGCTCACGACCAGATGCCGGGTCTCGGCTCCGGCGAGCGCGGTCTCCCGGATCTCGGCAGCCACCCGGCGCATTTCGGACAGTAGATGGCGAAGCTTCGGGTCGGTAGGTGGCCGCACCGCAGCGACCCTGGTGCTCTCCGCCCGCCAGGACTCGACTGCGTCCAGGACGCGCCATGGCGAACCGGTGGCCATCCCCTGCTCGACGGCGAACAAGGCGAGATCGAGCCCGTGGGTGGCGGCGTGAGATCTGAGGTCCGAGGCACCAAAGGAGAGTCGGTGGTCCCGGATAGCCCTGAACCCGGCGTCGACAGCCGTGCGTGACCCATTCTCGTTGCCCTCGGCGTAGCGAATGAGGGCTTCGGCGTGCCATGCCTTGGCGCGGTCCAGGGCAGAGCCGCTCTTTCGGGCACCGGCTGCGCTGGTGAGTGCGGCCCGCGCCCTGCTCAGGTCGCCGTCACGCAGGGCGATCCTTCCCGCCAGCAGATGACAGTGGAGAGATTCCGACTTGAGCCCGATCGACCGCAGCTCCTCGGCCAGCCTGGCTGCTTCCAATGCCCTGCCGGCGGCGTCGTCGATCTCGAAGCGAGCCCTCAATGCGGCATAACCGGCGAGCAGCTCCCATGCATGGCGGTCTTGCTCAAGGAACTCCGCCGAGGCGGTCTCGGCTGCCGAGAGCGCAGCTTCGGGTTGTCTGTTGGCCAGGGCGACTTCGGCGCAGAGCAAACGTGTCTCGGACAGGTCGGTCTTGTTGTCCAGTTTCTCCAACCCGGCCACCGCCGCATTCACGGCACGCTCTGCCTCCGTGAATAGGCCGGCGGCGAGCAGTAGTTCGGCCCGGTTGGCCCAAAGCACCTCGATCATCCCGGGCGGCCTCCCCAATGCGTCGTAAGCCGCCTCAGCTTCGTCGAACCAGGCAAGGGCGGCCGGGATATCGCCGCGCCGACCCTCGAGAAAACCGAGGTTTTGACTGCAGACGCCAACGATGAGGCTCTGTCCGAGGTCTTGGGCGATGGCACGGGCGGACTGGAGGTCCGCCACACCGAGGTCTATCTCGCCCCGGTACCCGTGCAGCACGCCTCGGTTGGACAAGAGCCGGGCCTCGGCCAATCCATCACCCTCGCGTCTCAGGCCGACGAGGGCCGCCCGATAATGGAGCAGCGCCCGATCGAGACGCCCCAGGCGCTGCAGGATCAGCCCAACCTGCATCTCGTTCCTGGCGAGGTCCGCACCGGTCAGGTCCGACATTGCATGCTCCGCCTCGGCGAGAGCACCTTCGGTGTCGCCGGTGTAGAGGATGACCAAGGCAAGGCTGGAGCGGATCTGTCCGATGCGTCGGGTCAGCCCGGCCGTGGCCGCGATATCGAGACCTCGTCGGAGTGCGCCCTCGGCTGTGGCCAGGTCGTTCAGTTGGCGCGATGCGAGGCCCAGGGCCCACCAGGCGACGGCGGCGGTTTCGGCGTCGTTGATGTCATCTTCCAGCAGAGCCTCTGCCTGGCCGCGAACGGATTGAGGGTCATCCTGTACCGAGTCCACGAGGCGCAAGGCGACATCGAGTTCCGTCTTCAGGCCCGCCTCGATCATGCCTCGGAGACTACGTTTCGGATGCTGTGCCTTGATCCGGCGGTTGGGAGCCACGACAGAAAGTGGGGCGCTGATGGATCCCGATGCAATTGCGGAAAGCCTCTACACGAGGTTGATCGATCGCCGTATAGCAATTGAGCCCGGCGCGGGAATCGCCTACCGGGCCGGGCAGCTGATAGTCGGAGTCCCTCCGGGCGATCCGCTACCTACGGGTCTCCCCGATCCCATCTACCAACAGGTGTTCGACGAGTTCGAGACCTCCGAGGGCTTCGAGCCGTCGGTCGAGTACCACCTGTTCGAAGGCATCGATGATCCGGTCGGCACCGCCGAGGCGCTCCGCCAGGCTGATTCACCTGTCGATGCCACCGTCAACCATGTTCTGTTCGGCGAGCCGGCCTATCTCGGAAATCCCGCCTACCTCGGAAATCCGGCATATCTGGGCAATCCGGCATATCTGGGCAACCCGGCATATCTGGGCAACCCATTCGTAAGGAACGGGGCCATACCCGTTCGGGAGCCGGTCGATTGGGAGGGCCCCGCCGAGTGTGCCGGTGACTCGCCGATAGTGCTCGTCCTGGACACCGGCCTGGCAACCGACTCAGGAAGGCCCGCACATCCAAGACTCGAAGGTCACGCTGTCGTCCACGATGACTGGAAGATGCCCGGCCCCGGGACCGACCCTTCAAGGACCGACGAGGACGAATTGAATCTGGACGACGGATTCATCGATCGACAGTCGGGCCACGGCACATTCATCACCGGGATCATCCGGAGGCAGAGCCCGGGTGCACGCATCTGGATCGAGGGCGTGCTGTCCTCATTCGGCGATGGCAACGATTGGGACATCTCACTGGGGCTGAGGCAGGCCTTGGATCGAGCCGCACAGCAAGAGGTGAGCATCGACGTGGTGAACATGTCATTCGGATGTTTCACCAGTGACGATCAGCCAGTGAATCAACCTCGAGTCCTGCGCCATCGTATTGCCGAAGCGAGGGCGGAGGGTGCAGTGGTCGTCGCGGCAGCGGGGAATGCGGGGGTTTGCCGTCCGTTCTGGCCCGCCGCCCTGCCCGAAGTAACCGCGGTGGGCGCCACCGATGGCTGCGGACGACGTGCCATATTCTCCAACTACGGGCCATGGGTTGACGCATGCGCAGTTGGAGTCGACGTGATCAGCACCTTCCTGTTTCACAACGGCCCGGTTGATCCCGCTGATATCGTTCGAGCTGACAGATTGCCGCCCGGGCAGACTGTCCCGGACTGGATCCAGGACCCCGACGACTACCAAGGGTGGGCCATGTGGTCGGGAACCTCGTTTGCCGCTCCGTATGTTGCCGGTGCAATCGCCCGATTCATGTGTGCTGAGGGCGTCGATGCCGAAGTGGCCATGACGGCGATCCTGAACGGCCCTGCCGTCGAAGACCTTGGCGTGGAAGTAGTACTGGACACCTAGTGCGCTGACCGACCTCGCTCGCCGCCCCAAAGAATGGCCTCTTTGAAGGTCGGCCGAGACCTCCTGATCCGTACGATGGGGCCATGGCCTCCCTGTCCCAAGCCACGCACGGCGAGCTGCTGACCCTGGCCAAGTCGGGCGACGCAAGGGCGTGGTCGGAGCTGGTCGATCGGTTCAGCCAGATGGTGTGGTCGATTGCCCGGAGCTTCAGGCTGGACGAGGCGGACGGCAAGGACGTGAGCCAGACGGTCTGGCTGCGGTTGGTCGAGAACATCGACCGCATCGACGATCCTGAACGGCTCCCCGGATGGCTGGCCACCACCTGCCGACGAGAGGCCCTGCGGGTCCGGGGGCTGCGAGACCGGGTCATCCCCACCGACCATGAATACGACATCCCCGACGAGCGGCCCTCGTTGGAGACGATGCTCGTCGAAGATGAGGAGGCCCGGGATGTGGTCGCCGCCTTCGAGACCTTGAGCGACGACTGCCGCCAACTGCTCCGCCTGCTCTCCACCGAGCCACCCCTCAGCTACGAGGAGATCGGGGACGTGGTCGGTCGCCCCATTGGGAGCCTGGGTCCAACGAGGTCCAGGTGCCTCGAGCGCCTCAAAGCCGCCATTTCGGCGCGTATCAGCGGAGGCGGGAGCGGCTCTTTGGGATCAGGAGATGATGCCAGATGACGAGGTCGAGACTTCATCCCCGTGAGGGGTTCGCAGCGGCCGCCTGCAGCGGACCGGGTGGGGGGACTCGAAACAGCAACATTGAGGACCGCCCCGGGACGGCGGTCGCGACGCTGTCTACCATGACTCGCGACCTGGCCATTTCTCCTACGACCTGCGACCGAGGAGATCTCCGATGACCATGCCGACCGATCGGGAAGAGGAGAGGATCATGGCACTTCTCCGGCGGGGGCTCGATCAGACAGATCCCGTCCCGCCCGACGTCACCGAATTCGCCAAGGCAGCCTTGTCATGGCGGACGATCGAGGCGGAGCTGGCGATGCTCTCCTACGACTCCAGTGAAGAGAGGGCAACCACCACCGTCAGATCCACCACTTCGGCCCGGATCATCGGCTTCGAGGCCGGCGATTGGATGATCGATCTCGAGCACGATGCCGCCACCGGTGAGCTGAGAGGTCACATCCAGCCCGCGGGACGGCTGGATGTCGAGCTGCATGTCATCGGCGCCGTGCTCGCAACCGAGACCGACGATCTCGGGCGGTTCACGTTCGAGGGAGTCGAGGCGGGGCCGCTTGCTCTCGTCATTCGCGTCGAGGGCGGCGAAGCCGTCAAGACCGAGTGGATCGTCCTCTGACAAGCGACCATCGAGTCGTTCGGCTCTGACCCCCGTATCAGCGGGCCGTCGTTCCTCTCTTCATTGTTGAAACGTCGTCATTCGGCGACGTCCGTCAGCGAGGAAAGGCGCGACATGACATACATGTCCCAATCCCAGGAACCGAGGAGCACCCGGCGCTGGGCCTGGGCAGTTCGCCCCATCGAAACGCTCGACAACCCCGTTCAGCGGTGGTTGGGCAATCGGATGAAGGAGAATCGTCTCCAGGTCAAGCACCGGCCCAAGGTCCTGCGGCGCCTCATTGTTCGCCCCGCCGTCTGACAAGGCAGAGGCACGAGCCTCGCTCACGGAGTAGAGAAGGCCCCCCCCCAAGTGCGGGGGGCCTCTCCGTCGCCCGTCCAGCACATCCCGGGCCA
>JBMDXS010000103.1:0-2052 GCA_048595045.1 Acidimicrobiia bacterium
CCCTGCGTCACCCGGAACGATCCACTTAGGGCTGCTTCCTTCCGGATCTGACCCGGTTCGTGGTGCTCCGCCGCGCAGGACCCGACCGTCAACATCCCGTGTCCACCGTCGACCGGTGTCACTCGGACCCTCGGGCGGGGAACTCAGCCCCGCATGGAGAGGATTTCGGGTTCAGGGCACCCCTAGCGCCCCGCCTATCACGATCGATGACAGGCTAGGCCACCAACGGGAATATGACGGCGGGACCGGCACATCCCCCTGTTACCTTCCGGCAGGCTGTGTCTGCCCGGTTCGGTCCCAACTTCGGCAAGATCTTCGCCGCCGCCCTCCTCCAAGAGGCGTCCTTCATGATGCTCATCCACGTCCCTGGATATCTGGAGAGCCTGGGCACGACCGAATCGAAGATCGGGATCCTCTATGCGGCGGGTGCCGTGCTCGCTCTTCTCTTTCGCCCAACCCTGGGCCGGATCCTCGACCTGACCCATCGACGGACGGTCCTACTGGTCACTGGGATCCTCAATGCCTCGGTCGTTCTCGCCCTTGCTGCCACCAGCGTCTGGGGACCCTGGCTGTGGGGTCTGTTCCTCGCCCAGCGGGTGCTCCAGATCGCTCTGTTCACCACGATGCTCACTTATGGCGCCGACTCGATCCCGGTGGAGCATCGAACCCAGGGCCTAGCCCTATTTGGCCTTTCCGGGTTGCTCCCGATCGCCGTCGGCGGGGTGATCGGCGACCTCGTCATCGACACCTGGGGTTACCCGGCGCTGTTCCTGACCGCGGCCACGGCCAGTCTTGGCTCCTGGCTCCTGGTGTGGCGGCTTCCTCTCCTCCCGATTCTCGGGCATCGGCCGAGAAGAGGCTTCTGGGCCGCCCTGGCCCAACACAATCTCCTCCCCCTTTGGTTGGCCACCCTCGCACTGTCCATCGGGATGGAGACGATCTTCACCTTCACCAGGACCTTCGTCGCCGATCGCGGAGTGGGGTCCACGGGACTCTTCTTCGGTGTCTATGGCCTTACGGCGGCGTCGATGCGGATCTTCGGTGGAAGGTATTACGACCGGGTTCCGCACCGACCGTTGGTGGCCGGAGCCCTACTTGCCTACGGCGCCGGCCTTCTTCTCCTCGGTGTCGCCGGGAGTGCCTCGATGGTCGCGGCTGCCGGGTTCGCGGCCGGGATGTCTCATGGCGCGATCTTCCCCATTCTCACCAGTGAGGTGGTCACCCGGGCTCGGACCGCGGAACGGGGATCGGCGATGGCCATCTTCACCTCGATCTTCGACATCGCCCTTCTGATGGCCGCCCCAGCCATCGGGTTCCTCATCGATGGGTTCGATTACAGGGTGGCTTTCGGGGTGGCGTCGATCATTCTCGCCGTTGGGGCGGTGGTCTACGCCTGGTGGGATCACCGCATGGCGTCGTCCGAGGTGGCAGTATCGGCCTGAGTCAGCGCCGGGAGCTGAAGAACTCGGTGAGCAGCGTCGAGCATTCCTCTTCGAGGACCCCATCGACGAGATCGACCCGATGGTTCAGCCTGCGGTCCTGGGGGATGTTGTACAGCGACCAGGCTGCCCCTGCCCTGAGGTCGGCCGCCCCGTAGACGATCCGGTCGAGTCTGGCCAGGACCGCCGCCCCGGCACACATCACACAAGGTTCCAGGGTCACCACCAGGGTGTGGCCCTCGAGACGCCAGTCGCCGAGTTCCCGGGCCCGGGCCGACATCACGAGGGTCTCGGCGTGTGCGGTCGGGTCGCCGAGCTCCTCGCGTCGGTTGTGATCAGCGTTCACCACCGTGCCCCCCGGGTCGAGGAGGACGGCACCCACCGGCACGTCGCCGGTAGCCGACGCCTTGCCGGCCTCGTCGAGGGCCATCCTCATGGCGGAGATGTACGGATCTGACGGGGTCGGCTCAGGCATGGGCGTGGATTATCCTCTCTCTGCCCGTCGTTTCCGACGGGTGTCTCCCGGAGGGATCGCAGAGTCCGGTGGTGGGTGCGCGGCCATCGGGCAGGGAGCCGTTGGGGGTTCTTGTCGGTCGTATCGTTCGATCAACTG
>JBMDXS010000104.1:0-5324 GCA_048595045.1 Acidimicrobiia bacterium
TCGCGACCGCGGGCGAGACCGAGACCCGCTCGGCGAGGAACTCGCCGAGCGGGCCACTGAGACCGAGGGCGACCCAGAGCCCTACGACCAGGGCAACCAGATCGAGGATCTCGCGGACGAATCCACGTAACCAGCCCCGGACCAGGAGCCCGGCCAGGAACAGACCCAGGACGAAATCGATCACTACGTCGTACGTTCTACGTTCTGCGTTCTCCGTAGCGCGGGATTGCCCGGTATCAGACCCGGATGGTCAGAACCGGACACGGGGCGTTCATCAGGATGTCATGGGCGTTGGAGCCGAGCAGGAACTTCCCGGCCGAAGTCCGCTGCCGAAGCCCGATGACGATGAGCCGGCCGTCATAATCGGTGGCGGCCTGGACGATGTCGTCCGCTGGTGAGTTGCCCCGGACGAAGTTGTGGATCGAGTAGTTGATGCCCTCCTTGGACAACATCTCGTCGATCGTCTCCAGCTCCCGATCGCTCGCCACCACGTCTTCGTCGTCGTCGACGCCCGCGCCATGCAACGAGTGGATCACCACCAGGTCGGTGTCACGCAGCCTCGCCTCCTCGAGACCCAGCTCCAGGGCGGCCCGGCCCCGTTCCGACGACATATACCCCACGATGACGCTCATGCCTGCCTCTGCTTGCCGTTGGGCGGCAACCTAGCCAGCCGGTAGCTCGATGCGCATCCTCTTGTTGGCCTTCCCCTTCGACTCGGTCTTGACCACGCGGACTTCGCCGACCTCGAGCGTCGAGGCGACGTGGGTGCCGCCGTCCGCCTGACGATCCAGCCCGACGATGTCGATCACCCGGATCTCTTTCACCCACTCGGGGATCAGGTTGACCTTGGTCGGGATCAGGTCGGGATCGGCGAGCGCCTCCTCCCTCGCCATGTAGATGACTTCGGTCGGATAGCCACGGACGAGCTCCTGATTGAGCCGGCGCTCCACCTCTTGGCCGAACTCGACCGAGATGCCATCCAGCTCGAAGTCCATCCGGGCGACTCCCGGCTCCATGTTGCCCCCGGTCACCTTCGCCCCGAAGTCACGAAAGATGACCCCTGACAGGGCGTGAAGGGCGGTATGGGTCCTCATCGTCCGATAGCGGCGGTCCCAATCGATCGAACCGTGGATCGGGGTCCCCGGTTCCGGAAGTGGGGCACCTTCGGGCACCACATGGAACGGCATGCCTTCGCGCCGGATCGTATCGACCACCTCGATCTCTCCACCATCCCATCGGATGATGCCCGTGTCGCCGGGTTGGCCCCCGCCACGGGCGTAGAACACCGTGCGGTCGAGAAGAAGACCGTCCGGGGCCACCTGCAGCACCGACCCCTCCGCCTCCGCGAGGTAGGCGTCGCTCGCCGCTAGCTCGTCGGTGGGGCCTGACCCAGCCATGCGCTGAGACTAGGCCTCGTGCACAGGAGCGCTAGCTGGTCTCGCTCGGTGCCGGGGCACCGGAGAGTCGCCACACCCTTGTCTCCCAGAGGAACCTCGAGCCCTTGGGCACGAGATGGACGATGCCTTCGGATATCAGAGACTTGAGGGTCTCACTCTCGGCGAGAAGCGAAGGTAGAGGGATCATCTTCTCGGCGAGTCGGGCCACTTTGCCGTACACGGCGCGCGCGGCCTCGAGGATGGCGGTCTCGTCCTGCAGGCTCCCCGTGGGGAGAAAGACCCGCCCGCCGGGCCTCAACCGACGCACCGCCTCACGGAGCATCCTGATCGGCAGCTCACTGCCTCTCGGGCCGCCACCGATCCCGGTAGGGAACCAGCCGCTCACCGCGGCCAGGGAGTCGGGGACGCCGGAGACATCGCCGATGATCACGTCGGCCTCGATGTCCTCGTCGAGCGGATCGAAGAGGTCGCCGTGGTGAAACTCGATTCGTTCGGAGACGCCGTGTGCCTCGGCGTTGGCCTTGCCCACTTCCTCGACCTCCGGGCTGTTGTCCACAGCCAACACCCGCGAAGCCCCCAGCTTGGCGGCGATGATCGCCAACACGCCGGTGCCGGTACCGACGTCGATCACGACGTCGCCCTCGCTCACGTCCATCGCGTCGGCGACCAACGTCGAGATGGTGGTCGGGGCGAAGGTGCTCTCACCGAGGATCAGGTCGAGTGGACCGAGACGGCCCTTCCACTGAAATTTACCTAACGCCACCGGGTTTCCCATCTTGTAGTTGGACAAATCATAGGGACCATGGGTTACCGCGAAGTCGAGTCGTCCGGTACGAAGGCCGGTCCATGCCCGGGGACTATCAGCCCCGCCACCTCGAGGACCCGCTCCCTACCGACGTGGAGCCCGTCGGGATCGGTGCACAGCGGGTCGTGAAACGGAGCGTTCTGATACCACCAGAGATGGGTGAAGGCAACGGTTCTCTCCTCGGCGGCGACGATCGTGGTCACGTCTTCGGCGGTATGGCCCGGCGTGTGCCAAAGCGTCACCCCGTCGGCGACGACGAACCCTTCCGCCGGTCTCGACTCCCACACGTCCCCGCGATAGATCGCCCAGTGGTCATGGATCCTCGCCTCGGGGAACAGGGCCGCGTTCACGGTGTGGTCGGGGTGGTGATGCGAGAGGATGACATCGGTCACCTCCTCCGCCGACCGACCCAGGTCTGCGATGGGGTCGAGGATCAGCGACGTCGAGGCGACCATCCCGGGATCGACGACGATCAACGAGGAGCCGGCTTCGATCAGAGAGACGGTCGAAGCCACCCGCCCACCACCGTATCCGACATGGAGGACATGGAATGTCGGCATGGGATCAGGTTAAGACCCTCCAGTGGCGGAGAAGTCAGGCCCCTTTCTCGGTGACTGAACCCGATTTCCGGTCTAAAGTCGCCCCGCGGCGTGGCTTCTGTCGCGCCGCGCATTCCCAAATGGAGGACGGAAACATGAAAATGAAGAGAGGCTTGAAGCTTCTCGCGCTCGTGGGCGTCCTAACCCTGGTCATCGCCGCTTGTGGCGGTGGCGAGGGCGGGGACACGACCACGACGGCCGGCGGTGACGAGGAGACCACGACCACCGCCGCCGCCGAGGAGACCACGACCTCTGCGGCCGAAGGCACCACGGTGCCGGCAGGCGAGCTGGGGACCGTGGAGGTCGCGGCGGGTGAGCCGATCAAGATCGCCTCGGCACAGACGATCAGTGGTGACACTGCCAGCCTGGGCACCGACCAGGTGCGGGCCATCGAGATCGCCATCGCCGACAAGGGTGAGCTACTGGGTCATCCCATCGAGCTGGCGTTCAACGAGGACGAGGGTTGTGCCTCGGAGGGCGGCCAGACGGCGGCAACCCGGATCACCGCCGACCCACAGGTGATAGCGGTGATCGGCACGAGCTGCTCCGGAGCCGGCGTGCCGGCGTCGAACGTCATCACCTCGGCGGGTCGGATCCTGGTTTCGGGGTCCAACACGTCGCCGGTGCTGACCTCGGACCTGGCTGGCAACGAAGGGCCCGAGCACCACGAGGGCTACTTCCGGACCGCCCACAACGACGCCATCCAGGGCGCCGCTGCCGCGACGTTCGTGTTCGAAGAGCTCGGCCTGACCCAGGTGGCCACCATCAACGATGGTGACCCCTATACCCAGGGTCTGACCAGCGCGTTCGAAGGGGCCTTCACCGACCTGGGTGGCACTGTTGTGCTGCCGACAGCGGTGACGGCAGACCAGACCGACATGCGACCGGTCCTCACCGAAGTGGCTGCGGCCGGTGCGGAGCTCATCTTCTTCCCGATCTTCCAGCCCGCCGGTGACTTCGTCGCCGAGCAGGCCCTGGAAGTCGCCGGGTTGGAAGAAGTGGTCCTGATGGGCGCTGACGGGCTTCTGTCGGACACCTATGTGGTGCTTCCGCAGACGGAGAACATGTACTTCTCCGGTCCGCAGACCCCTACGGGTGACGCCTACGACGAGTTCGTGGCCAAATACCAGGAAGCATATGGTGAGGCGCCGATCCAGTCGTTCCACGCCCATGCCTACGACGCGACGAACATGGTGTTCACAGCGATCGAGGAAGCGGCCACGGACGACGGCAGTGGCAACCTGACCATCGACCTGCAGGCCCTGCGGGACTCCATGCACGGCATGACCCACGAGGGTCTGACCGGCTCGCTCAGCTGTGACGAGTTCGGCGACTGTGCCGCCCCCAACATCGACATCCTGCAGAACACTGCAGAGACGGCCGACATCGCCGCGGTGCGGGCCAATATCCTCGCCACCTACTCGGCGGAACAACTCGGTTTCTAACCGAACCAAATGACAGTGCCCGGTGTCACCTATGTGGCACCGGGCACCAACCCACGGGGAGGCCCGACCGTTAGATGACAGAAGCAGCCACTGTCGACGCCCGCCCGGCCCGACGTGCCACACGCATCACCCCGGTCAGCATCTTCCTCTGGGCTCTCCGGATCGCTGCCCTGGCGATCATCCTCTACGGGTCCTACCTGAGCATCTCGTCCGGCCGTCTGACCGCGTCGCAGTGGCGCGATCTGTTCGTCTTCGGAATCTCGACCGGCTCGGTCTATGCCCTGATCGCGTTGGGCTACACCATGGTCTACGGGGTGCTCCGGTTCATCAACTTCGCCCATGGTGAGGTGTTCATGGTGGGGGCGATGATGGCCTTCTACGTGGCCAACGCCCTGGCCGCCACCACCCTCTGGACCTCCAGCCCGGTCATCTCCCTCCTCATCGTGCTCGTCGCCTCCATGGCCACCTCGACCTCGGTGGCAGTCATCGTGGAGCGGATCGCCTACCGCCCTCTGCGGGGGGCGCCTCGCCTCATCCCCCTGATCACCTCAATTGGTGCCTCGTTCACCATCCAGTACCTGGTGAGAGGCCTGGTCGGGCCAAGCACCAAGGCTTTTCCCAGGATGGAGCAGCTGCGCGGCACCACGGAGATCCTCGGAATCGTCATCCTCAAGTCCCAGGTGGTGGTCATCGTCGCCGCCCTGGTGATGATGACCGGCCTCTACTTCTTCATCGAGAAGACCAGGACCGGAAAGTCGATGCGAGCCGTGGCCGAGGACCCCGAGACAGCGGCCCTGATGGGTATCAACGTCGACGGGACCAGCGTCAAGGTGTTCGCCGTCGGCGGGGCCATGGCCGGGGTCGCCGGGGCCCTCTGGGGTCTGGTCTTCCCCAGCCTCAACTTCTTCTCCGGATTCCTCCCCGGGATCAAGGCCTTCACGGCCGCCGTCCTCGGTGGCATCGGCAACATCGTCGGGGCAATGCTCGGTGGAGTCAGCTTGGGCATCTTCGAGTCGGTCGGCCCCAGCCTGGTCTTGGCCGGATATGAAATCCCCGCCTTCAGCCAGCTCAAAGACGT
>JBMDXS010000105.1:0-27726 GCA_048595045.1 Acidimicrobiia bacterium
GGTGACGGTCGTCCCGGGCCCTTCGGCCGTCGTTGCCGCGATCGCCCTGGCCGGCTTCGGGGGCGACCGCTTCGTCTTCGAGGGGTTCCTGCCCCGAAAGGGAAAAGAGCGTGCCGAGCGCCTCTCCCGGATGGCGGCGGAGGATCGTCCTGTCGTGCTCTTCGTCAGCCCGCATCGTCTGGTCGGCGACCTCGAGTCGATCCAGCGCGTCACCGGGCCGGATCGACCCCTCGCCGTCCTCCGTGAGCTGACCAAGCTCCACGAGGAGGTATGGACCGGCGAAAGTGGAGAAGCGATCGAGCACTGGGCCGGCCGAGACATCAAGGGCGAACTGACCGTGGTGATCGGCCCCGGGACGACCACCCCGGTCTCAGCCGTCGCTGCTGTGGATGAGGCTCGGGGTCTGGTTGCGGATGGGGCGACTCCCTCGGAGGCCGCCAGGAGGGTGGCGATGTCGACAGGGGTGTCGCGTCGTGAGATCTATGAGTCTCTGATCAGAGGTCAGGAACCCAGCTGAGTCCGGCAGCTGGTGCAGATCCCCTTTCCCTTGAACTGGCTCACGTTGGTCTCTGATCCGCAGAAGGTGCACGTGTCGGTCAGCTTGCGGAGGACGATCGACCCTCCTTCGACTGCGATGAAAAGATGATCGCCCTCTCGAATATTGAACAGCCTCCTGGTCTCGGCCGGAATGACGATTCGTCCCAGGTCGTCGATCTTGCGAGCGATACCAGAGTCCATGGATGTTCAGCCTCCCTGGGACGAGCCTACCCACGCGGACGAGCAGGGTGCGCCGGGTACCGTCCCGGCCATGCGCTGGGTCGACACACACTGTCATCTCCAGCTCGATGAGCGACAGCCAGAGGTCCTGCTGGAAAGGGCGGCCGACGTCGACTGGGTGGTCGTTCCCGGGGTCGACCTCGAGAGCTCGCGTGAGGCGGCCTTGCTCGCTGCCGCCTATCCGGGCAGGGTTCTTGCATCCGCCGGCCTCCACCCGCACGAGGCGGAGAGCTGGCCGTCTCAAGGAGATTCCATCGCCGAGCTCGCCGCCGGGGCGGCCGCCATCGGTGAGACCGGCCTCGATTTCTATCGCACACTTTCCCCGCGTGCAGATCAGATCCGGTCTTTTCGTCGGCAGATCAAGCTGGCCTCGGATCTGAGCAAGCCGATCATCGTCCATTGCCGGGATGCCTTTGCCGACGTCATCGGCCTGCTCGAGGAATCCGGGGTTGGGCGACAGACTGTCATGCATTGCTGGACGGGTGGTCCGAAGTGGACCCGTCGGTATCTCGATCTCGGTGTGACCTTCTCTTTTGCCGGCCCGGTGGCGTTCGAGACCGGGGACACCGTCAGACTGGGGGCTGCCGAGGTGCCCCCCGAACGCGCCCTCGTCGAGACCGACACCCCTTATCTAGCCCCACCACCGCATCGGGGACAGCCCAACGAGCCGGCCTGGGTGGCGTTGGTCGGGGCGGCGCTGGGCCGCGTCTGGGGCCTGGGCGTGGAGGAGGTGGCCGAGGTGACCACCCGCAATGCGGCCCGTGTGTTTCTCCCCACGGAGGGGGGAGGACCGGCCGAAGCCGGGGGAGGGGGGACTCTGTCATGACTGCCCAGACCCGCTCCGAGATCGCCGGGCTGCTCTCCCGTCACGGTCTCTCCCCGTCTAGGCGCCTTGGTCAACACTTCCTGGCCGACGCAAACATCACCCGCAAGATCGTCGATCTCGCCGGGGTCGAGGCTGGAGATCAGGTGATCGAGGTCGGCGCCGGGACGGGCACTCTGACCCGTGCCCTGGCCGCCACCGGGGCCCGGGTGGTGGCTTATGAGGTGGACGCAGGGCTTCTCCCGGTCCTCGAGGAGGTCACCAGCGGGCTCCCCGTTGAGATCCGATCCCTCGACGTCACCGATGTCGACCTGGCAGCCGAGTTGGCCACCGGTCGCTGGGTGATGGTGGCAAACCTCCCCTACAACGTGGGGACACCCCTCCTCATGGACTCCCTGCGTCGGGTGCCGCAGATCGAGCGATTCGTGGTGATGGTGCAGAGGGAGGTGGCGGAGCGCCTCGTGGCGAGACCGGGGAGCAGGCAGTACGGCCTTCCCTCGGTGATCGTGGCGATCCACGCAAGGGCCCTCCTCGCGTTCCGGGTCCCCGCCCAGGTCTTCTACCCCGCCCCGAACGTGGAGTCCGCGGTGACCGTCCTCGACCGTCTCCCCGCACCAGCCGAATCCGAGCGCGCCGTCCAGATTGCAGCCGCCGCCTTCAACCAGAGACGAAAGATGCTGCGCGGATCGCTGGCGGCGGTGCTGGATGATCCGAAGGCTGTCATGGAGAGCATCGGGATCGATCCCACGTCGAGAGCGGAGGATCTGGCACCAGACGACTATCTGGCGCTGGCCCGGGCATGACCGTCTACGAGTCGCCTGCCAAGCTGAATCTCTCGCTGCTCGTGCAGCCTCCTCGCTTCGATGGCTTTCATCCCATCCAGTCCCTGGTGCAGACCATCGAGTGGACCGACGTGCTGGTAGTGGAGGAGGCGGAAGAGGAATCGGTAGTAATCGAGGGCGCAGACATCGATCCCGACGACAACCTGGTCGTTCGGGCCATGCGAGCAATTCGGGGCCAGGGGGCGGTGCCTCATCTCGAGATTCGCCTCGACAAGCAGATCCCCACCGGCGCCGGGCTGGGTGGGGGCAGCTCCAACGCGGCGGCAACACTGCTGGCGGCAGCCGAGGCAGGGAGTCTGCCCGCGTCCTCCGCCGGCGCGGCTGCTCCAACGGTAGGGGCCGACGTCCCCCTCTTCCTGGTCGGGGGGACCCTGATGGTGACGGGGATCGGCGAGGTGGTGGAGCCGGTGCAGCCTCCGTTGTCGGGCTTCGCTGTGGCAGTTGCCGTCCCTCCGTTCGAGATGTCGACTGTCGAGGTCTACAAACGCTGGGATCTGATGGGAGGACCGGTGGGCGAGGTGATCGATGGACGTCGTCTTCCACCCGGCCTTCGGGAAGGGATCCCGGTTCGCAACGATCTCACCCTGGCCGCCATCGACATCGATCCGACCCTGTCCGATTTCATGGCCGACCTCCGCTCCCAGTGGGGAGTGCCGGTGGCCATGACGGGATCGGGTTCCGGATGCTTCGGCCTCTTTGCCGACCTGGAAGAGGCCCAAGATGCCGCCAGGTCGATCTCTGCGATGTGCCGCGCCGCGCTCGGCGTCGGACTGCGTCCGCATGGCGTGGCACGGAGAGACTGACCCAAGGCGTACTGCGGCTTCACATATCCGTGAAGCCCGTATCAGGAGTGAAGGCGCCGCACCAGGTCCTCATCGACCTCCACGCCGAGCCCGGGGGTGGTGGGGATGTTGAACGTGCCGTTGGTTGGGGTGATCGGAGACTCGGTGACGTCCTGTACTACACCCTGGTTGGCCGGGCTGCACCCATAGCCGATACTGTCCATCGCGGCGGCGCAGTGCAGGTTGGCCGCAGCCGAGACGCTCGACTCGATCACCTTCCCGGCCAGGTTTATCTCGAGACCGGTGACGGCACAGATCGTCGCACCCCTCATCACCCCCGTCATCCCGCCATGTTTGATCAGTTTGAGACTCACTCCTCCCACCTCGGTACCGGAGAACTCGGCGACCGCGGCCAAGCTGCCGGCGCTCTCGTCGGCGCACAACGCCACCGGCGACCCGGCGGCGAGCCTCAGTAGGGAGTCGCGTTCAGAGCGAGGGACGGGCTGTTCGATGAATCGGACCCGCCCCCCGTCGACCCGTCGCAGGAAGCCCCGTGCAGTCTCCTCGTCCCAGGCCTCGTTGACATCCCCACATACCACCCCGTCGTCTCCGACCATCTCCGACGCCCTGGCCAGGGTGGCCAGCTCGGACTCCGCGTCGGCCATGCCGAGCTTTATCTTGAACCAGCGGTAGCCCTCGTCATACCGGGCAGCCAGCTTGTCCGCGTCCGACGACGGATCGCCACTTCCCACCAGAGTCAGGGCGGGCACCGTGTCTCTGACCCGGCCGCCCAGAAGCTGGTGGGCCGGCACACCGAGGGCCTTACCGGCGAGATCGTGGACGGCGATGTCGATCGCACCGATGGCGGTCTTTGCCTCCGGCATGACCCCGGTCATCGCACTCCACAGAGCTGATCGTTGCGTCGGGTCGGCTCCGATCACCAGTGGGGTCAGCTGCTCGAGGTCGGCGACGATGTCCGCCTGTTCTTGATGGGTCAGTGCTGGTGCCTCTACCCCCTCACCCCACCCGGTCATCCCGTCATCGGTGACCAGCTTCACCAACACGTTCCCGGTGCGCTCTATCACTCCGTTCGACATCGGGATCGGGGTGCGGAGCGTCATCGTGATCGGGTGGATCTCCATCCTCTCGATGCGCACGATGTCCCCCTACACCGCAAAGCGAGTCATGGCTTCGAGGGTGAGCTCCACACCGTGGCCAGGGACGTCGGGCACCTCGATCCTACCCTCGACCACCTCGAAGGGCCGGGTCAGGGCATCCGGCGGGATGAGCTCGGCATATTCGACCATGAAACCGGCACGGCTGGCGCCGACCAGGCTGATGGACAGCTCGTGCCAGAGATGGCTGCTCAGGGCGAGGTTGTATGACTCGGCGAGGTGGGCGACCTTGGTGAACTCGCTGATACCGCCGCATCGCCCCACGTCGGGCTGGAGATAGGCGGCTGCGCGCCGGTCGCAGATCTCCCGGAACCCCCAGCCGAAGTAGACGTTCTCGCCGGTAGCCACCGGCACCGGTGACGTGGCCGCGACCTCGGCGAGGTCGTCGCAGCTGTCGGCCAGGACCGGTTCCTCGATCCAGGAGATTCCGTAGTCGGCCAGCATGCGCGCCGTCTCCAGCGCCTCGGTCACCGTGAATCGCTGGTTGGCATCGGCGAAGAGGGTGAATCCGTCTCCCATCTCCCTGCGGAGCAACTCGGTCCGCTCCTGGTCCCGCCGGCTTCCGATCTTGTACTTGTAGGCGCCGATCCCCTTCTTGGCGAAGTCCTGGCATTCGGCCACGAGGTCGTCGTCGTCGAGACTGTGCCAGCCACCACTCCCGTAGACAGGTACGTCTATCTCGAACCCACCGAGAAGCCGGTGAAGGGGGAGCCCCGCGGCCTTGCCCATCAGATCCCAGCAGGCGATGTCCACCGCCGAGAGAGCCCAGACCCCGATCCCGGCCCGCATCCTCGGCTTGTTCGGGCTCCACATCCTCTCCCATATCCGGGCGGGGGCCAGGGCATCCATGCCCACGATGACCGGAGCGAGCTCGGAGTCGATGTAGGGCTTGATGGCGACGCCCGCCATCCCGCCGAGCCCGGCGGTGATGCCGAAACCGGTCAGACCGCCGTCGGTGAGCAAGGTGACCGCCGTCGCATCGACGTGGGTATATGTGGAGAGAGCGGTGGTTATCGGTATCGACAGTGGAAAACGGAGAGCCGTCGTCTCCACCGCACCGATGGTGGTATCGGCCACCCACGGATGATATGCGGTCCCCACGAGGGTTACTGTCCCACGATGGCGGAGATCGTCGGGGTCCTCGGGGTGAGTCACAACCCGTTGATGTGGTCTGCCTTGCATCGTGGCCCCCGCACCGGTCTCGAGTCGGTTGCCGAGCGCTTCGAGCGTCTCCGGGCCCGTGTCGTCGATCTTGCCCCTGACGCGCTGGTGATGATTGCGTCAGATCATTTCCACATGACTATGACTGACAACATGCCGGCGTTCATGATCGGGAAAGCCCACGAGATGGGAGCCGGCTTTCCCAGTGAGAGAAGAGTCTTCGGTCTGGAGCCTGCCGTGGTGGCGGGCGATCACCGTCTCGCCTCCCACCTGCTCGGTGGCGAAGATCTGAGCGATGAGATCGACTTCTCATTCAGCGACGAGCCGCAGCTGGACCATTCCTTCCTGGTCCCTCTCCTCCTCCTCGACCCGGCCCTGAACCTCCCAGTTGTGCCCGTCTTCACCAACTGCAACGCCCCACCCCTCCCGACGGCACGGCGCTTTGCCCGCCTCGGCTCCTATCTGGCCCGGTCGATCGAGAGCTTCCCCGACTCGCGGCGCGTGCTCGTGGTGGGGAGCGGTCATCTCGCCCTCGAGCTCGGTGGCCCCCGGCAGTTCCTCGGTACCAGCCCCGACCCCGAGTTCGATGCCCGCGCCGTGTCCTGGGTCAGCGGGGGCGAGATCGATCAGGCCGTGGCTGGGGCCGGTTTCGGAGATCTCCTCGAGGTGGGGAACGAGACGTTCCAATTCCTCAACTTCATAGCATGCATGGCGGTAGCCGGTGGGCACCCGGCAGAAGCGGCCGAGGCCGTTCCCACGAGGTTCGGCAACCTGCCCTTCTTCGAGTGGAAGACCAGATGAGCCGCTATCTGCTCAACAGGATCATGTGGGAGGTCGACCAGGACGATTCGACGCTGGCCTCCTTCAAGGAGAGCCCGGAGAGGTTCGTCGACGCCTGGGAGCCTGCGGTGGGGACTCTCGAGTCGCATGAGCGTCAAGCGCTGAAACGCCGGGATTACGGGGCGTTGTACGCCATGGGCTCCAACCCCTATCTCCTCTGGCAGTTCGCCCGGTCGGTGTCGGTGCCGGACGAGATGACGGTGGAGGAGCTGATCGTCGACTTCCGTGAGCAGGTCGCGCCCCATCCCCGCCCCGATTTCTTCACTTAGCGAGGCGGCGCCGTTCTGGGAGATCGGTTCGGGCCGATGCCATCGCCGCCCCGGTGGCACCAACGCTGAGACCTCGAGGACCCACCCACATGATGGCCGGATCGCAGGGATGGTTAGCCTGCCCATCCTCAGCGAACACAGGAGGGATGGTGGAACTCGAGGGCAAGGTCGCGGTGGTCACGGGCGGGAGCCGGGGAATCGGGAAAGCCATAGCCCGGCGTCTGGCCGAGGAGGGCGCCGACGTGGTGATCTCGGCCCGGACCGCGGAGACCCTGGAGAAGACGGCCACTGAGATCGCCGAGGCCACCGGGAGGCGGGCAGAGGCGGTAGCCGCCGACCTCTCCACTCTCGAGGGCTGCGAGCACCTGCATGGGCAGGCGACGGAGGCCTTCGACCACATCGACATCCTGGTCAACTGTGCGGGGGCCACCAAGAGCGGCCCTTTCGTCGAGCTCTCCGACCAGACCTGGCAGGAAGGGTTCGACCTGAAGTTCTTCGGTGCTGTCAGGTTGTCCCGTCTCTTCTGGCCCCACCTAAAGGCCACCCATGGCTCCGTGATCAACATCGTCGGTGGCATGGCCCGGACCCCAAACCCAAACTTCGCCATCGGTGGAGCGGTCAACTCCGCCCTGGCCAACTTCAGCAAGGCGCTGGCCGGGCAGGGCCTTGTCGACGACGTGAACGTCAACACGATCCATCCCGGTCAGGTGCAGACGGAGCGTCTCACCGAGATGATGGCGGATCAGGCCGCCGCCCAGGGGAGGACACCGGAGGACATGCTGGCCGAGACCATCCAACGTCAGGGGATCCGGAGGTTGGGTAGGACCGAGGACGTCGCCGAGCTGGCCGTCTTCCTCTGTCTTCCCCGAGCACGTCACATCCAGGGGACCTCGATCTCGGTGGACGGCGGCGGCACCAAAGGGCTCTTCTGACCCTATCTGTCGTCTCCCCGCCAGGGCGAGGTCAGTGCTCGGCGGCGTCGGCCTCCGCCTTGGTCCTGTGCACCGTCCCGTCGGGATGCTCCGGGGGTGAGTAAAGCGAGTAGAGCTTGACCTCGTCTTCGCCGATGTTGACCAGGTTGTGCCACACCCCGGCAGGGACGATCACCGCCCAGTCGTCCTCCACCTCGTGGGTCTCGTCCACGGATTCACCGCTCCGACCGAACTCGACCCTGGCCCTGCCCTGCTCGAGCCTGAGGAACTGGTCCCGGTCTTCGTGGGTCTCCCAGCCGATCTCCTCCCCGGGATGGAGTGCCATGACGGTGAGTTGGGTGTGCTGCCCGGTGAAGAGAACGGTGCGGAACGTCGAGTTGTCGAGCGTCGCCTGCGCTATGTCGTCCAGCCAACCCAGCATCTTCATCCCTTCGTCGCCTCGAGGCGAGCCTATCGCGCGCCGGCCTCGGCGCATCGTGCAACATATAGAATCCGGCGCCCGTGACCGCGCCCCCGTTCAACTACCTCAAGGAACCGATCCCAACACCTGAGGAGGTCACCAGGGAGGTGGCGGAGACCGTCGCATCGATCATCTCCGAAGTGGAACTGGAGGGAACCGAGGCCGTGCGCCGTCACTCGAAGCGTCTCGACGGATGGGATCCACCCTCCTTTCGGGTGGGGTCGGCCGAGATCGAGGCAGCTTACGAGGAGATGGAAACGGAAGTCGAGGAGTCGGCCCGATTCCTGATCGAGCAAGTGACCAACTTCGCCCGCCTGCAACGTGACACCCTGGTCGATTTCGAGACCGAGACCCTCCCCGGCGTGATCCTGGGCCAGCGTCACATCCCCGTCGGATCGGTCGGCGCATATTCACCTGGCGGCATGTATCCGTTGATCGCCTCGGCGGTGATGACGGTGGCCACCGCAAAGGTCGCCGGGGTGCCCCGGGTGATCGCCGCCGCGCCGCCCCGGGACGAGCGTGGCATGCATGGCCCCCAGCTGTGGGCAATGGCCGAGTGCGGCGCCGATGAGATCTTCTGTGTGGGAGGGGTCCAGGCTCTTGCCGGCATGGCCTTCGGGCTGGAGGGCTCGGACCCGGTGGACATGATCGTCGGGCCGGGCAACGCATATGTCGCCGAGGCCAAGAGACAGCTGTTCGGCAAGGTGGGGATAGACCTGCTCGCGGGGCCGACCGAGATAATGATCATCGCCGACGAGGCCGCAGACCCATCGGTGGTGGCCTGCGACCTACTCGGCCAGGCCGAGCACGGGCCGACGTCGCCGGCGATCCTCGCCACCACCAGCGAGGACCTGGGGCGGGCCACTATCGAGCAGGTCGAATGGTGGCTGGAGCGCTGGCCAACCGCCGAGGTCGCCGGGGCCGCCTGGCGCGACTTCGGGACCGTGATCTTGTGTGACGACGACGATGACATGGTGCGGGTCGCCGACGAGATCGCACCGGAGCATCTGGAGGTCCAGACACGGGACCCGGACTGGTTCGTCGGACGACTCTCCAACTTCGGGAGCCTGTTCATCGGGACCCACGCCACCGTCGCCTACTCGGACAAGGCCATCGGCACCAACCACACCCTTCCCACCAAACGTGCGGCCCGATACACCGGGGGGTTGTGGGTGGGGAAGTTCCTCAAGACGGTGACCACCCAACGGTGTGCGCCCGAGGGGTCGAAGCAGGTGGCGGAGCCCGCTGCTGTCGTGGCCGACGCCGAGCTGATGGCCGGTCACGCCATCAGCGCCCGGCTCAGGCTCAATCCAGAGTTCTTCCCCGACGTCCTGAATGTCGACGATGTCTGAGCCGCCGGTGAGCATCGTGACCGGGGCCAGCCAGGGCATCGGGAAGGTCATCGCACTGGAGCTCGCGGCCAGAGGTGACGTCATGGTGCTCGCCGCTCGCAACATCGAGGGTCTGAAGGAGACGGCGGCCGCGATCGAGGAGGCGGGTGGGCGGCACCTGGTGGTGGAAACGGACGTGACGGATCGGGCCTCCGTCGCCGACATGGTGTACGGGGTCACCCGCGACCTAGGGCGGATCGACAACCTGGTCAACAACAGCGGGGTGGGCGGGCCGAGTGGAACACTTTGGGAAGTCGACGCCGACGAGTGGCGGTCGACCTTCTCGGTCAACGTGTTCGGCGTGTTCGAAGTCACCAGGTCGGTCATCCCCGTGATGATCGGGCGGGGCGCCGGCTCGATCGTCATCATCGGATCGATCAGCGGGAAGCGCCCCCTCTACGGGCGGTCTGCCTACACCACCACCAAGACCGCCCTCATCGGGCTGACCAGGACACTCGCCATCGAGGCCGGGGAGCACGGGATCCGGGTCAACTTGATATCGCCCGGCTTCGTCTCCGGCCCGCGCATCGAATGGGTGATGCGGGCCCAGTCCGAGGCGCGAGGCATCGACGTCGAGGAAGTCCGGCGGGAGTTCGAGAGCGAGTCCCCGATGGGGCGGCTCACCGAACCAGGCGACGTGGCCAGGACGGTCGGCTTCCTCACATCGGAGGCCGCCGCCGGGATCACCGGCGCCGACATCAACGTCAACTCCGGGGTGGTGATGTATTGAGCAAAGGAGAGCGATGAGCCGATTGGTCGACCTGTCCCAACCGATCTACGAGGGGATGAAGGTGTATCCAGGCCACCTGAAGACGGTGACCTTCCAGCACGTGACCCATGAGGAGACCAGCCCTCGATTCACGTCCGAGTTCTCCTTCCAGACCTGGGGGTTCATGCTGAACGACAACGGGCCCACCCACGTCGACTCGTTCAGCCATCTCGATCCGGACCCGTCGGCGCCGACCATCGATCAGATGGATCTGGGTCTGTTCTATGGGCCGGCGGTCTGTCTCGACGTCTCGGGGATACCACCTCGAACCGATATCACGGCCGAGGACCTCGACGCCGCGCTGGAAGCATCCGGGCTCGAGCTCGAGACCGGCGACCACTGCTTCTTCTACACCGCCACGTTCGACCGTCATCACGACAAGCCCGAGTATCTGACCGACTTCGCCGGGCTCGGCGAATCGGCCTGTGACTGGATCCTGGCCAAGGGGATCACCACATTCGGAGTGGACTCGCCGACGCCGGACAACCCGGTGTCGACCGAATACCCGGTCCATCTCATGTGCCGTCACCAGAGGAAGACCCACTACGAGAACCTGGTGCTCACCGAGGTGGTGGGCAAGCGTTTCATTTTCGTCGGCTTCCCCCTCAAGGTGGTCGGGGCCCACGGCGGCCCTACCCGCGCCGTCGCCATCGTTGACGGGTGATCCACCCGTCAACGAGACGGACGCGTCAGGCCGGGGCAGGGGCCGGGTGCATCTCCTCGAACCGGCCCAGGATCTCGGCCTGGAGGGTGGCCACCTTGGGATCGGTGGCCCGCCGGGGGTGGGGTAGATCGATGGTGATGTCGTCGAAGATCCGGCCCCCGGGGGCGAGGACGATGATCCGGTCGGAGAGCTGGACCGCCTCGACCACATCGTGGGTGACGAAGAGGACCGTCTTGCGGGTTGCCGACCACAGCTCCTGCAGATGGTCACGCAACGATCGGGCGGTGATGGCGTCCAGATGGCTGAACGGCTCGTCCATGAGCAGCAGATCGGGCTCGACCGAGAAGGCTCGGGCGATACCCACCCGCTGCTGCATGCCACCCGACAGCTGACCAGGGAACATGTCATGGGTGTGGCTGAGCCCGACCATGTCGAGATATCGGGTGGCCTTGGTCTCGCCTGCTTCTCCGTCGTCGCGCACATACAGCATGTTGTCCATGACGGTCCGCCAGGGGAGGAGGCGGGCATCCTGGAACACATAGCCGAGATGGGCGGGGCGCCCACCCTCGGTGACGGAGACGGTCCCGCTGGTCGGCGTCTCGACACCGGAGAGGATGTTGAGCAGGGTGCTCTTGCCGCAGCCGGAAGGGCCCACGATCGAGACGAAGACATTTCCCTCGACCTCGAGCGAGATGTCGCCGATGGCCACGACCGGGTCACCGCCCTTTGTCGGCGGAGGGAACGTCTTCGTCAGACGATTGATGACTACCTGTGCCATGTCATAGACCTACCTGTTCCTCTTCGATCTCGATGAAGTCGACCTCCTTCTGGTCCCTCCACCGGAAGGCGCGGGCCTGAAGGCGGTTCAGGATCACCCGGTCGACGAGCACGATGAAGACGATGAACACGATCACCCAGCCGACGAAGCCCCGGTACCGGTTGGCGTCGAACCAGTAACGGGTGCGGAATCCCACTCCTGCCTGACCGCTGAACCATTCGGAGAGGAGGATGCCATTCCATCCGATGATGATGGCGAAGCGCAGGCCGGCGAAGATGTAGCCGGCCACCGCAGGCACGGTGAGATGACGGAACTGCTTCCACCTCCCCACCTCGAAAGCGGTCGACATGTTTCGCAGCTCGGGGGCGATGGCGCGCACCCCTTGAGCCACGTTGATGGCGACGAAAGGAAAGGCGCTGAACGCAACCGTCAGAACCGGAGCCTGCCAGGTGATCCCGAACCACATCGTGGTGAGGAAGGCCCAGACGAACGCGGGCATGGTGAGCAGGACGAGCACCGTGTCGTTGAGCAGGGCCCGGGCGAGGCTGGACGACCCGATCAGGATCCCCACCAGTAGCCCGCTGACGAAACCGAAGAAGAGCCCGAGCGAGAAGCGCTGCAGGGTCACGGCGAAGTGCTCGAAGAACTGGCCCCGGACGATTCCCCCATGGGAGCCGCCGGTTATCTCGACAAAGAGGAAATTGGCCACGTCGGCCGGCCCGGGGACCCGGGGGGCGATGACTGTGAGCAGCTGCCAGGCGCCGAGGAACACCACGGCGGCTGTGACCTGGGCACCGACCGGTGAGGCCAGCCAGCGTCGGAGCCCGCCCTGTGGGGCGGGAGCCTCGGGCAGGGCGACCGGTGCCGCGGTCATGCCTCACGCTCCCATTGACGCCATCTGAAGAGACGTCGCTCCAGCCGCACCAGGATGAACCGCTCGATGAGGAGCATGAACAGGACGAAGAGGAGTACCCAGGCGATGACGCCTGGCATGTTGAACAGCTGATAGTTGCGTCGTATCTGGAACCCGATCCCTTTCGACGACCCGAAGACCTCGGTGAGAGTCCCCACTTTCCACGCCAGTGAGAACGAGAGCCTGACCCCGGCGAAGACGAAGGGGAGCACCGAGGGGATCACGACGTGGCGGAACACCTGCCGCTCGTTCCGGCCGTAGGCGGTGCTCATGTCGACGAGACGGCGATCGACACCTCTCACCCCTTCTGCCACGTTTATCGCCACATAGGGCATGGCGATCAGGCCCACGGCCAGAACCGGGCCCCAGAAGGAGATCCCGAAGACGACAAATGCCATCACCGCATAGGTGAGGCCGGGGATCGAGCCCGCAACGACCACGGGGGACTGGAGGAAGTTGCTCCAGTACTTCGACCGGCCCATGAGCAGCCCCACCGGGGTCCCGATCAGGACCGCGGCGAAGAACCCGGCCACCACCCTGATGATGCTGGCCCAGAACTGGGCCCAGAAGTCCTCCTGGAGAATGGCCAGGATCTCCTGGAACACCCGACCCGGGGAGGGGAGGCGTGCCTCGGAGCCGACCCAGAGGGCGAGCAGCCACCAGAGCCCGATGAAGACGAGCCACCCCAATACGACCAGCGCGTACCGCCGCCGGCGTGCGCCGGCGGCGGTACGCAGCACCTGACCTTGGTCCAGATCCTGCCGGATGGATTCGGCGACGGTGTCGGTCATCCTCTCAAGGGGTCAGTATCTCGAAGCGAGGGTTCTCCTCATCCTCCTCCATGAAGCCGTTCTCCCGCATGATGTCGAACATCGGGAGCTCGGCATCGAGCCATTCTTGGTCGAGGTACACCGAAGTGACGAACCAGTCGTGCTCGGCCAGCCAGTCCTGCATGAAGGCGATCTGATCGTCACCTTCGACCGCGAAATGCTGGGGGTAGCTGGCGATGATGTCCGCCTTGTTGGCCTGCCACTCGTCGATGCCCCGCTGCCAGAGCTGCATGAAGAAGGCGATCTCGTCCGGATGATCGTCGTACCACTCTCCGTCGGCCAGGAACACGTTGATCATGGGGCCCTCGTGACCCGGGTTGCCTGCGATCTCCTCACCGTAGAGCTCGGCCGAGGTCCGCCCGTCGTACAGGACACGCAGTTCCTCGTTGATGAGCTCGTTCACCGCGAAGTCGGGCAGCACCAGGCCCGCTGCGGTCTCCTCGGCCGCCGTTGCCGGGCCGGTGTTGGTGATGTCGATCTGAGTCAGCTCGAAGTCCCCGCCGCCGGTGCGGAAGTCGAGACCATGGATCTCGGATGCGATGACACCCCAGATCAATGTCGACGACACCGAGTCCCAGACCGCCAGGCTCTGACCGGTGAGGTCCTCCAGGGTCTGGCTCGTGGTGTCCGAAGCGGGCACCGCCAGGACCGAGCGGTCGATGTTGTACTTGCCGAAAACCACCGAGTCGGTCCCCGCCTGGGCGTCCAGGGCCGGGACCTCGAAGTCACCGACCGAGACGATGTCGGCGAAGCCGCCGGCGTAGATGCCGAACTCGTCCCAGGTCACCTGGGCCAGGATGCAGATCCCGGACTCCTGCTCCATCTCGTCCTTGATCCCGCTGTCGTTGAGATAGTCCCAAACCGGGTCGGGGGCGAAGGTGAAACGGATCACCCGGTCACAACCGGCCTCGCCGCCGTCCCCACCTCCCCCCTCCGTCTCCTCGGTGGCCCCATCGTCGCCACAGGCGACGATGACCAGTGCCATGGCCAGCAGCACGGCCAGTATGCCTCTTGTCTTCATCTCTCCTCCTGCTCGGGCCCGCCCCCAGTCGTCGATCGTTCTGTCAAACGTTTGCGGTCGGGCGTGATGGCGATCCTATACAATGCGTGATATAGATGAGTGAGGTAATGGCATCTTCCGGCCCGCTCCCGATCGGGGCCTTGGCCCCCGATTTCACCCTTCGTCGCACCTTCGAGGAGATGGTGAGTCTGAGCGACCTCCTGACCCGAGGCCCGGTGGTGGTCGTCTTCTATGTCTTCGACTTCGGGAACATATGAAGTCATGAGTTGTCCCAGTTCGGGGCAAAGATCGGCGAGATCCGGGGGATGGGTGTGGAGCTGGTGGCGATCGCGGTGACCCCGACCTTCGCTCAGATGGCTTTTGCCGACAAGCTGGGGATCGACTTCCCGCTGCTCAGCGACTGGGAGGGGACGACGAGCGCCGCCTACGGGGTGCGATACGACACCTGGAAAGGTCACCGCGGGCTGGCCAAGCGCTCGGTGTTCGTCATCGACCACGATGGCCGGATCAGCTACGTGTGGAGCAACGACGACGCCCTCATCCTCCCCGAGTTCGATGAGGTGATGGAGGCGATCGCCGCGGTCGCCCGGACGTAATTGGGAGCCACAGCCTCGGATACGACACCTGCTCGTCCCAATTTCGAGGACGTGATCACTCCACCGCTACCGGGGCCAGGGCGTCGATATCGGTGACCACGTCGAGGATGACGGGGCGGTCGGCAGACAGGGCGCGATCGAAAGCGGGGGCGAGATCGGCGGGCTTCTCGACCCTGATCCCGATGGCGCCGATCCCCTCGGCGAGGGCAGCGAAGTCGACCTCGGTGAAAACCCACATCTCCAGGGCCTTCTCGGTCTGTCTGCCGCCGTAGACCCGGTCGAAGCCACGCTTCGACTGGTTCCCGGAGTGGTTGTCGTTGACCACCGTGATGGTGTTGATCCCCCAACGGACCGCGGTCTCGATCTCGGCGACGTGGTACCAGAACCCCGAGTCCCCGGTGAAACACACCACAGGCCGATCGGGCTGTGCGCACTTGGCGCCCAGGGATGCGGGAAAAGCCCAGCCCAGATGTCCGGCGCTCCTCATGTAGGACTGGGTCGGCGATGTCAGGTCGAACATCCCGCCCATCCACATCCCGGCGTGGCCGGTGTCCACCACCACGATGCCGTCATCGGGCACGAGGTCGGTGAGCTCGGCAGTGAGACGTTCCGGGCGCATCGGCACCTGATCCGACTCGAGCAGTGGAGCGAACTCGAGTCGCCAGTCGATCACATGCTGAGCCGCGACATTCGCCCAGGCCCGATCGGGCTCGACATCGCCGGCCAGCTCGACCATGCGCCGGAGGGCGGTCCGAGCGTCGGCGTTGATGGCGACCTCGGCCGGATAGTTCCGACCCAGGGCCTCGGGGTCGATGTCGATCTGGACGACACGGGCGCCGAGGGGCGGCACCTTCCAGAAATGGGTGGTCATCCCTCCGGTCTCGGTGCCCACGAAGAAGACCAGGTCGGCGTCGAGCACGACCCGGTTGGCGGATGCACGTGAGTAGGTGCCCACCACCCCGATCGAGAGCGGGTGGTTGCCCGGGATCACGTCCTTGCCGTTGAGCGAGGTGGCTACCGGGACGGCGAGCCGCTCGGCCAGGGCCATGAGGGCCTCGCCGGCATGCGAGGCCCTCACCCCACCGCCGGCGACGATCACCGGCCGTTCCGCCCTTGCCAGCAGATCGAGGGCAACGGACAGGTCGGCGTCGGCTGCAATGGGCCGGAAGGGTGGGATCGAGGCGAACTGCGGCTCGCAAGTGACGTCCGTGTCCAACTCGGCGGCATCGAGCTGGCCCTCGTTGCCGGCGAACTGGAGATGGACTGGGCCCGGCGCCCCGGTGGTCGCCACACGGAATGCCTGCCGGAGCATGTCCGGGATCCGCTCCACGGTGTCGATGGTGACGTTCATCTTGGTCACCGTCTCGAAGGCGGGGACGTCGTCCACCTCCTGATAGACCTTGCGGAATTTGGTGTGGGGATCCCGTCCTCCGGTCATCGCGATTACCGGGGAGTGGGCCAGGAAGGCGTCGCGGAGACCGGCGGCCAGGTTGTGGGCGCCGACCACCTGGGCGGCACAGACCCCGGGCCGGCCCGAGGCTCGGGCAAAGCCGTCGGCCATGTAGGCAGCCGATGCCTCCCCGTGGGGCCGGACTCGCTTGATCGAGGTATGCCGCTCGAGCTCGACCATGGTGCGCCGGAGCACGGCGGGGACGTGGAAGAGATGAGTGACGCCGTACCCATCCAGCATCTCGGCGAGGACGCGGGCGCCGGTCATCATTGTGCTTTCCCCTTCGTCGCATCCCGCTCCGCCTCGGCCTCGAGAGGGCTGAAGAGGAACCTGGCGGTGCCCGTCGTGGTCGTGGTGCCGTCCGGTTTGCGGGCCCACAACTCCAGATCCACCCCTTCGTCATCTGCACCGATGACCTCTCCGCCGCATTCCAGGGTGTCACCGAGATAGGCAGGGGCGAGATGCCGATAGCTGATCGTCTTCAGGCGTGCGGTTTCGCCGAGCCAGGACTCGGCAGTCTGCACCAGGTAGACACCTTGCAGAGGCCCGTGGATCAGCAGGCCCGGGTGGCCGTCGTGCTCGGTGGTGAACGGGGTGTCGTAATGGATCCGGTGGAGCAGCCAGGAAGAAGCGCTGAACATGAAGAGGTCGAGGGCAGTGGGGGTGCGGTGCAGGGTCGGTGCCTTCTCACCGACTGGTGGCAGAGCGCTCATCGGTAGATCCTCGTGAAGTTCTCCCGGGCGACGAGGTCGCCCCGCTGGTTGGTGAAGGTGAACTCCATTTCGACAAAGACCAGCGGACCGCTCCGCCCCTCCTTCTCGTACATGCGGGCCAGGCGCTTCTCGACCCTGATCACGTCACCGGCTACCACCGGCTCACCGAGCTCGACCTTGGTCTCCCCGGCCATGGCCCGACGGGTGGGCAGAGGGGGGACGTCGGCGCTGGGTGAGCCGTCCGGCTCGAGCTGGTCGGTCGGGACCAGCGCCGATGCGTGCATGCGGACCACATAGGTGAACAGCGTGGGAGCGACCACGTCTGCGAACCCGGCTGCCACGGCGGCGTCGCGGTCGAAGTGGATCGCGTTGGTCTCCCCGGTGGCATGGGCGAAGCGAGCGATGTCGACCGCGGTCACCTGCATCTCGAAACCCGGGTACTCCCGGTCTGCCCAGCTCCGGGCTTCCGCGGTGATGACCCCCATCACAGACCCCCCATCACAGACCCATCGTCTTGGCGATGATGTTGCGCTGGATGTCGGAGGTCCCGGCACCGATCACACCGAGACGTGACTCCCGGAAATGCCGCTGCAGGTCGTACTCCATCGTGTACCCGTAGCCGCCCAGCACCTGGAGACCCATGTCCGCCACCTGCTTATAGGCCTCACAGGCATAGAGCTTGAGGATGGCGGCGTCCCTGGTGGTGGCCACCCCCCGGTCGAGACGTGAGGCGTAGCGGTAGACCAGCATCTGTGAGATCTCGACCATGGTCTGCATGTCGGCCAGACGATGGGAGACGGCCTGGAACTTGGATATCGGTCGTCCGAATTGCTCGCGCTCCTTGGCGTAGGCCACCGAGTCGGCCAGTGCGGCCGCCGCTGCCCCGGTGCGGGCGGCGGACAGACAGAGCCGCTCGTAGCGGAGATACACCCCGAGGTTCGGCCAGCCCTCGTCGAGAGTCCCCAGCATCCGGGATCTCGGCACCCGGACGTCGGTGAAATAGAGCATCGCCGTCCCCAGCGGCCAGTGGCCCAGGGTCTCGATCGGCTGCCACTCCAGCCCGGGGCTGTCGGTGTCCACGATGAAGTTGGTGATCCCGTGGTGCTTCTCACCGTCAGAGGAGGTGCGTGTGGCGACGACGTCGAGGTCACTCACCTTGAATCCCGATGTGAACACCTTCTGCCCGTTGAGAACGAACTCGTCACCGTCCTCGACGGCAGAGAGAGTGATCGCGGCGGCGTCAGAGCCGGCGTCGGGCTCGGTCAGCGAGAAGCAGACCGCCAGATCCCCGGAGACGATGCGGGGGAGCAGTTCGGTCTTCTGCTCGGCGGTCCCGTCCCGGCCGATGGCCAGCCCACCCCAGGTGACGGTGCGAAACACCCAGAAGGAGAGGTCGAGGAAAGCCTTGCCCAATTCCTCGAGGAGGATGGCCACCTCCACCGCTCCGCCCCCGGCGCCACCGTGCTCCTCTGGCGTGTTGATCCCCAGCCAGCCCTGGGCGGCCAGCTTCTCGTAGACCTCGCGAGGGGCGCGGCGCTCCCGATCACACTCCCTCACGTACTCGCGGTTGATCTCCTTCTCGCAGAACTCGCGGACGGTGGACCGGAACAGGTCCTGCTCGGGGGTGAATTCGTGATCCATGTGCTCCACGGGTCGGGTGATGAGGACCCGGGCCGATCATATATCGTGCATACTGCAGAACACGACCCTGTGGGAAGAGAGGACCGTGACCACCGGCATCGAAAAGGTGAGAGATCTGGGGGCCCGACACAGCAATTGGGGGCGATGGGGCGAAGATGACGAGAAGGGCACCCTCAATCTGGTGACCTCCGAGATGGTGGTGGCCGCCGCCGGGTTGGTGAGACGGGGTGAGACCATCTCGATGGCCCTCCCCTACGACGAGGACGGCCCTCAGACCGGGAACCTGGGGCGGTTCAACCCGATCCATCTCATGATCCGGGACGGGGCCGATGCAATTGCCGGCACCTCGATCAGGGACTTCTACGGAGGGGTGGACAAACACTTCCGGGGCACCGACGACATCATCATCATGCCGCTCCAGTCGGGCACCCAGTGGGACGCCTTCGGCCATGTCGTGTTCGAGGGCAAGATCTACAACGGATACGGCGCGGAATGGGTTTCGTCCAAGGGTGCTCTCAAGGGTGATGTGGCCAATGCATCGAGCAGCATGGTGGGTCGGGGTGTCCTCCTCGACCTGCCCCGAGCCCTCGACCTGGAGTGGCTGGAGCCGGGCCACGCCATCGGCGCATCCGAGCTGGTACGGGCCGAGGAGCATGCCGGGGTCACCGTCGGGCCGGGCGACTTCGTCTTTGTCAGGACCGGAGCCATGGCCCAAGCCCGGGCCGCGGGAGCATGGGGCGACTACGCCGGTGGCGACGCGCCGGGGCTCGGACTGGACAGTGTCGGCTGGGTGGCCGGGCGTGACATCGCAGCCCTCGCCGCCGACACATGGGGTCTGGAGGTGCGCCCCAACGAGACGCCCGACGTCGCCCAGCCCCTCCATATCGTCTTCATCGTCCACATGGGCCTCTGGCTCGGCGAGATCTTCGACCTCGATCCCCTCGCCGACGCCTGCGCCGCCGACGGGGTCTATCAGTTCATGTTCTGCGGCCCACCGCTTCCCTTCACCCGTGCGGTGGGCTCGCCGCTCAACCCGATGGCGATCAAGTGAGGATCTGACATGGATCCGGTGCGATCGATGCTCTTCACCCCGGGCAACCGCCTCGACATGCTGGGGAAGGCGGTTCATTCCGGCACCGATGCCGTGATCGTCGACTTGGAGGACTCGGTTGCGGTCGACAACAAGCCTGAGGCGCGGGCCAACCTCGCCCGACTACCCGATTCGCCGGTGGTGTATTACGTCCGCACCAACGCCGTCGAGACCGGGATGCTCTGGGATGACGTGGTGGCAGCGGGGCGGTCGCCGGCGGTAGGGGTGATCATTCCCAAGGCAGAGGATCCGAGGGTGATCAGCGAGGTCGATGGTGCGCTCACCGTCCTCGAGCTCACCACTGGTAAGACGGCGGGCTCGATCTCGATCATCCCGCTGATCGAGTCGGCCATCGGTGTCAGGCTGACCTACGAGATGGCCCTGGCCAGCGACCGGGTGGAATGTGTCATGTTCGGCGGGGGTGAGCAGGGGGACCTGGTGGCCGATCTAGGTGTGGAGTGGACACCGGAGGGGACGGGGTTGATGCAGGCGCGGTCCCAGGTGCTGCTCAGCTCGCGGGCCGCCGGCGTCCCCTACCCCATGGAGGCGGTCTTCATGGACTTCCGCAACCCCGACGGGCTGAGGGTCGAGTGTGAGCTGGCCCGCACCCTGGGGTATGTCGGGAAGGTGGCGATCCATCCGGCACAGATCGAAGTGATCAACGACGTCTTCACCCCTGCCCCCGATGTCGTGGAGTATCAGCGCAAGGTGTTGGCCGCCTTCGAGGAGGCCGAGGCCGAGGGAAAGGCCTCGATCGCGGTGGACGGGAAGATGGTCGACTACGCCGTGGCCAGGGTGGCCCGGGCTGTTATCGCCCGGGCCGAGGCGGCGTCACGTGCGGGCAAGGAGGGCTGATGACGAGAAGCCGTTACATCGCCGACGGGGTCGGGGTGGCCGTGGTCGGCGCCGGCTCGATCGGGAGCCTGCGGGCCGAGATATCCCACCGTCATCCCTCTGTGGACTTCTTAGCCGTCTGCGACATCGTCGAGGAGAAGGTGAGACGTCTCGCTTCGTCCTGCGAAGCGGATGTCTGGGCCACCGACGCCACCGAGATCGTGACCAGGGACGACATAGATGCGGTGATCATCGCTTCGACCGAAGACGCTCATTTCGAGCCGGCCATGGCTGCCATCCAGGCCGGGAAGTCGGTCCTGGTGGAGAAGCCGTTCACCATCCTCGCCGACGAAGGGCACAAGCTCCTCGCTGCGGCCGAGGAGTACGGGGTGTCGATCCACACCGGCTTCACCCAGCGCTTCCGCCGCCGCTACCTGGCGATCAAGGAGCACGTGCTCCAGGGTTACGTCGGCGACGTAACCTCGGCCAAGGCCACGATCTACCTCACCCAGGCCGTGGCTCGATCGGTCATCTCCCGGGCGGGGACCACCACCCCGTCGGTGAACACGATGACTTACCTCTTCGACCTCCTCACCTGGTACCTGGGTGGGAAGCTGCCCGCCACCGCCTACGCCGCCGGGTCGAACAAGGGCCGGATCCATGACGAGTTCGGCGCCCTCGACTCCACATGGTGTGTCCTCACCTACGACGACGGGATGGTGGCCAACCTGGGAGTGAGCTGGGAGCTGCCCGAGTTCTGGCCCGCCTACGTCGCCTCTATGGACTTCGAGCTGTTCGGCCGGGACGGGGTCATCTCGGTGAAGGACGACCACCGCGACGTGCTCATGGCGTCGCGTCAGCCGGTTCCCTCTCCCTACACCCCCGACACCTCGATGAACGTGGCCATGCTCGGCTCCTACATGCCGGGCGACTGGGCCCTGGGAGAGCACTTCGGGGCGATGCAGGAGGAGACCCACGCCTTCATCAACAGCGTCGGCACCGGGCGGCCGGACCCGATCCTGGCCAGCGGCGCCGAGGGCATGGACGTGCTGGTCATCTCCCGGGCCGTCGACGAGTCGGCCGCCAGCGGACAGGTGGTCCCGATGCTGTGGACCCAATGACAGGAATGCTCTCCGGGGTGATGATCCTCGAGTTGGGGCAGGTCATCGCGGGCAACTTCGGTGGGGTGATCCTGGCCGACCTCGGCGCCGAGATCATCAAGATCGAGCCCAAGACGGGGGACACCGCCCGCAATGCCACGATTGCCCCCCTCCACGACGAGAGCGCCATCCATCTCTTCATGAACCGGGGCAAGAAGAGTGTGGTACTGGACCTGAAGGACCCGAGGGGCCTGGAGATGTTCTTCGAACTGGTCGAGCAAGCCGACGTCGTCATCGACAACTTCCGCCCCGGGGTGATGGCCCGTCTCGGCATCGATCACGACAACCTGAAGAAGCGGAACCCGGACATCATCACCTCTTCGGTGACCGGGTTCGGCGAATACGGGCCCGCCAAGGACAAGGCCGCCTTCGATCTCGTGGTCCAGGCCTACAGCGGACATGTGGACATCACCGGCCCTGCCGACGGGGACCCGGCACGGGTCGGGATCCCCATCGCCGACATCGCCGGTGGCATCTACTCCTGCATCTCGGTCCTGGCGGCGCTGGTCGGCCGTGAGCTGCATGGCACCGGGGAGCATGCCGACGTGGCCATGCTCGACACCCTCGTCTCGCTTCTCTCCTATGACGCCGTGGACCATCTCAACTCGGGCCGGAAGCTGACCCGGCTGGGCACCGCCCATGCCCACATGGTGCCCTGGCAGGCGTTCCAGACCAGCGACGGATATGTCGTCGTGGCCGCCCGTGACGAGAAGTTCTGGCAGAACCTCTGCGACGCCATCGGCCGCCCCGACCTCAAGCACGATCCCCGGACCACGGACAACAGGGCCCGGGTGGCCAACCGGGAGGAGGTGGTGGGCATCCTCTCCGAGGCGTTCCACACCAGATCGAACGCCGAGTGGCTGGCCACACTCGACGAGTACGACATCCCGAACGCCCCCGTAAACGACATGGCCCAGGTGTTCACAGACCCCCAGGTCCTGGCACGCGGGATGGTCGACACCTACAAACATCCCACACTGGGCGACATCCGCTACCCGCCCAGCCCGATCAAGTGGCGCGATTGGGAGCGGCCCAACGAGCCGGCACCGATGCTGGGCCAGCACACCGTCGAGGTGCTCACGACGAGACTGGGCCTGGCCGAGGCCGAGGTCAGGCGGATGGCCGGCGATGGCATCGTCTCGATCTGGCCGGAGAGCTGAGGTTTCATGCGTTTCGGGACGTTCGTGCCACAGGGCTGGAAGGGCGATCAGGACGGGATCCCGGTGGATGAGCAATGGGACCGCATCGTCGATGTCGCCCGCCTGATCGAGGACTCCGGTTACGACTCGATCTGGGTCTACGACCACTTCCACACCCACCCGGTGGTCAAACAGGAGAGCACGTTCGAGGCGTGGACCCTCATGGCTGCCCTCGCCGCGGTGACCAACCGTGCGCGCTTGGGGCAGATGTGCACCTGCGCCCTGTACCGGCCGCCGTCCATGCTGGCCAAGATCGCGGCCAATGTGGACGTCATATCCGGCGGCCGTGTCGACGTCGGGATCGGGGCCGGGTGGTCGAGTAAGGAGTTCGAAGCGTATGGCTACTCGTTCCCGTCGGACGGGGAGAGACTCGACATGCTCGAAGAGGCGGTTCAGGTCTTGCTCGAGATGTGGACCGAGGACGAGGCCACCTTCATCGGGAAGCACTACCGGGTCGAGGGCGCCATCAGCCGGCCCCGGCCGGTCCAGCAGCCTCATCCTCCGTTGTGGATCGCAGGGGGCGGGGAGAAGCGGACGTTGCGGATCGTCGCCAGATACGGGGACTTCTCCAACTTCGGCGATGACATCGATGACTTCCGTCACAAGTCCAGGGTGCTACAAGGCCATTGCGAGGCCGTCGGCCGTGACTTCGACGAGATTGGCCGCTCCTGTCATCGGATGTCGGTGATCGGGCGGGACGACGCCGATCTGCAACGGAAGCTCGAGGTGGCCGCCCGGCGCCGTTCCTGCACCCCAAAGGAGTTCGCCGGTGAGCACTTCGCCGCAACCATCGACCAGGCGGTGGACGAGATGGGTGAGTTCGCCGCCGCCGGTTGCGTCGAGATGATCCTCTACTTCTATGACATGGGGGAGGGCGACAGCATGGAGCTGTTCGCCACGGAGGTGGTCCCCCAACTCGGATGAGCGGGCTGGATCGACTGCTCGACCCGGCTTCGATCGCCATCGTCGGGCTCTCGGCCGACCCGGCCAAACACGGCGGCCGGGTGCTGGCCAATCTCCGCAAGCTGGCATTTTCGGGCGAGGTTTGGGGGGTGAACCCGGGTCTCCCCGACGTGGATGGGGTGGAGGTCTTCTCGTCTCTCGGTGATCTTCCCGAACCGCCGGACCTGGTGGTGTGCGCCGTCCCCGCCAACGCCGTGGGTGAGGTGGCGATGACCGCCGAGGGGGTGGGGGCATTGCTCGTGTTCGCCGGCGGGTTCGGCGAGTCTGGAGACGACGGGCGGGCACTCGAAACCGACCTCGTTGAGCGGGCCGGAAGGGTTGGGTCACGCTTGCTGGGCCCCAACAGCGGGGGGGTGATCCGGCCTTCCGTCGGATTGGCTGCCTCTTTCCTGACCTGTCTCGACCGGCCCCCGGACCAGATCCGATCCGGCCCGGTGGGTCTGGTCACCCAGAGCGGGGGAACGGGCAGCTACATCCACAATTTGGCCGCGGCCCGGGGTGGCGGTCTGGCTGTGTCGGTTTCGACCGGGAACGAGGTCGACATCAGGTTGGGTGAGGCCATTTCCGCGGTATCTGCCCTCGGTGAGGTGAGGGTGACACTCGCCCTGATCGAGACCGTCCGCGACGGGGTCGTGTTCATCGAGGCGGTGCGAGACGCCATGGCTCGAGGCAAGCCGGTGGTGGCTTGTCGGATCGGCACCGGTGACCGGGGCCGTGCCCTGATGACCACCCACACCGGGGCGATGGCCCTCCCCGAGGAGGTTCTCCAGGGTGTGCTCGACTCACTGGGTGTGCTGGTGGCCGAGACACCTGGCGAGGCATACGACATCGCCGAGATGCTGGCCCGCGCTCCGCTGCCGGTGGGCGATCGTGTCGCCATCGTGACCCATTCGGGGGGTGTAGCCATTCATCTCGCCGACCTGGCCGAGAAGTGCGGTCTCGACCTGACTCAGCCCGGGCCCGACCTGAAATCCCGGCTCGAACCCCTGCTCGACCTGGGAGCGGCCAACAATCCCCTGGACATGGGCGGGATCATCGGCGGGCCCGGCCGCTTCGCCGAAGTGGTCGACCGCTTCGCCCGATCGGGCGAATACGACATGGTGCTGGCAGTCTCCACCGCGCATCCGCCCGCCCACTCGGCCCAGCGGGCGCGGGCGCTCATGGAGCTCGAGACTGTCGTCCCGATCCTCCATCTGTGGATGGCCGGTGATCAGGCGACGGAAGCACTACGCGGTCTGAGGGAGGCAGGTGTCGCGGTGACCGAGGAGCCGAGAGCGGCGATCCGGGCGCTGGCCGGCCTGGGCCGGCTGGCGAAATTGCCGCCACGCGGGCGGGTTGAGCCGATCGACGCCGGATTCGAGGACTGGGGGCTGCCCCTGGTCGAGGGGGAGACGGCCCGAACCTCCGATGAGGCCATAGCCTTCGCCGAGAGTCTCGGGTACCCGGTGGTGGTCAAGGTGGTGGCCACCGGCCTGGCCCACAAGACCGAGGTAGGGGGGGTTCGTCTAGCGCTCGCAGATGCCGCCGCTGTGGCTCGAGCGATCGACGAAGTCACCGAGGCGGCCACGTCCGCCGGGCATTCCGTCGGGGGAGTGAGAGTGGAGCGATATCGGCCCGGGTTGGAGATGATCATCGGCGGGCTGGTGGACCAGGTCTTCGGGCCGCTGGTCTCCGTCGGGATCGGTGGCGTGCTCACCGAGCTCATCGGCGACGTGGTCTTCGCCCCGGCTCCCATCGACCAAGCAGGTGCGGTGGCAATGATCGACCGGATGCGCGGCCGCGCCCTTCTCGACGGATACCGCGGATCACCACCCTCCGACGTCTATGCGCTCGCCCGGATCGTGAGCCTGGTCTCCCGGGGCGTCGCAGGTTCGGGGCTGGTGGAGGTCGAGCTCAACCCGTTGATCTGGGACGGGGCGTCCTGGGTGGCGGTGGACTGGCTCTTGGTTCAGGAGAGGGGAGACCCTATGACCGAGGAGACGATCAGCTCCGGGACGTGATCGCCCCATTCCCCGGAGGGGTCTCGCCCCGGGAAGTCGAATACGGCGATCATCAGCTGCATGGGATAGTGGGGCGCCTCGCTGATCCGGCGCACCGTCACGTCGTCGACGGACAACTCGACCGAATCGCGTCTCCATGCCGCCGTGTAGACATGATGCTCTGACACATCGATCTCCAGACACGGCGCCGAGAAGTCGCCGGCGAGGCTCGGGTCGCGGAAGCTACGGGTCCCCATCCCCACCGCGGCCGAGCCGTCCTCGATGGCGTCTCCGAAGACCTCGGCGATCAGGATCTCACCTGATCGTTCGGGTCGATCTTCGATCCCTGCCAGCCAGACCCCGAACATGGAGCGAGGCGTGAGCACCCCACGCATGCCCACCTCGATCCGGCCGAAGTGGGGCGTGTAGCCCGAGAACACCGGTTGCTCCTCGCTCACCGTCAGGCCCTCCTTGAACGGCTGCGGGCCGATCGTCGAGCCCACCGGCCCTGAGAAGCTCCCCGATTGGATACCCGAGACTCGAATGGGCTCGTCATGCCGGTCGGGGCACCAGAGCGGCTGGTCGATAGGGATCATCAGGCGGAGCTCACCGTCGCGGACGTAATGGCTCGCCGCCGATCGCTCACGCGAGCTCCAGTGGGGCAAGTAGTACGGGAACCAGACCTCGAGGTCGAGGCTGTCGCCGATGAAGCGCTCGTCGAGATGTGCCGCTCTGTTCACTGCTCAGATGTCGACCGTGCCCTCGATGAGGACGTGGGTGTCGCCACCGACGAGGATGCGATCGCCCTCGGGCCGGACATCGACCCGTCCATGTCGTCTGATGGCGGTTCCCTGGGAGATGACCAGCGGATCATCCAGCCGACCCTGGTCACGCAGCCAGAAGGCGAGGGCCGCGTTCAACGAGCCGGTTATCGGGTCTTCGACACCATTGGAGGCCAGCATCCGCACCTCGTAATGGCTGTCCGAGCCAGACGGCTGTACCCCGAGCAACCCGACGAACTCCAGAGGCTCCCAGTGCGCCCGGCCCGCGTCGACGGTGAGCACATCCTCGGCCGAGCCCAGTTCCAGCACCTGCCATACCGGCCCGTTGTCGAGCCTGGTGGAGTCAACGACCGTCTGGGGCGGTATGCCGAGGTTGGCGACGATTGCGTCGAGCCGATCGCCGGGGAGGGGTGTGATCGCCGTAGGCGGAGCGGAGAAGGCGAGCCGCTCTCCCGTGATGTCGATCTCGACGATGCCGACGCCGCACTCCTGGCGGGCGACGCCCGGTTCCTTGACCCGGCCGCCGGTGTGGAGCCAGGCTCGGCAGCTGCCGAGGGTCGGGTGCCCGGCGAAGGGCAGCTCCTGATACGGCGTGAATATGCGGACCCGATAATCGGCCACGGGGTCATCCGGCGAAAGCAGGAATGTGGTCTCGGCCAGGTTGGTCCATGCCGCGAAGCCCTGCATCGCATCGTCGGCGAGACCGTCCCCATCGACCACCACCGCCAGGCCATTGCCCTGGGTCGGAACCGGGCTGAAGACGTCACATTGGATGAAACGACGGGTGATCATGGGTAGCGAACTTAACTCATCCCTCGGTGGGTGGGCCCCGGTCTGTATTGCGGGTGAATCGGATTCGCCCCGTTGTGGGGGTGTGGGTGTGGGGTGAATC
>JBMDXS010000106.1:0-1677 GCA_048595045.1 Acidimicrobiia bacterium
CAGTGCTGATCGGATCGCCTCCGATCGTGACAGCCCTGCCGCCTCCAGCGAGCGAAGGGCCCGCTCGGCTTCGTCATCGAGTCTGACCGAGATCGCTTGCGCCATCCCGAGACTGTATCACGAAGTGTGATACGTCGCCACGGGTGCCCCTCAACGCCGAGTCCGGGAGCGACGTCGTCGAAGACGCCGATCACACTCCGTAGTGGCCGTCATTGGGCACCCACTGGCCACCAGCGGGCAGTCTCAGATGGCCGCCCACAACCGAATCCCATACCCTCCGCCCGGACTCGAGCCTCCCGCCTCACGGGTGGAGGCCCACCCAGCAGTCCGTCCAGGAGTCGGGTAGGACCGGCAGCGTCAGGAGCAGGAGGGCGAGGCCGGCCACCAGGCCCACGGCAGCACCCGGGGCACTCCGGCTGGACCGGTCCAACCCGATAGGAGCTCGGTCGCGTGCTCTGGGCTCGCGTGGGGTCGGCCTCAATACCTGATCCAACCTCGAATGGTTTGCCTGATCGTCAACGTCGGTGGCCACTCGCGCCAGTCGGGGTAGAGCTCCCCCTCCATCTCCCCCGTGGCGCGATCGAACCGGCCTGTACCGCCGACGACCGTCATGACATCTAGACCTTCGCTTGCGCGGCCTGGTTGGAGCCACCTGCCGTGGAAGGTGATGTTGATGACATCGCCATCCTCGGTCGTGATCGACCACACGCCGTTGTACCAACTGGTGCACTCCGGCGGTTCCGCCAGACGGGTGCAGTGGGCAGCGTAGAGCCTGCAGGCGCCCACATCGGCGCCGTGACCAGTCCCGGTGAACTCGAACCACTGGTCGCCGGTATCGCACCGCGGGTCGGTGTGGACCGCGGTGAGCACCCAGTCGGCCGACATCTCGAATGGTCGTCGGCGCCCGTGCTCCCCCCAGAGCCCTGGATCCTCGGCATGTCGGGCTGGCACCGGCCACATTGTCGTGGCCACCGTGGTCGAGGACAACCACCTGCAGCTCTTCGCTCGGTGATGCACTCTGAACGCCGGGAGCGTGACACGCTTCGGCACTTCGAGGACGCCCGTCAGCTCGGTTGGCCGGGGGCGATGTGATGTGGGCCTATATCCCTGGCCCCTGCGCCTCTACCACTCGGGAGGGGCACCCGGAGCCTTCGCGTTGCACTCCGACGGGATCCCGAGATTGTTCATGGAGGAGGGGGCCATGAGAACGGGTGTACGTTGAAATCAGTGGGTAACGAGCCGATGCGGCCCGCGACCGTCGGAACGCTCGACTGGACGAGGCGCACCGGCGGGCGGTTGTCACTCCGCGACCGGCTCCAACTGGTCGCCCAAGGATTGCTGATCGAATCGCGATCATGGCCGGATCGGTTCCTTCGGCGGCTCGACGTCGGCCGAGACCGCTTGGCGAAGATCGACCTCGGCCAGTTACGCATTCCAGATTCACTGGCCTGTCGCGACGCGGAAAGGCTGTGCGCCGAGCAGACCCCACCCGTGGTTTTCGTCCACTCTCAACGCTCGTACGTCTGGGCCACCATTCTCGCTGCCCACGACCGGATCAGCTTCGACGAAGAGCTCCTGTGGATTGCGTCGCTCCTCCACGATCTCGGCTTCGTCGATCGCGGCGCCACCGCCAAGCCAGAATGCTTCACCCTCGTCGGCGCCCGCGCCGCGATGGCT
>JBMDXS010000107.1:0-4101 GCA_048595045.1 Acidimicrobiia bacterium
GGCGGTGCTGATCATGATCGCGATCCAGCAGGTGGACAATCACGTGATCACCCCTCTGGTGCAGCGGACCAGGGTCAATCTCTCCCCGCTCGTGATCGTCCTCGCCCTGATCATCGGTGGGACTGTGGCCGGGCTGCTCGGTGTCCTGGTCGCCGTCCCGATGACTGCGGCCATCAGGATCATCGTGGGGCACCTGTGGCGGACCCGGGTCCTCGGTGAGACCTGGGGGGAGGCCAGCCAGCAAATGATCGAGTACACCGACCCGCCCGAGCGCATCGCCGGGATCAGACGACGTCAGCCCAATCAGACCAGGCTGTTCGACACCCAGGAGCTACAACCTGTCGACGAGGTTTCCTCCCCCAGGAGCGTCGGCGACGTTGCGGGAGGTGGCCCGTCCGAGGGCCGGGACAGCGGTGGCGTTTCCGCCCCCAGGAGCGTCAGCGACGTTGCGGGAGGTGGCCCGTCCGAGGGCCGGGACAGCGGTGGCGTTTCCGCCCCCAGGAGCGTCAGCGACGTTGGGGGAGGTGGCCCGGCGGAACGCCGGGACGGAGGGGGCTTCTAGAGCTCAGACGTCACCGAGGTAGGCGGCCCGCATCTGCGGATTGGCCTGCAGTGCTTCGGCGGTGTCGCTGAGCACGATCTGGCCGGTCTGGAGGACGTATCCCCGGTCTGCGATGGACAGGGCCATGTTGGCGTTCTGCTCTACGACGAAGACCGTCACCCCGGCCTTGTTGATCTGCTCGATGATCTCGAAGTTCTGAGCCACCAGGACCGGAGCGAGGCCCATCGAAGGCTCGTCCATGAGAAGGACCTTGGGCTGGGCCATCAACGCCCTGCCCATCGCCACCATCTGCTGCTCTCCGCCGGAAAGTGTGCCTGCTTTCTGGCTGAGTCGCTCCTTGACCCGAGGGAACATCTCGAAGACCCTCTCGTAGTCGTCGTCCAGAGTCTCACCCTCACGGAGATAGGCCCCGATCTCGAGATTCTCCTTCACCGTCATCCGCTTGAAGAGCCGCCGGTTTTCCGGGACCATGGTCAGCCCGTGACTCACTCGGTCGGCCGTGCTCCAACCATTCACGTTCTCTCCGTCCATGAACACGGCTCCCGAAGACGGCTTGAGGTAACCGAGCATGGTTTTCAAGGTGGTGGTCTTGCCCGAGGCGTTTCCGCCGAGCAGGCAGACCATCTCTCCCGGATAGATGTCTATCTCCACGTCCTTCAGGATGTGGGCCGCCCCGTAGTGGGTGTTGACCCCTTTCAGGGATAGGATGGGAGTGGCCCCGTTGCCGGTCATGCCCCCATCTCCGCCGGCCTCCCCAGATACGCCTCGATCACGTTCTCGTTGGTCGAAACCTCGTCATAGGTGCCCTCGGTCAGCTTCACGCCGTGGTCGAGCACCACTACCCGGTCTGAGACATTGCGAACCACCTGCATGTCGTGCTCGATGAGCACGATGGTGTAGGCCCGTTCACTGCGAAGCCTTCCGATCAGCTCGGTGAGCTCGATGGTCTCTCTTGGGTTCATCCCCGCCGTCGGCTCGTCGAGCAGGAGGAGCCTGGGGCTGGTTGCCATGGCCCGGGCGATCTCGAGGCGGCGCCGGTTCGCATAGGAGAGGACCATGGACAATTGGTCGTGGCGGTACCCGGCGAGCCGGGTGCCAAAGAAGGACAGAACCTCCTTCGACCGCTCCTCGATCTCCCTTTCCTCGCGACGCTGCGACGGAGTCTTGAAGATCGCCCCGAACAACCCGGCCCTGGTTCGGGCGTGCTGGCCCACCATGACATTCTCGAGGACGGTCATGGCTGGGAACAGTCGCACGTTCTGGAAGGTGCGGGCCATGCCCAGCTGAAGGATCTGATTGGGACGCAGCCCCACCAGCTCTTGGCCGTCGAAGGTGATCGACCCCTCGTCGGGTGTCTCCATGCCCGTCATCAAGTTGAAGAAGGTGGTCTTGCCCGCGCCGTTGGGCCCGATGACACTGACCACTTCGCCTTCGTCCACGTGTAAGTCGAGCCCGTTGATGGCCCGGAGGCCCCCGAAGGACTTGCTCAGGCCCTGGATCTCCAGAAAGGCCATCAGACTGCGCCCTCGGGCACCTGCTCGGGCTGGCCCTTCTCCCCGTATATCTCCAGCCACGCGTCCTGTGCCATCTCCTCGGAGTGAAGCTCCTGGGCTCGCCTCTTGCTCGGTATGAAGCCCTCGGGCCGCTTCAGCATCATCACGATGAGGAGAACGCCATAGAACAGGAACTGGTATTCGGAGAACTCGCGGAGCAGATTGGGGAGCACGATCAAGACGATGGCGCCCAGGACCACGCCGGGGACGCTTCCCATGCCGCCCACGATGATGATCACGAGGACGGTGATCGAGACCACGATGTCGAAGGTGTGGGGAAAGACCGAGCCGATCTGAGCAGCGAAGAGTGAGCCGCCGAAGCTGGCCAGGATGGCGCCCACCACGAAGGCGGACAGCTTGGCAGTGACGATGTTCACCCCCATCGCCTCGGCTACCGACTCGTCTTCTCTCATAGCCATCCAGGCCCGTCCCCATCGCGAGTTCTGCACCGCGTAGGTGATATAGGCGGCGAGTACGACGAAGAGGAAAACCGGGTAGAAGTAATCCTGGGGCGTGGAGAACGTCAGTGGCCCGACCTGGAGGTCGGGGATGTTGGTTATGCCCTGGGCTCCTCCGAAATAGGGGGCCAGCCATTCGGAGTTGAGCAGGATCCGAGCGATCTCCCCAAAGCCGAGGGTCACGATGGCGAGATAGTCACCGCGCATGCGTATCACCGGTGTTGCGACGAGGATCCCTGCGATAGCGGCAGCGATCATGACGAAGGGGATGGAGGCGAGCACCGATATCTCTGGTGAGAACGCCGGGGACTGGGGAGAAGTCAGGATGGCCGTGCTGTAGGCGCCGACGGCGAAGAAAGCCACGTAGCCCAGGTCGAGCAGACCGGCGTATCCCACCACGATGTTCAGGCCCAAAGCCATGAGCAGATAGATGCCGGCGGTGACCAGGATCTGGCTGACGAAGGGGCCCATGATCCGCGGTACGAAGTAGAGGACCACCAGGATGATGACTGCCGCTCCGATCTGCCAGCGGGAGCGTCGATCGCGGGGCATGGCCTGCACCCGTTGTCGTAGCGTGTTCTCCCGGCCCCCGAGCCACCAGTAGAGGGCGAAGAAGACGGCGAAGACGACGATCGCCCCGGTGATGGTCAGTGGCCCACCTCGCCCCGTGTAGAGGAAGTCGATCAGGAGCTCGAGACTGAGACCGGCGAAGAGCTGGCCGAAGATGTCGGTGAACAGAGAGAAGACCAGGACCCAAGCCAGGGCGGACAGCAACGCCCGACGAAGACGGGTCGATAGGAGATGGATGGCGCCTCCCAACGCCCCGACGGCGCCCGCCACCAACGCGATGACGGGGATGGCTGCGACGACCGGGAGGCCGAAGCTGATGATCTCGGCCAGTTGGGGGGAGAGATTGATGAAAACGCCACGCAGGTCCCAGGTAGTGATGACGATGAGGAGGAGGCCGACGCACAGGCCGCCGAGGACGCCGGCAAGAGCTCCGGCCAGGATGTTCCTCGCCCCGGTCTTGGCCGGCTCGAAGCCCTCGAGGGTGGGCGGGGGCTGGCTTGCCATCCAGCCGAAGATGAAGGGCAGCAGATAGAGGAAGAACGTTCCCATGGGCAGGATGGGGTCGATGAGCATCCGGGGCTGAAATGCGGCCACCATGCCGATGGCGCAGACCAGGACCATGGCCACCCCGCCGGACAGGCCCAGCTTCACCGCCCGCCTCATGTCCAGGGGAGGGGCGGGCCTCAACTCGACCTCGACCGGTACCGGAGCATCCACGACTTGTGACATCCGTTAGGTCCTCTCCTCGGCCAGACGCTCGCCAAGGATTCCGGTGGGGCGGAAGATCAGGACCAGGACCAGGGCGGCATAGGCCACGACGTCTTTGAGCTGGCTGAAGGCGGGGATTTCATATCCGGCCAAGACCAGGCTGGGGCCGACCGACTCGAAGATGCCCAAGCTGACTCCACCGAGCATTGCCCCGACGATGTTGCCGATGCCACCGAGGACGGCGGCCGTG
>JBMDXS010000108.1:0-37412 GCA_048595045.1 Acidimicrobiia bacterium
CGGTATACAACGTTGCTGTCTCCGTCGGTGAACTCCGTGTCTCGAGTGAAAATGAATATGCCAGCAGTACAGGCATTCATTAGGTCTGCGACCTTCGACGAGATTGGTCGCCCGGCGTTGGGCTCATCCACCGCGACCAGAAATGGCACTTTCCACTCATTGAGGATCTTCGTTAACTGTTCAAGTGGCTTCCGCCGTTTGCCATGTGCCACGAAGATCTGCATGGGACGAGTTCGTTCTTCCGCGGAGGGCAGAGGACTTGGCGGAGTCTCGCTCTCCGAGGCAGAACCATTGTCCTGATCAACATCGCCGTCGTTCTCTAGGTCTTCGTCGACCTCGAACTCGGATGGCTCCTGGACCACGGCCTCGCTGGCTTCGCTGACTACATAAAGCGAGCCGCTGATCTCACGGACGAGTCCGACATGCTGACCTTCACTTAAGAAGAGATCGGCGACCTCCTCTGACCAGCTTGGATCGATTCCGAATGGTTCCCTCTCAAGAGTGTTCTTGAGGAACGCACGCTCGGGCACCTTGTTGTTTGAGTAGTACTGAAGGAGATCGGCGAAGATGGGAACTGATCGAAAAGCCTGGCGGCGCGATTCGCTTCGCTCGGCTGCATTGCGGGGGGCAGTGATCGACTCACCGAGCGGTGTAAGCGCGATTGAATCGGCGTTGTAGTTGCCGCTCGTGAGCCCGTACCGGGTCGATGCGATCACGAGGTTGCGCCAACGACTACTGGACGGTTTGGTCCCCGCGGCCTGTGCCAGGAGGACGCGGTTCATTGGGCGCCCAGCGTTCGTATCGCGTATGAGTTGTGCGAAGGCCTCCGCATCGCTCAACGGATACGCAGGGTGGGGTCGGTTCGGCCCTCGTGCCATTTTCTGTCTCCTTAACACCATAAGACTGTAACTCACACTGTAACCGCGTTTGCCGTTAACGCGGCAAACACCGTGGGAGCTCGCCCTGGATCCTCCGGCAGAGGCGCCTTGACCTTGAACCGCCTTCTTCGGAGACGCAGCCACTGCCGTTCCGCCCCTGCCTACAGCAGGTGGTACTTCCTGCCTGTGCGCTGGGTGTGCGATGGGGGCCCCGGACAAAATCAGGGCCGTCCTCTCGAACGACCCTGACCTGGGGTTTCTGAGTCGGGACGGCGGGATTCGAACCCACGACCTCAGCGTCCCGAACGCTGCGCGCTACCAAACTGCGCCACGTCCCGAATGAGGGCCGAATGGTAGGCCGGCCAATCGCGCTAGCCCACTCGATCACATCCGACATAACCCCCTTCCCAACCGGGAAAAGCGGCATACGCTGATGGATAGGCAAAGACAGCCACAGGAGGATGGGATGACCGCCTACGACGCCCAGCTCAGGCTGAGCGGCAGCGACGATGCCCCGATCCACGTCGTCGTCGACCTGACCGACGACCGTCTCACGATGACGGCCGGGAACATCGAAGTCGGCGACTGGGCCCGCGACCAGGTTCGGGTCTCGGCGATGCCTGACGGTTTCCATGTCCGTGCGGAAGGTGAGGAGATCATCCTCGACGTCACCGACGACGCCCATTTCGCGCTCGATCTCGGACTGAGAAACGCCCCACCCATCCTGCGGCGGCGTATGTCGGCCCTGCTCCGCAGTGACGCAGACGGGTAGGTCCGGCTAGAGCAGTTCGGCGATCTGGACCGCGTTCAGCGCGGCCCCCTTGCGCAGGTTGTCACCAACGACCCATAGGTTGATCCCCCCGGGCTGGCCCAGGGTCGGCCTGATCCTTCCCACCAGGACGTCGTCGATGCCGGCCGAATCCAGTGGGGTCGGCACCTTGTCGGTCCACACCTGCAGGCCGGGGGCAGAGGTGAGGATCGCCGCCGCCTCATCGGGGTCGACCGGCCTCTCGAATCGGAGTGATGCGGCCACACCATGCCCGACCAGGGTCGGGACGCGGACACAGGTCGGCTCGACGAGGAGATCGGGGATGTCGAGGATCTTCCTCGACTCGTTGACCAGCTTCCACTCCTCGTCGGTGTAGCCCTGCTCGGTTTCCGAACCGGCGTAAGGAAGGACGTTGAAGCCGATGGGCCGGGCGTAGAGCGAGGGTCTCGGGTCCTCCCAGGCCCCGTTCATCAAAGACTCGAGGTCGGGACGGAGGAGATCCGTCTGCTCGATGAGCTCGACGACACCCTGTTGTCCCGAGCCGGAGACCGACTGATACGACGTGGCCACCATCGTCCTCAGCCCGGCGGCCCGGTGAAGGGGCCCGGCCGCCATCATCAGAGCCATCGTGGTGCAGTTCGGGTTGGCGATGATCCCCCGATGCGATCCCACCGCGGCGTCGTTGACACCGGCCACCACGAGGGGGACCGACGGGTCCATCCGGAAAGCTGAAGAGTTGTCGATGACGACCGCTCCCGCCTCGGCGAAGGCCGGGGCGTGATCCCGGGACCGGTCACCGCCGGCGGAGAACAAGGCGATGTCGATCCCGGCCGGGTCCGCCATCGACAGGTTCTCCACTTCGACCTCACCCCACCGGGTCTTCACCACCGAGCCGGTGGAGCGCTCGGAGGCAAGCAGACGCAGGGAGCCGAGCGGAAAACTGCGTGATTCGAGGATGGCCGTCATGGTCCGGCCGACCGCTCCCGTGGCCCCGACAACCGCAACCACCCGATCACTCAAACCCCAACCTCCTCGTAGAGGGTGGGTGGGTCGAAAGCGGCATGCAGGGCTTTGACCGCGGCGTCAACCTCGTCCGACCTGACCACACACGAGATGCGGATTGTCGACGTCGAGATCATTTCGATGTTGATCCCAGCCGAAGCAAGCGTCTCGAATACCTTGGCGGCCACGCCTGGATGCGACTTCATGCCCGCCCCCACGAGGGAGACCTTGGCGATGTCCGCGTCCACATCGACCGACTCGGCTTCGATCTCACCGGCCACCTGCTTCGAGATGCGCTCGGCGTCCACCAGGTTGGCCCGGGGGACGGTGAAGCTGATATCGGTGCTCCCGTCGTGTGAGACATTCTGGACGATCATGTCGACGTTGACCCCGGCGGCGGCGAGGGAGCCGAACAGGGCAGCCGCCACACCCGGGCGGTCGGAGACTCGGTTGACGGTGACTTTCGCCTCGGACCGATCATGGGCGATTCCACTGATGATCGCTTGCTCCATCGGCGACTCACGGACCCACGTCCCCTCCCCATCGTGAAAGGAGGAGCGCACATGGATCGGGATCTCGAAGCGGCGGCCGAACTCGACCGCCCTCGACATCAGGACCCCGGCGCCCGATGCGGAGAGCTCCAGCATCTCGTCGAAAGGGACCTCATCGAGCTTTCTGGCCTCGGGGACGATTCGAGGATCGGCGGTGAACACCCCATCGACATCGGTGAAGACCTCCACGCTGTCGGCTCCAAGGGCGGCGGCCAGGGCGACGGCCGTGGCGTCGGACCCTCCCCGGCCCAGGGTCGTGATCTCCTTCGACGAAGGATCGACACCCTGGAAGCCGGCCACGATCACGACCTTGCCTTGTGCCAGGCTGTCGCTGACCCGGGTCCCCTTGATGTCCAGGATCTTCGCCGACCCATGCGAAGAGTCGGTGAGAATCCCTGCCTGTGACCCGGTGAAGCTGACCGCGGGGATTCCCCGGGAGTTCAGGGCGATCGAGAGCAAAGCCATCGAGATCCGCTCGCCGGCGCTGAGGAGCATGTCCATCTCCCTGGGAGATGGGTCCTCGCTCAGTTCCCCGGCCAGATCGACCAACTCGTCCGTCGTCTGGCCCATTGCCGAGACCACCACCACCAGGTCGTGGCCCTCGCCCCGAGTCGACTCCACCCGATCGGCGACAGCCTCGATGCGGGCGACGTCGGCAAGGGATGTCCCACCGAATTTCTGGACCACGAGCGACATGTCGAACACAGTTTGAATGCTTTTCCACCCAAACACGAACACCGGCTCGGGATTGGGGAACGGCGCTGCCTAGAGTCGCTCCGCCATGACCGACAGACGCCGGCGTCAGAAGGAGCAACGCGCCGCCAAGAGAGAAGCCGAGAAGAAACAGGAGGCCCGCAAGGAGCTGGGTCGCCGGCTGGGAATGGCTTTCCTGTTCGGTCTGGTGGTTGTGGGGCTATTCGTCGTCGGGACCCTCTTCGGCGGTGAGGAGGGCGACCTGCCCGGGAGTTACGAGGACTTTCTCGGCCAGCCGACCGCATGTGACGCCGAGGCGCCGGAGCCCGAGCCGGTCCTGAGCTTCGATGCGCCGGAACCACAAGATGACGTGACCGCCGGCTCCACAGTGACCGTGACCCTCGAGACATCGTGCGGTGAGATCGTGATGGACCTGGACCCGGTCGGCTCACCCCAGACGGCCAACTCCTTCGTCTTCCTCGCTCGCGAGGGCTTCTTCGACGGCCAGGTCTTCCACCGGATCGAGGAAGGGTTCAGGGTCTTCTCCGGCGATCCCGAAGCCAACGGCCAAGGGGGCCCGGGCTATCTGATTCCGGATGAGTTCCCGGCCGGCGACTTCGAATACACCCCCGGCATGGTGCTTATGGACAATGTCGGCAGGGGCACGACCGGGAGCCGATTCTTCATCCTGACCGGGGAGGGCGCCGCGGCGCTGAACCCACAGTTCAACTTGCTGGGGGAGGTGACCTCGGGTCAGGAGACGCTCGAGGGAATCGCCGGCGTCGAGACGGCGGTACGACCCGGCTCGACCGGGCAAAGCCTTCCCCTGGAGACGGTCTACATCGAGAGGGCAACGGTCGAAGTAACCAGCCCGTGAGAGCGGCACAGGCCATCATCCTGGGCTGAGAACCAAATGGCCGTAGACCTACACACCCACTCCACGGCCTCCGACGGGTCGGACGATCCGGCCTTTCTCGTCGAGAAGGCCGCGGCGATGGGATTGACCGCTATCGCCATCACCGATCACGACACCTTGGAGGGGATCGAGGCGGCCCGCGCCGCCGCCGAGCGGGTGGGGATCGAGTTGGTGCCGGGCACCGAGATTTCGCTCGAGTACCTGGGCGGGATGCACCTGGTCGTTCTGTGGCTCGAGCCAACATCCGGGCCGCTCCAAGACAGATTGCCCTCCCTCCAACTAGGCCGAACCGCCCGTAATCAGGCGATAGTCGACCTCCTGGCAGGTCTCGGCATGCCGATCGCCATGGAGGATGTCCTGGCGGTGGCAGGTGGTGGCTCGGTGGGTCGCCCCCACATCGCAGAGGTCATGGTCCGGCATGGCTATGTCAAGTCGGGACCGGAGGCGTTCGACCTCTGGCTGTCGGCAGGGAAGCCGGCCTACGCCGGCCGCCCCCGTCTCGAGCCGGAAGAGGCTATCGGGCTGGCTGTGCAGTCCGGTGGTGTGCCCGTGCTTGCCCATCCCCACACCCTGGGCATCAATCGGGCCGACGAGATGGCAGAGATGCTCGACCGGCTGCTGTCTGCCGGGCTGATCGGGATGGAAACGGTGTACGCCGCCTATCACCGTCACGAACGGGAGGGATACACCGACCTGGCCCGTCGTTTCGGGCTGACTGTGTCCGGTGGGAGCGACTACCACGGCACCTATAAAGAAGGGCTCGAGCTCGGGCGTGGCTATGGGGATCTGGAGGTGCCCGAATCCGTCCTCGAGGACCTGCGCGACCGGAGGCCGGGATCGTGAGCCGGCCGATGAAGATGGGCGCAGCGGCTGCGGTCGTCTCAGCCAGCGTGCTCATCTCCCGCTTCCTCGGCCTGGCCAGAGAGGCCATCCTGGCCGCGTTGATCGGGGTCAACGCCGAGGGCGATCTCTACCGGCAGGCGTTCCTGATCCCCGACTTCCTCAATTACCTGCTGGCAGGCGCCTTCCTCACCATCACCCTCATCCCGATCCTGAGCCGCCATCTGGAACAGGGAGATCCCGCCGCGGCGAGCCGGGCGTTCACCTCGGTGTTCCGGTTCGTGGCACTCGCCATCGTCGGGCTCACGGTCGTGATGTGGGTAGGGGCAGGGCCTTTGGTGTCCCTCGTCTTCCCCGAGGTCCCGGATCCCGACCGGCTCGTCTCCCTCACCCGCATCGTCCTCCCTGCTCAGGTCTTTCTGGTGGTGGGGGCACTCCTCATGGCGGTGCAATACACCCACCGTCGATTCGCCGTCCCCGCCCTGGCACCGATCGTGTACAACCTGGGGATCATCGCAGGCGGCCTGATCGGCTCCGCGATGGGCGAGACCGGCCCGGAGGGGTTTCTCTGGGGCGCGGTGATCGGCTCGGCGGTGGGCAACTTCGGTTTGCAGTGGGCCGGGGCACGTCGCACAGGGACATGGTTCACCGATGTGCCCGCCGGCGGGTCTTCGGTCAAGGAGTACTTGCTACTGGCCCTGCCGTTGATGCTGGGTCAGTCCATCGCCGTCCTCGACGAGCAGTTCGTCCGCTTCTTTGGCCAGGTGGACGTCGGTGCCACCTCCGCCCTCAGCTTCGCCCGCCAACTCAACATGGTCCCGGTCGGGGTGATCGCCCAGGCTGCGGGTGTCGCCGCATTCCCCTTCCTGGCCCGCCTCGCCGCAGGGGGAGATATCGACGGGCTCATCCGCACCACTGGGCGCGCTGCTCGCAACACCGTGTTCGTCGCCGCAGGAGCCACCGCGGCCCTGGTCGTGCTGGCCCGTCCCCTAGTCCGCCTCCTCTACCAATACGGCGAGTTCAGCGCCACCGACGGCGAGCTCGTTGCCGGGCTCCTCGTCATCTACGCCTTCTCCATCCCCGCCTGGGGGCTCCACCAAATCCTCTCCAGGCATTTCTACGCCAAACGAATGATGTGGCGGGTCGTCCTGATCGGGACCGTGGGGACAATGGTGGCCATCCCGGTCTGGCTCCTCTTGTACGACGTCTTGGGCGTCGAGGGCTTCGCCCTCGCTTCCACCGTGGTCATGACCGCATACGCCATTGCGCTGCTCGTGGCCTGGGGCCTCGATTCGGGATGGGCTGCAGTACGAGGGCTCGTCCCATCGCTCCTTCGTGGGCTGACCGCCGCCACCCTGGCCGCCTACCCCCTGGTGACCGCCCTCTTCGACGGGTCTGACCTTTCCCTTCTCGAAGGCTTGGTCGCCGCGCTCATCGGCGGCCTGACCACAGTCGCGGTGTTCCTAGGCGCCTCCGCATTGATGCGGGCCCCCGAGCTGCGTGACCTGTTGCGCCGTGGCTGACTCCGTGTGGTGTGCCGGCTCACCCTCACGACGTGGGATGCACCCGGGAATTCAGACCGGTTTGACGATATCCCGGGGCATGTTCGGCTCCTCGGTGCGCCCGGCGAGCAGCCAGGAGGGCAGCGGCCGCGACCCGTCCCTGGGGGCCTGGCGGGAGACCCGCTCCTCCTCGGTGATCCGGTCGAGGACGACAGCGATCAGGGCCGCTTCGAACGCGCTGGCCCCGCCTCTGATCTCGATGCCTCTTGGCCCGATGCGGCTCATCCCGGTAACTCCACCAGCTCGATCAAGGTACCACCGAGATCGGCCGGGTGGACAAAGGCGATCCGGGCACCCCGACCCCCGGGTCGCGGCGACTCGTCGATGAGCCGGGCACCTTGCTGATGCAGGTGCTCCAGTGCGATCTCGATCGAGGCCACCATGAAGGCGACATGGTGCAGACCTTCCCCCCTCTTCTCCAGGAAGCGGCCGACCGGGGTGTCCGCCGCAAGTGGCTGGAGCAGCTGCACGAAGGAGCCACCCACCGGGATCATCGCCTCCTCGACCCCTTGTGCCTCGACTACCTCCCGGTAGAGAGGGCCCACCCCGTAACGCGCCTGGTACCCGTCCAGTGCCGTCTCCAAGTCGGTCACCGCGATGCCGACGTGGTCCAGATTCAGGAGTTTCACCGGCAGGAGGCTAAATGCCGTCGCCGGTAGCATCATCCCGGTGACCAATCCAGTCCTGACCGGGATCGCCCGCACTCCCATCGGCAGATACGGCGGCGCCCTCGCCCCGTTGCGAGCAGTGGAGCTCGGTGGCCTCGCCATCGCAACCGCCATCGAGCGGAGTCAGATCGACCCCGGCGCAGTCGACGAGGTCCTGTTCGGACACGTGCTCCAGGCGGGAGAGGGCCAAATCACGGCCCGTCAGGCAGCGGTGCGGGGGGGTCTACCGATGACGGTGCCGTCGGTGACGATCAACAAGGTGTGCCTATCGGGTTTGTCGGCAATCGGGCTTGCGGAGCGGGGGGTCCGGGCCGGCGACACGAAGTTCGCGGTCGCGGGCGGGATGGAGAGCATGTCCAACGCCCCCCATGTCGTCAGGGAGCTGAGATGGGGAGCGAGGATCGGCAACGTCGAGATGGTCGACGTGATGCAGCACGACGGCCTCTTCTGTGCGTTCGATCACTGCACGATGGGCGAGTCCTCCGACCTGAAGAACCAGCGGCTGGGGATTTCCCGGGAAGAACAAGACATGTGGGCGGCCCGGAGCCATCAGCGCGCCGAGGAGGCCACCGCTGCTGGGATCTTGGCGGACGAGATCGTCCCTGTCACCGTGCACAGGGCAAAGGCCGATCCGATCGTGGTGGATCGGGATGAAGGCCTCAGGGAAGACACAACGACCCAATCCTTGGGGGCCCTCCGGCCCGCCTTCACCCCGGACGGGACGATCACTGCCGGCAACGCATCGCAGATCTCTGATGGGGCCGCCGCCGTCATCGTCGCCGACCGTCAGGCCGCGGAGGCGTCCGGCGCGCCGATCCTCGCCGAGATCCTGGGCTACGGGCAGATCGGCGGCGTCGATGCCACCCTCCACGAGCGTCCCGCCGAGGCACTTCTGATCGCACTCAAACGAGCCGGTTTGGAGGTTGGCGATCTCGACCTGATCGAGATCAACGAGGCATTCGCCGCCGTCTCGCTCTGGTCGGCGCGGATCCTCGACATCCCGGAATCCAAGGTCAACGTCCACGGTGGTGCCGTGGCATTGGGCCATCCCATCGGCGCTACCGGCGCACGTCTAGTGGTCAGCCTCGTCAACGCCCTCCGGGCTCGGGGGGGCGGCCTCGGCGCCGTCACCCTCTGCGGAGGGGGCGGGCAGGGCGACGCCCTCGTCATCAAGGTCGGTTGATGCCCGAGCCCGTCGAACGCAACCTGGGTCTCGACCTGGTGCGGGTCACCGAGACCGCAGCCATGGGTGCCGCCCGCTGGTTGGGGCGGGGCAACAAAGAAGCCGCCGACCAGGCGGCGGTCGACGGGATGCGGCTACATCTCTCGACACTCGACATCGATGGGCTGGTCGTCATCGGCGAGGGGGAGAAGGACTCGGCCCCGATGCTCTACAACGGAGAGCGGGTGGGCAGCGGCCACGGTCTGGTGGTGGACGTCGCCGTCGACCCGGTGGACGGGACCACCCTCACGGCTTCGGGCATGCCAGGCGCCATCGCCGTGATCGCCCTTGCCGAGGGTCGTGGAACGATGTACGCCCCGGGCCCACTGGTTTACATGGACAAGATCGCGGTCGGCCCCGAGGCCGCCGGGATGGTCGAGCTCGACGCACCAGTGGAGCACAATCTCCGGCAGGTGGCCAAGGCCAAGCGCAAGGACGTCAACGATCTCAGGGTCCTGATACTGGACAGAGACCGAAACCAGCATTACATCGACGGGGTGCGCCGGGCCGGCGCCCGGATCTCCCTGATCCGGGACGGGGATGTGGCCGGGGCCATCGCCACCGCCCAGGAGGAGACAGCCGCCGACATCCTGCTCGGCATCGGCGGCTCACCAGAGGCTGTGATCGCGGCTGCGGCTCTTAAGTGCATGGGCGGCGAGATCCAGTGCAAGCTGTGGCCCCGGAGCGCGGAGGAGCGTCAACTCGGGTTGGACGAAGGACTCGACCTCGACCAGGTCATGGGCACCGCCACCCTGGTCGCATCGGACAACGTCTTCTTCGCCGCCACGGGGGTCACCGGGGGCGAATACCTGCAGGCCGTCGAGTTCCGACGGGAAGACCACGTGGTGACCCATTCGGTGATCATGCGCTCCAAGACCGGCTCGATCCGGTACATGGAGGCCACGCACAACATCGCCCGTCTCGGCGAGATCTCGGCCCAGACCCTCGACTAGCCGTCTCTCGATCAGACGGTGTCGGAGAGAATGGTGCGCACGTCGACCACGATCCCGATCAGCAACAGGATCGTCACCACGCCGATGAATGCGGTGTAGGCCCAACGGGCACGATGGTCGGCGATCCAAAAACGGCGCACCCCGGAGACCCCCATGTAGATGGCGAGCACCGAAAGGGCGATAGTGAGCGGAGCACTGGCCGCCCCTGACAGACCGACGACGGGGGCCAGGATCGGGATCAGCAGGTAGGTGATGATGCAGCGAATCCCGGACACCACGATCGCGGCTGTGGTGTTGCGGCGGGCCCCGAGGATGGCGTTCTTGTCGACGACGTTGCCGACACGAAGCAGCCGACGCATGAAACGGTCGGCGGAGGTCCGCTCCGAGCTCAGCTGTTCGGTTGCGCTAATGATGCTCTCCTGGTGCGGTGGCCGAGACGACAGCAGAGAGACTATCCAGGACACTGTCGGCGGCCCTCATCCCGGAGTCGACGCACTCGTTGAGGCCGATGCCGTGGAATCCCCCGCCGGCGATGAAGAGTCCGGGGCCGAGATGGGCCTCGGCTTCGGCCACCCGGTCGAGATGACCGAGGTCGTAGCGGTGAAGCCCACGATCCCAACGACGCACCCAGCTGCGGAGAGGGGTGGCCGTGATGCCGACCATCTGTTCGAGTTCTTCCATCGCCATCTTCTGCACATACACGTCGCGATCGAGCGTCGCCGTGCCGCGTGAGGATCTCACGTAAACACGGATCAGGGCATAACCATCATCGGGAGCCCGCCCCGCCCACTTCTGGTGGAGGAACGAGACGCCGGAGATCCGTCGACGTTGTGCCGAGGGCACGATGAAGCCCGATCCGGGTAGCGGTGGCAGTGCGTCGGCCCGATAGGCGAGGGTGGCTGAGGCACCCGGAACCTGGTCGATGAGTCGCAGCGCCTCCGCCGATCTCGGCGTCATCCCGGAAAGGAGTTGGGCGGCGGCTGGCGCTGGAACGGCGAGGACCACCGCCGAGGTGGTCAGGGCGCCATTGCCCAACGTCAGGCTGAAGCGGTCGGCAGAATCACGTTCGATCTCAACGGCCGCCGTTTCGGTTCTGATGTCGACCTCCTCCAACGCCCCGGCCAAACCATCCACCAGGCGGCCCATGCCCTCCCGCAGGCTGGCGAAGTGGCTGTGCTTGTGGGGCGAAGGAGTGGGAGCGGCACGGGCGGCCAGGATCAGGCTGCGATGAGCCTCCTCCATCTCCAGAAACCTCGGAAAGCCGGCGCGGAGGCTCATCGTCTTGGGCTCGGCGGCGTGGATGCCGCCGATGAGCGGCTCGGCGATCCTCTCCAGGACCTCACGACCGAGACGGCGCGTGACGAATGACTCCAGGCTCTCGTCCCCGGCCGCGGGCCGGCGAGGCAGGAAGAGGTCGCCCAAGGCTCGCATCTTGCCCCGCCAGGAGAGGAGGGTGGACCCGAGTAGGGAGCGAAGACTGGTCGGGACCATGAGGAGGAAGCCACCGGGCAGGGGATGCAGCCTCCCCTCCCACCAGATCGAGGAGCCGCGGTGCTCGGGTCGGGTCGAGATCACCTCGCCGGCCATCCCGAGCTCGTCGCAGAGCCCCAGCACAGCGCCTTTCCCGGTAACGAAGCTGTCGGGCCCGGCCTCGATGACGAAACCGTCGTCGTGATCAGTGTGAACCATGCCACCCAGCCGGTCCGAGGCTTCGAGCAATGTGACCCGCGCTCCGGCCTGGCTCAGGCGGTACGCAGCAGCCTGGCCGGTTATGCCGCCACCGACGACAGCGACGTCCGATTTCGTGCCGGTCGTCATCCTCCCTTGACGTCCAGCAGGTCGGCCAGGCTCCCGATCAGCCCGGGGTGCTCGTTGAGACAGCGGCAGCGATGGAATTCGAGCCCCATGGCCTCCGCCCCCGCCCTGTGCTCGATGTCGTTGTCGTACAGGGTCTCGACGTGATCGGCGATGAAGCCGATCGGGTCGATCAACACGGAGGTGGCGCCCTCTCGGGCCAGCTCTTGCATGGTCTCTTCGACCGAGGGCCCCAGCCACGGCTCGCGAGCCGCCGCACTCACGCTCTGATAGGCGAGACGCCAGTCCTCCAGACCCAGTAGCCGCGCCACCTTCGCAGCAGTCTCGGCGAGCTGGTCGGCGTAAGGGTCCCCCTGCTCGATCATTCGCATCGGAAGGCTGTGAGCCGAGAAGATGACCCTGGTCCCGGTCGGTGCCAGTGACAGCGAATCACTCAGCATCCCGGCGAGTGCCTCGATGTACCCAGGGTGAGCATTCCAGTCTGGTGTGAAGCGAAGAGCTACCCCCGAGCCCTCGAGGGCACGCCTGACCGCCTCCTCGTACGCGTCTGTCGAGACTTCGCATCGATAAGGGGCCAGGCTGATCACCACGACCTGCTCATTCCCATTGGACGCGATCTGCTGAGCCGTATCGTCGATGGTCGGCCGAGCATGGAGCATCCCCACGTGGACCTCGGCCGCCACACCGCGCCTGGAAAGCTCCTCTTCGAGCAGAGCCGCCTGTCGTCGGGTGGTGGCAGGAAGAGGTGACCCTCCTCCTATCGCCCGATACCGCTGCACGGCGGCCGGGATCACGTGGTCGGGTGGGACCCGGCCCAGCACACTCTCCACGAATTCCGGGACCTGGCCCAAGTCTTCGGGCCCGCCGAACCCGGCGAGCATCACGCTCAGCTTTCGGTCAGCCACCGAGCCACCTTCCCACACCTTCGGGCACAAGCCGCTTGCCGACGAAGAACGGGCCAAATTCGGCGAAACGGGCGCTGACCTCGTCGAACCTCATCTCGTAGACCAGTTTCTTGAACTGCAGCGGGTCGTCGGAGAACAGAGTCACCCCCCACTCCCAGTCGTCGAGACCCATCGAGCCGGTCACGACCTGGCTCACCTTCCCCGCGTAGCGACGCCCGGTGCGCCCGTGTGCTCGCATCAGCTCGGCCCTCTCGCTCCCCTCGAGGAGGTACCAGTTGTCGTCGCCCTGTCTTCGCTTGCTCATCGGGTAGAAGCAGACGAACCGACTGTGCTCGGGCAGCTCGGGATAGAGCCGGGCCCGGATGTACGGGCTGTCCTCGACATTGGAGCCGGTGCCTTCGGGAGCGGCATGACGGCTCACCTCGATCACGGAGAGATAGGAGTAGACCCGGGACGTGCACGATCCGACCATCGAACGATCGAAGCCCTCCTCCAGATCGTGGAGCTGGTTCATGTCGGGGCGGAGATGAATCATCATCAAATCGGCCTTGTGGCCCACAATCTCGTACGTGATGCTCAGGCCGATCCCTCCATCGGTCGAGGCTTCGGCGTCGGCGATGAGATCTCTGGCTTCCGCAGCCGCCTTCTCTCGATCCGGGGCGGGCATGAGATCCCAGGCAGCCCGATCGAAACGTCTCAGGTCGTGGAGGGCGAACCAGCCTTCGAGAGTCTCGGGGGCACTCACCCGATTCCCACTTTCTCGTCAGACCGTCGGTGGGCGTGCTCGATCACCGACTCCACGACGGCGGCCACGCTCTCCACGGGAGTGCCGGGCAGGACCCCATGACCGAGGTTGAAAACGTGCCCGGGGCGACCTCGCACGCGATCGAGCAACTCCGTCGCCGCTCGCCCTGCTTCCTTCGGTCCGGCCAGGAGCACCGATGGATCCAGATTGCCCTGGATCGGGTGATCCGGGCCGACCCGGTTCCAGGCCACATCGAGGGGGAGCCGCCAGTCCACGCCATAGGCGGTGGCCCCCACACCGGGAAGCAACTCGAGCAGGTGGGCCCCGCCGGGCGCGAAGTAGATGGTGGGAACCTCGATCCCGGAAAGCGCCTCCCGCGCACTGGGCAGGGCCCATCTCTCGAACTGCTCGGCATCGAGCAGGCCGGCCCAGGTGTCGAACAACTGGATGACGTCCGCCCCGGCCCTCACCTGTGCCTGCAGGTAGCGATGGGTGGAGGAGGCAAGACGTGACAGCGCCGTTGCCGCGTCGTGACGATGAATGGCACTTCGGAAGACGGGGAAATGCTGGGACCCGCCCCCTTCGAGTAGATAGGCGAGAACGGTCACCGGGGCACCGGCGAATCCGATCACTGCCGCGTCCCGGTCCAGATTTGCCTTGACCCGCCCGATGGCCTCACCCACGTGTGCGAGCCTGGCCATGTCGGGATCTGGCAGATCTGCGACCCGAGCCATCGTGAGGGGATCGAGTCGCGGGCCGGGGTCGAAGATCACGTCGACGCCCATGGCCGGGAGCGGGGTCATGATGTCTGCGAAGACGATGGCACCGTCGAGCGGAAAGCGACGCAGCGGCTGCAGGGTGATCTCCGCCGCCAGATCGGGGGTCTGCATCGCCTCCTCGAACCGATGCCGGCTTCGCAATTCCCGGTACTCGGGAAGGTAACGACCGGCCTGGCGCATCAGCCAGATCGGCGGCCGGTCGAGTGGCTCCCCACTCAGTGCGGCGAGAAGCCTCTTCACGCCGCAGCCCAGATTGCGTCAGCCAAGGCATCGATGACGTAGTCGAGGTCGTCGTCTAGGTGCGTCTCCATCAAGAACCAGGTCTCGAACGCCGAGGGGGGAAGCAGGACGCCTCGCTCCAGGGCGGCCCGAAAGAAGCGCCCGAACAGATCCTGATCGACGCCAGAGACCTCGTCCCAGGACCGCACCTGCTCCACGCCGAGAAACACCCCGACGATCCCACCCACGTGGTTGACCAGGCCGGGGACACCGGCTCGTGACATCGCCCCCGACAACCCTTCCTCGATCCGCTGACCGGCCTCATCGAAGCGCCGGTAGAGAGCGGGATCGCTGGCCAGGTACCTCAGGGTGGCGAGCCCGGCGGAGGTGACCAGTGGGTTCCCGGCCAGGGTGCCTGCCTGATAGACCGGACCTTCAGGGGCGATGGATCGCATGAAGTCGGCCCGCCCGCCATAAGCGGCGCCAGGTGTCCCCCCTGCCACCACCTTGCCCAAGGCGGTGAGATCCGGCGTCACGTCATAGTGGGCCTGCGCCCCTCCGAGGGCGACCCGGAAGCCGGTCATCACCTCGTCGAAGATCAGCAAGGCACCGGCGTCGTCGCACAGACGTCGCAAGCCGTCGAGGAACCCCGGCTCCGGGGGCACGCATCCCATGTTCCCGGCCACCGGCTCAACGATGATCGCAGCCACCCCGTCGTCGAGAAGGCCCTCCACCGAGCCCAGGTCGTTGTAGCGGGCGACCCTGGTGGCGGCGAACGTCCCCGCGGGCACCCCGGGGCTCGACGGCTCACCGAATGTGGCCAGCCCGGAGCCGGCCCGGACGAGGAAGGAATCGGCGTGCCCGTGATAACAACCCTCGAATTTGATCAATCCCTGACGCCCGGTGACGGCGCGGGCCAATCGCACCAGCGAGGCAGTGGCTTCGGTCCCCGAGTTGACGACACGCACCACCTCCACGGACGGGACGAGCTCACAGATCAGCTCGGCGAATTCGATCTCGGCCGTCGTGGAGACCCCGAACGACGTGCCGCGGGTTGCGGCATCCTGGACGGCCTCGACCACCGCCGGGTGGGCGTGCCCCAGGATCTGGGCACCCCACGAGGCTATGAAGTCGACCAGCTCGACGCCCTCGGTCGTTCTCAGCCTCGCCCCGTGCCCCGACTCGATATACAGCGGCTCCCCACCGACCGCCTTGAACGCTCGGACCGGGGAGTTGACTCCGCCGGGCATCACCTCGGCGGCCCGGCTCTGCCAGGCAGTGGTGGCCGAAGAGGCGAGCACACTCATCCCTGCTCCCCGATGAGATGAGCCGCCTCGATGGCGAAATAGCTGAGGATGACGCCGGCGCCGGCACGGGCAATCCCGGTGAGAGCCTCCATCATCACCCGCTCCCTCTCGATCCAGCCACGCGCAGCCGCCGCTTCGATCATGGCGAACTCCCCGGAAACCTGATAGGCGACGATTGGGACCTCGACGGTCTCGGCCACCGCTCGGACGATGTCGAGATAGGGCCCGGCGGGCTTGACCATCACCATGTCGGCTCCCTCGGCGAGATCGAGGGACACCTCTCGGATCGCCTCACGCGCGTTGGCCGGATCCATCTGGTGGGACCGACGATCACCGAACGTGGGCGCCGACCCGGCGGCGTCACGGAACGGGGCGTAGTAGCCGGACGCGTACTTGACGGCGTACGAGCAGATGACTGTGTCCGTGTGCCCGGCTGCGTCGAGCGCTTGCCTGATGGCGGCCACCCGGCCGTCCATCATGTCCGACGGGGCCACGATGTCGGCCCCCGCCTCGGCATACGCGACCGAGGCACGAGCCAATAGGGGGAGCGAGGCATCGTTGTCGACCACATCGCCCCGCAATGGGCCGCAGTGACCGTGGCTCGTGTACTCACAAAGACACACGTCGGCCCAGCGCACCAGCCCCGGTGCGGCGTCGGCCATGGCCTCCAGCGCCAGGGGGACCGGGCCCGAAGGGTCCCAAGCCGATGACCCGACCTCGTCCTTGGTTTCGGGAAGACCGAACAGCATCACGCCACCGACCCCGGCCGCCTCTGCCTCCTTGGCCAGGACCGAGAGCTGGTCGACCGACAGCTGGGCATGACCCGGCATCGACCCGATCGGGCGTCTGACCCCGGTGCCCGGGACGACGAAGACGGGGAGGACGAGCTGGGATGGGTGGAGGCGCGTCTCGGCCACCGTGCGACGGAGCGAAGCGCTCATGCGCAGACGCCGGGGTCGGATGATGGGGATCGTGGTACTCATCGATTGGCCTCCATGTGCTGGTTCATCGCGACGGCAAGGGATCCATGGGCCGGGCGTGGGCTGACGACGTCGGGATGTCGAACGCGGGCGACGGCCGCCGCTGTCGTCTTCCCGATCACGCCCACCACCACATCGTCGAGAGCGCGGGCCAGCAGCCAGCCCTGGACCGCCGAGGGAGAAGAAAACGCAACGGCGTCGACCTCGGTGGGTAACGCCGGCACCGGCGCGGTCCGGTATACGACGTGCTCTTCGACGGAGCGCGCAACCTCACCGAGCCTCGTGATGGCAGCCAGATCGGTCCCGCCGGCATGCGGGAAGACGACCCTCGCCCTTCGAATTCTGCCGACGATGGCGTCGATCAGGTCGACCAGCCCGGAACGGCCGGTAGTGACCACGTGGCCGCCTGCGTGTCTGGTGGCGTCGGCCGACGATTGGCCAACCGCGGCCACTTCCACCTCGGGCATCTGTCCTTCTGGCCAGAGGAGGCTCACGGTTCGGGCCGAGCTGATCAAGATCAGGTCGGCCTCGCCGGCTGCCACGCGGGCCTCGCCGAGGGCATCCTCATCGGCGGGCTCGACCCGCACACACTGGATCGGGACCGGCTCGAAGCCTGTTTCGAGATACGCAGGAGCCACGGTCTCGAACCGATCGTTCGTAATCGCGACGGTGCTCATAGCCCCAGTCCCTCCCGGGCCGCGGCCGCGACCTCGTCGGGACGCGCCCCTCTCACTGCAACCCGGCGCGGCCCCTGCTCGTCTGCGACGAAGGCGTCGAGCTTGATCGATCCATCAGCCTCCCGGGTGGCCAGAGCGCCCAGGGCTGACCTGCAGCCGGCGCCGGTCTCCGCGAGCAGACGACGCTCCGCCGTCGCCAACCCTCGAACGTCCTCGTCGTCGATGGCCCTGGCCAGCTCCTCCGAATCGCTCCCGGACCGGGCCTCCACGGCGAGAGCACCCTGACCCGGAGCGGGAACCATCTCCTCGACCGTGAACCGCTGGGCGATGACGTCGAGGCGGCCGAGGCGGGTGAGCCCGGCTTCGGCCAGGATGGCCGCGTCGACCTCTGACCGGTCCACCTTGTCGAGCCGGGTATCGATGTTCCCCCTCAACTCCACCGTTTCCAGGTCTGGGCGAAGCTCGAGCAATTGACTGCGGCGACGCGGGCTGCCGGTGCCGATCACGGCGCCGTAGGGAAGCTTGTCCAGAGTCCCGCCCACCATGACGTCGAGGGGCGCGGCCCGCTCGGGTAAGGCGGCGAGGACGAGATCACCGGACATGGCCACCGGGAGGTCCTTGAGTGAGTGCACCGCCAGGTCGGCACGGCCGTCGAGCACTGCTTGCTGCACCGCTCGCACGAAGGCGCCGACCTCGGTCAGTTCGGCGATGGGGCCGGTCTGATCCAGGTCTCCGGCGGCTTCGACCTCGACCATGGTGACCGACAGCCACTGATGCGTCCGCCGCATCATGTCTGCCACCCTTCGTGCCTGAGCCATGGCGAGCGCTGAGCGCCGGGTGGCGATGCGAACCTCATTCATCGACGACCCCATACGCCTTGCCCAGAAGGTCGGCCACCTCCCCGGATCGGGGCGACGAGCCCACGTACGAGATGGGAGGATGGATCACCCGTCTGGCAACGGTGTGGGCGAGCTGGCGGAGGATCGCCTCGGGGTCCGCCGCTCCCGGCAACCGTCCCGCGAACCGCCGCACTTCTTCGTCGACGGCCCGATCGGCGCTGTCCAGCATCGCCCCTATGACCTCAGCCACCACGGATGGGGCGGATAGGCGAGCCCAGGCCGCAGCCGATTCTCGATCCAGGATCCCATCGATTTCGGGACTGGGGTTGCTCGTCACCGAGGATGCAATCTCGTCGATCCCCAAATAGGTCACCCTGGGATGGCTCCGGAGCCAGTCGAAGCCGGGCGGCATGCCGAGATCGGCGAAGAGGAGCGGCGTGTCTCGCGAAGCAAGGGCGGCCTCGATACCGTTTCTCGAAGGGTCCGTGGCGGGACCGGGGATGGTCGAGATCACCACCGGTGAGCCGGCGAAAGCGTCGGGACACGACTGCCACGGCCGGGGCTCCGCTCCCTCCACCCTGTCCTGGTGACGCGAATACACCGTGACCATGCCCCCAGCAACCCCTCGGGCTGCCGCCCTGGCCATCGCCCCCGCGCCAAGGATGGCCACGCGATGGGGAGGGCCTGCCATCGATGCCGCCGCGGTCGCCAGTGATCCCATCTCAGTGTTCTCCAGATGGCGACGAACCTTGCGGCCGACTCCCACGGCTGCGCCGACAGCCCGGCCGAGAAGACCGTCCGCCTGGGCGCTCTCCTCGAACCAACCGATGGCCCGGCGAACCTGGGACAACACTTCGGGCTCGCCCAGATTCGGGGACTCCAGACCGGCGGCGATCCGGCATAGGTGGCGGAACGCCTGATAGTCGGTCAGGACGATCCCCCCCTCGGGCATCGGCTGGTCCCCATAGAGCGAGGTGAGGAGGTCAGATCCCTGCTGGGGACCCCCCTCCCAGATGATCTCGACGCGCAGGCAGGTGGAGAGGAGGAATGCACAATGCCCGTCGCATCGAAGGTGTTCCAGCGACGCCGGGATCGAACCCGGATCCCGCGCCAGACGGGCGCGGTCCCCGGCGGGAACCGCGGGATGGGCGAAGGAGAGGCCCGTCAGACGGGGCACGCCCGCGTCCCTGGTCCAGCCGTGGCCATCCGGTCACCCAAGTCGCATGCGACGCCGACAGCGAGTCGGTATTGATCCGACGCCGGGTCGGATCACGGGTGCTCGTTACAGCTCCATCCTCCCGGCTAGGGCTCGCCCCAGGGTCAGCTCGTCGGCGTAGTCGAGATCCCCGCCGACCGGGAGGCCCGAGGCGAGACGGGTCACTTTCACCCCGAGCGGCTTCAACTCACGGGCCAGGTACATGGCGGTGGCGTCACCTTCGATGGTCGGGTTCGTGGCGACGATGATCTCGTCGATCTCCTCGCGCCCGATGCGATCGGTCAGCTCCCCGATGCGCAACTGGCCGGGCCCTATGCCGTTGATCGGCGACAGTGACCCGCCCAGCACGTGATAGAGGCCCCGGAACTCCTGGCTCCGCTCCACCACCACGATGTCCTGGGGACGCTCGACGACGCACAAGATCGACCCGTCCCGCCGGGTGTCACGGCAGATGGCGCACAGGTCGCCCGAGGCCACGTTGAAGCACCGTTCACAGAGACTCACCTGGTCCCGCATGTCGTTGATGGCGGATGCCAGCCGACGGGCATCGGCCTCTTCCACAGCGAGCAGGTGAAACGCGAGCCGTTGCGCCGTCTTCTGCCCGATGCCGGGGAGACGGGCCATCTCGTCGATGAGACGCTGGACCGGACCTTCGAACATCAACCGAGCAGGCCACCGAGACCGAGGTCGCCGGTCAGCCCACCAAGCTGCTCAGAGGCGGCTGCGCCGGCCGACTCCATCGCCTGACGCACCGCGGCGACCACCAGGTCCTGGAGCATCTCCACGTCATCGGGGTCGACCACCTCTGGGGCGATGATGACCTCCACCAGTTCTTGACCACCGGTCACCGTGGCCACGACCATGCCACCGCCGGCCGAGCCCTCGAAGGTCCGGGTGGCCAATTCCTGCTGCGCTGCAGCGAGCTGCTCCTGCATCTTCTGCGCCTGAGCCATCAGCTGTCGCATGTCCGGTGGGCGATTCATCGACCCGAACGGTAGCTACCGCGTGCCGGGTATCTACTCCTCCACCACTTCGGCGCCGAGCTCGGCGGCGAGCAATGAAGTTGGATCGGACTGCGCGTCCGGCCGTTCCTCGAGCTGGGTCATGTCGATGGTGTGGTCCCCACCTGCGTCCTGCGGTGACTCCCTGAGCCCGAACCTCACCTTCACCGTTCCACCCAGGAGGTCGCTTGCCCGGGTTGCCACGATCGCCGCCACCACATCATCCTCCTGGAGCGATTGGAGATGGAAGCCGTGGGGCACTTCGAGCACGATCACATTGCCCTCGACACCGGCCGGGACGGCCTCCCGGAAGAAAGCCCATCGCCGTGCCCCCAAGACATCTCGCAGGGAGCCGAACAGACCGGGCCAGACCTTCTGCAGCTGTTCGAAGGTGACATCGATGGCGGCAGTTTCGACCGTGGGCTCGGAGGCGCCGGCGCCATCCTGCTCCGCGACGGGAGCATGGGCGAGATCCTCGTCGGCCACCGATGCCGGGACCGGTGTCACCGGGGTGTCGGCCAAGGCGGCGGTCTGAGCAGGGGACGACCCGGCCTGCGGTACCGGGTCCGGTTTACCGAGACGTCGCTCGATGCGCTCCACCCTGGAGAGGAGCGCCTCGGTGTCACTGGCTGTTTCCGGGCGGGTGAGCTTGATCAATGCGAGCTCGGTCATCAGCCGCTCCTCGCGGCCCTCACGGAGACGAACCAGGGCATCACCGAGCAGGTCGACTGCCCGAAGCACGTCAGAGGCCGAGATGAGCTGTGCCGCCTTGCGCCAGGACTCGTATACATCGGGCGGCTCATCGGAGATCTCGGCGAGATTGGGGGCATAGTGGGCGAGGAACGCCCCCCGAAAGAAGGCAACCGACTCGGAGACGAACCGTCTCAGGTCCACACCGTCGGCGGCGAGCTCGGCCACGAGCTCGAGTGCGGCCTTGGCATCCTGGGCGGCGACTGCGTCGACCAGCCTCATGAATGCTTCAGAGTCGGCCAGGCCAAGGGCCCGGCGAACTCCTGCCACGTCGACGGTCCCGGCACCCAGGGCCGCGACCTGCTCCAAGAGAGACAGCGAGTCGCGCACCGAACCACCGGCGTGCCGGGCGATGGCGATCAGAGCCGCCGGGTCTGATTTGTGACCCTCGCGGTCGGAGATGGCGCTGAGATGACCGGCAAGCTCCTCGATCGCCACCGGGTGGAAATCGAAGCGCTGGCTCCGCGATCTGATGGTGTCGAGCAGCTTGTACGGCTCCGTCGTCGCCAGGACGAAATGGACGTGCTCTGGGGGCTCCTCCAGCGTCTTGAGCAGGGCGTTGCCCGCTGCCTTGGACAGCATGTGAGCCTCGTCGAGGACGAAGACCCGCTTCGATGTCGCCGTCGACGCCACCGTTGTCACGCTCACCTTGATGTCCCTGATGTCGTCGACCGAATTGTGAGACGCCGCGTCGAGCTCGAGGACGTCGAGGGAGGTGCCCTCCGTGATGGCCACACAGCTGGGACAGACGTTGCAAGGGGACCCGTCAGGCCCGCGATTCACGCAATTCAACGACTTGGCCAGGATGCGAGCTGTGCTCGTCTTGCCGGTGCCTCGGGGCCCGGTGAAGAGATAGGCGTGGGCGACACGCCCGTCGGCCACCTCACGGGAGAGGGTCGTGGTTACGTGGCCCTGCCCGATCACGTCGTCGAAGGTCTGTGGCCTGTACTTGCGATAGAGGGCCTGGTAGTCCACCACCGCCACGGTACCCGCTGCTCCCTGCTCGGTACACCGGCCTTGGGGGCGGAGATCCGACCCTCGATGGTCGGGTCTCCGCTCCCCGGCTAGCTCAGGGCATGAACCTCAGGGCGCCCACTTCCCCGCGATGGGAAGGTTGGTCCCTTCTCCGAAGACGAAGGACTGGTCACCCACGCCCTGAGTGTTGCTGCTACGCAGGAAGAAGGTGGCGTTGGAGGGTCGGAACACACCAGGCGTGTCGATGCCGTCCACGATTACCCAGTCACCTGCGACGAACCTGTCACCAGGATTGCCATAGAAGAACTGGGAGTCGGCCACTCCCGTGGTGTTGGTCTGCCGGAAATAGACCAGGCCGGTGCTTTCTCGATGCAGCCCGATGGTGTCAATCCCGTCATCGTTGAAGTCACCGACGAACGGCTTGTCACCCGGATTGCCGAAGATGAAGCTGAAGTCGGCAGGGCCCAGCCCCCCGTTGTTGGCGCCGAGCTCGTTGATCACATAGAAGGTGGTGTTGCTGGGCCGATAGATACCGACGGTGTCGCAACCGTCGTTGTTGAAGTCTCCGGCCATCGGGATGTCTCCCGGATTGCCAAAGAAGAACCGGATGTCGGCGATCCCTTGCGTATTCGAATTGCGCAAGTAGACGAAGCCGTCCGACTGCCGGTAGAGACCCGGTGTGTCATCCCCATCACAGTCCCAGTCCCCGGCGAACGGCACATCACCCGGGTTGCCGTAATAGAAGGTGGTGACACCACCCGCAGCGCCACGCAGCCTCCAGATCCCCGTCGCCGGATCGACCAGGCCGACCAGGTCGGCCACCGGTGCGGGTGGCCCTATCGTGATCATGAAGTCCTTGGTCGTGGTCAAGGGCACCGCGTCGGTCGCAGTCACTGTGAACGTGAACGTCCCTTGAGTGGCGGGAGCGCCAGAGATAGTCCCATCCGTCGCCATCGTCAGTCCTGGTGGCAGACTGCCGCCTGTTACCGACCAGGTGATCGGCGGAGTCGAGGTAGTTCCCGCCACATTGGCCGAGTACGCCATGCCAACCGTGCCGTTGGGCAGTGTCGTCGTAGTGATGACCGGGGGATCCGGCGTCTCGATGGTGGTAAAGCGAACGGCCGGAGTGAACCCGGGCTCCGAACCAGGGTCGGTCCCCGACTGGGCCCGAAAACCATCGGTTCCGCTGGGCGGTGCGGGAGTGTTGGCGAACACCTCGTTCGGGTCGGAGTCCGTGCCCGTCGTCGGGGAAGCGACCAGACCGACATTGAGCGAGTCGTAAGGGCCGGGTGCACCCATCGGAGGGCTACCGAAGGTATTCGTATTGAACGCGATGCTGTAGATGATCTCGTCGGGGACCGTTACCCCGCCGAGGTCGAACTCGACGACGAATGCAAAACCGTTGTGGCACAGGCCTGTGGGCCCAAGCCATCCGCCTGGTACATCGGGGGTTGGTGGACAGTTCACCGGATCGGCCGATGGACGGAACGGAACCGCCACGTCCTGGGTGACCGACGTGATGAGCGCGCCGACGCCTGTGGGCGCCGCGGCGTCCACCTCGTAGAGGTTCAGCGTGATCGGGTGGCTGAAGGTCGCCCCGGCCTCGGAAGCACAATCGCCGGTGTTCCAAGCGCCTGTTTCGCAGGCCCAGCTCGAGAACACCACGCTCGCCATACCAAGCTCCCGTGGTCCTGCTGCAAAGAGGATCTGATCGCCGAACTCGGTCGTCTGTGTGGCTTGGAAGGCGCGGCTCGGGATGTTGCCGGGCAGGGGGGTGGGTTGTGAGTCATATATGACGGTGCCAGGGGCGGCCATGGCGATGGGGGCGACAAGGGCTATCAGGGCAAAGGCAAGCAACAGTGCTTGGGTTCGGGCCCTGAGTAGGCGGGTGGTTGGCATCATGACGCTCTCCAATCGTCCCGAGGCCACCGACGGACGAAACTAGCACAGGCACCCCGAGACATGTCAGGAGAGTTCGCGGAGCGTCGATTCACACCTCGGTTCGGCTTCGGTTAGACACATAATCGGTCGATACTTCCGGGCGTGACCCAGCCCCTGATCGACAGCCCTGCGACCGACTCCGCCCCGGTCAGCCCGGCTGTCTGGGCCAGGGGGCTGGTACGAAGGTTCGGCAAGACCGTGGCCGTGGATCAGGTCGAGCTGTCCATCGCTCCGGGCGAGTTCTACGGTCTGCTCGGCCAGAACGGGGCGGGGAAGACCACCACGATCAAGACCATCGTCGGCCTGCTGCGTCCGGACGAAGGCTCGGTCGGGATCGGTGAGTTCGACACGTGGAAGAGCCCGACCGAGGTAAAGGCGAGGATTGGAGTCCTCCCCGAGGAGTTCAACCTCTATGAGCGGCTCACCGGCGCCGAGCTCCTCGACTTCACCGCGGCGATGCATGGGCTGGATCGGGCGGAGGCGACCCGGCGGCGAAACGAGCTACTCGAGCTTCTCGACCTGGCCGATGCCGGCTCGAAGCTGGTCGGTGACTACTCGCGGGGCATGCGGAAGAAGATCGCCCTCGGCGCGGCCATCATCCATCGCCCGCCCGTCCTCTTCCTCGACGAGCCCTTCGAGGGGGTCGACGCGGTTTCGGCCCGTCTGATTCGTCGGCTACTGCAACAGGCGGCCCAGGGTGGCACCACCATCGTCTTCTCCTCCCACGAGATGCATCTCGTGGAGAAGCTGTGCACCAGGATCGGGATCATGGTGGATGGCCGTCTCACCATCGAAGAGACCCCCGACGGTCTCTGCCGCCGGATGGGTGTCGACAACGTCGAGGACGCGTTCATCGCAGCCGTCGGCGGGCGGACACCGGACACGTCGTGGGACGCCAGCTAGTGCGCTGGCCACTGACGTTGGCGATGTTCAGGGCGAGTCAGGGGCGTCGCTGGCAAGGACGCAGGACGAAGGCGCACTCGGCCCGTTCGCCAAGGACGAGGAGGCAGCCAGCGGCGTCATCTGGCCGTCCTGAACGCGGTATACGTTAGTGGTCGGGGCACTTATCAAGCTCAAGGCTCGGCTCACCTGGAACGGGTTCCGCAGCGATCGCCAGCGGCGGATCGGCCTGCCCCTGGCCACCATCCTCCTCGGCTGGCTCGGGATCTGGCTGGCCCAGGCCCACTACCGGAACGTGGCCGGGCTGATCGGGGCCAGCCCGACCGCCCTGCCGGAGTACCTGGCCTGGACCGCCCTCATCGCCTTCCTGGTCTGGGTGACCCTCCCGGTGATCATCTTCCCGCTCGACGAGAACCTGGACCCTCAGCAGCTGGCGACGCTCCCCATCACCCCGACCCAGATGGTCACGGGTCTCGCCGCGGCCAGCCTCGTGGCGCCCTCGACGGTGGTACCCATCGCCCTGCTCATCGGGAACGCCACCGCCGTCGGCGGAGGATGGTGGATGGTGATACCGGCCTCAGTCGTGTTCCTGGCGCTGCTGGCGGTAGGCGGTCAGCTCTTCTCCGCCGCCATATCGGCGATACTGCGCACCCGCCGCGGTCGTGACATCGCCACGTTCTTCATTCTCGGACTGGCAGCCGGCTCGTTCTTCGCCTACCGGGCCGTGAGCGAGACCGTGAGCGAGATGGGCCTGGCCGGGGCGGTCCTCGACACGCCGATATCTCAGTGGTGGGCGCTCTTGCCGCCGGTTGCCGCGCAGAAGGCCATCGTCGATGCCGCATCCGGACAGGTCGCCGGGGCGGTGCTGGCCCTGCTCGCTGCGTCCATCGGTGTGGCGGTATTGGCCATCGTCTGGCGACGTCTGCTCGGATGGCTCCTGTCCACGCCCATCCAGCAGAGCCGGCCCGCGGCCCGGGCCCGTCGGAGCGGCATGACGATCGGTCCATGGGGAGTGGTGCCGACGCTGGCGAGAAAGGAGTTGCGCTTCTATATCCGTGACCCCCGACAGCGCCTGGTCTGGACCGGCACCGTCATCTTCGTAGGTCTCGCCATCGGAGGTGCGGTGATGAACACCACCGGCTTCTTCGACCTGAGGACCCGGGCGTGGGCACCGCTCGTTGCACCGGTCCTGGTGCTCTTCGTGGGCCTTCCCATCGCCTTGAACCTGTTCGGGTGGGAGCGCAATGCCGCCAGCTATCTGTTCGTGCTCCCGGCCAAGCCGCACCAGATCCTCCTTGGGAAGAACCTGGCCGTGGCCACCGCCCTGGTCTTGGAGACCGTGATCCTGACTGTGGGGCTGGCCCTGTTCACGGGTCAGTGGACCTGGGTCTGGCTGGTGCCCTCGCTGACGCTGGCCGCAATCGGGTGTCAGCTGGCCGTGGGCAACATGGTCTCCGTGCTCACCCCTCTGCGGCTGCCACGGGAAGGGACCGACGTGTTCGCACAGTCGACCGAGCAGGGCTGTCTGGCGATCGTCAGCCAGACCGTGTCGTTCTTCGCCATCGGGCTCCTGCTGGTCCCACCGGCTTCCGTTGCCGTGCTCACCGTCGGCTTCGGGCAAGTGCTCGCTCCCTGGGTGGCCATCGCGGCCGGTGTCTTCTGGGGGGGCGCCCTCTATTCGATCTCCCTCCTCATCTCGAGCCGTTTGCTGAGACGACGGATGCCCGAGGTGCTGGCCTGGGTCCAGGTGGCCTGACCGCCCCACCATTTGGGCAGTGAGTGACCGCGTCTACCGTCTCCGGATGCGGCTCGGGATCGATCTCGACGGGGTGGTGGCGGACTTCACCAAAGGGTGGGTCGACTTCTACAACCGGGATTTCGGAACTGAGTTGACACCGGAGCAGGTCGTCACGTGGAACGGAGTCACCGAGATCACTCACTTCGAGAGGATGTCGGAATTCTGGCGATGGAGCTCGGACCTAGACGGCCGATCCCTGTTCTGGCATCTCGAGACATTCCCCGGAGCGATCGATGCCCTCCACCAACTGGCTCAAGACGGCCACGAGATCGTGATCCTCACCATGAAGCCGAGATTCGCCGTGGATGACACTCATGAATGGATTGCTCGCCAGGGAATCCCTTATAAAGAGGTGCACATCCTCGAGGACAAATGGAAGGTGGACTGCGACGTCTACCTCGATGACGGCCCGCACATACTCGCCGACCTGGTGGCCCATCGCCCCGACCGTCTCGTCTGCCGTTACGTAAGGCCATGGAACCGCCCGCTGGCAGGCGCGGTGGACGTGACGGGCTTCGACGAGTTTCGCGACCTCGTGCAACGGGTGGAACCGAGGCCCGCCCCCTGATTAGGGTCGGGCAGGCGACCCGGGGTCTGTCGCCAACGAGGGAGACGAATGGAGAACACCATGAAGGGAAGAGCCCTCTGGGCTTGTCTTCTCGTGATGGCCCTGCTCGCCGCCGCCTGTGGCGATGACGGAGGCGGGGACACCACGACATCAGCCGCCGCGGAAGAAGAGGCAACCACCACCAGCGCCGCAGCGGAAGAGACCACCACCAGCGCCGCAGGCGAGGCCGAGCTCGGATCGCCGGAGCGGCCGGTACAGGTCCTCTTCGTGCCATCGGTGGACAACCAGGTGATGGTCGCCGGCGGCGAGGTGATGCAGCAGGCGTTGGAAGAGGCGACAGGCCTCAGCTACGAGGTCAGCATCCCGACCTCATATGCAGCCACCATCGAGGAGATGTGTGCCGCCCCGGGCGACACCATGGGGTTCATCCCCGGGTTCGGCTACGTGCTGGCCAACAACCTCTGCGGGGTGGATGTCGCCTTCAAGGCAGTTCGGTTCGGGTTCGGCGTCTACTGGGCACAGGTGCTGGTGCCCCGCGACAGCGACATCGACGGTCTCGAGGACCTGGAGGGTCTGACCTGGGCCATCCCCGACCTCGGGTCGGGCTCCGGCTACCTGGTTCCGTTGGTGATGCTCAACGACGTCGGGGTCACCCCCGGGGAGACGGTTGAGACCGGTGGTCACCCCAACGCGGCTCTGGCCGTGTACCGGGGCGATGCCGACTTCGCCACCACGTTCTTCAGCCCGCCGCTCATCGCCGACGGGGAGTGGCAGATCGGTGACCCGCCGGAGATTCCGGACGACCTGATCGAGTCGTGCGCTCCCGACGCAGAGGGTGACCTGTACTGCGGTCCCAACCAGGAGTACCGGGTACTCGATGCCCGCGCCAGCGCGGTGACCGATGCACCGGACATCATGCAGCAGGTGCGGATCCTCGAGATCTCCCCGGAGATCCCCAACGACACCCTGTCGTTCGGACCTGACTTCCCGCCCGAGCTCCGCGCTCAGATCGAGGAAGCGCTGGTCGCATTCGCCGCGGAGTGCGAGACCGACGAGAACTGTGCCTGGAACTCCTCCATAGGCGACCAGGACTTCTACGGCTGGACCGGCATCGAGTCGGCCACGGATGCCGAGTACGACACCCTTCGAGCGGTGGTCGAGACCGCCGGCATCGAACTGGAAGACCTCTAGACGATGGAACAATGAGGGGGGAGATGGGCCCGTCCCGTCTCCCCTCTCCCACACTCGGAGAAGCATGCTCCAGGTAGAGCACCTGACGAAGGTGTACGACGACGGGACCGTGGCCCTGAAGGATGTCTCATTCGAGGTTCCCGACGGACAGTTCCTGGCTGTGATCGGGCTCTCCGGATCGGGCAAGTCGACCCTGCTCCGCTGCATCAACCGTCTCATCGACCCTACCGAGGGCAGGATCATCTGGAACGGTGAGGACATCACTGCCGCCTCCCAGGAGGATTTGCGTCGCATCCGACGTCGCATCGGGATGGTGTTCCAGCACTTCAACCTGGTGCACCGCTCGAAGGTCATAACCAATGTCCTCGCCGGCAGGCTCGGCTACACCAGCCCGGCGCTGGCCATGGCCAACCGGTTCGCCAAAGCCGATCGGGAGCGCGCCCTCGTCCAACTGGCTCGGTTCGGCCTCGAGGGAAAGGCGCAGAACCGGTCCGAGGAGTTGAGCGGCGGCCAGCAGCAACGGGTCGGTATCGCCCGGGCCATGATGCAGGAGCCGGAGATGATCCTCGCTGACGAGCCGGTGGCGAGCCTCGATCCGGTACTGGCCCATTCCATCATGCAGTACCTGGAGGACATCAACCGGATCGACGGGGTCACGGTGCTGTGCAGCCTCCACTTCCTCGATCTCGTCCAGCGGTACGGGCAGCGAGTCATTGCCCTCAACGAGGGGAAACTGGTCTTCGAGGGCCTGCCGGGGGAGATCGACGACAAGATGTTCAAGGACATCTACGGGCAGGAGGCGGAGCGGGTTGGCTGACCTGCATGTACTCCCTGAGGAGGCATCACCGGATTCGGAGGGGCCGCCGGAGACGAGCAAGACGCCACCGCGGGCTGGCCGGCGACGGACCATCTGGATCGTGGTGGGCCTTCTCGTCGCGTTCGTGATCTATGCATATGGGTTCCAGGTGACCCGGGTCAACCTGGACGCGATCAACGACGAGACCCGACAGGAGTCCCTGTTCCGTGTGATCAGGGCGCTGGCGCAACCCGACCTGCTCACCTACGAAGTGGCGGAGACGGCTACCGACCTGGAGTACATGACGCCGTGCCCCTCCGCTGGCTTCGAACCTGCCGCCGTCACCGGAGATGCAACCCTCACCGTCGACCCCCCTTGTGCCGACCCGAGGACCGTGGTGACGGTCAGTGGCACCGGTTACCGGCCCAACGACCAGGTTCGGATCTTCTTCGTGCCCCCCAACGGGGTCGAGCTTCGGCTCGAGAACGTGCGAACCGATGCGGATGGGAGCTTCCAGACCGAGGCCAGGGTCCCGGCCAGACCCGACACCGAGGTGCAGACCCTTCGAGTCAAGAGCGTGCAGAACGTCGGCAGCATCTTCAGCCCCGTGCAGGTCGAGCAGCCCGACGGCACCACCGTCCGCTCCCCACGATGGTCTCAGAACGCCATCGACACCCTCGACAAGATCATCGAAACGGTCTTCCTCGCGCTCCTCGCCACCACTCTGGGCACGCTCATCGCGGTGCCTCTCTCCTTCCTCGCTGCCCGCAACCTGATGAAAGAGATCAGGTTGCCCCCGCTCCAGTTGGGGCTGGCCGTGGCCGGGATCCCCATCGGGGTCGGGTTGGGGCTCTTCGTCGCGGGTCTGACCGGGAGCCTGATCCGTCGGCTTCCCGACTCGGCACTCCTGCTGGGGGTGCTGATGGTGGCCCTGGGATGGCTGTCCTTCCGCCTGCTGATCCTGGCGGCTCCCGCGCCCGGAGCCAACTCGAGCCGGGCCGGTCGAATCCTCGCCGCAGCAGGGGCGACCCTGGTCTTCCTCCTCGCCGCCCAGGCCCTGGTCCGTTTCGCCCAGCTCACCGGGGCCTGGCTCGCCCCCCGCCTCGGCGCGTTCGACTTCCTCGGCAACTTCCTCCTCGTGGGTGGTGAGATCCTGGCCGCCGTCTTTGGCCTCTTTGCGGCCACCGCCGGCGCCGGATTGCTGGCGTGGCTCGGGAGCAGGCTCGGTTACGTCATCGGAAGGCGCGTCTCCCCCCCGGTCCGGGGGACGCTCTCCGTCCTCGCCGCCGCCCTCGCCGGGGCACTTATCGCTCTCGCCATCGGGCAGGCGATTGCCTGGCTCTACCAGATCACGAGCGTGCGCAACACGGTCGTCATCCCGGCCCTGATCGGTGCGCTGATCGGCGCATTGGTCGGCTGGAGGGGTCTGAGGACCGACCAGGTCCCGGTGGGGATGTGGATCTACTACGTGTTCCGGACTCTGTTCAACACACTTCGGTCGATCGAGGCCTTGATCCTCGCCATCGTCTTCGTCATCTGGGTCGGGCTGGGGGCGTTCGCCGGCGCCCTCGCCCTCGCCCTGCACACCGTGGCCGCCAGCGCCAAGCTCTATTCAGAGCAGGTCGAGAGCATCAATGCCGGCCCGGTGGAGGCGGTGAGGGCCACCGGTGCCACCCGACTGCAGACCGTGGTCTATGCCGTCGTACCCCAGATCGTGCCCCCCTACATCTCTTTCACGATGTATCGATGGGACATCAACGTGCGCATGTCGACCATCATCGGCTTCGTCGGGGGCGGGGGCATCGGCTTCCTCCTCCAGCAGAACATCGCCTTGCTCGACTATCGGGCGGCGGCGGCCCAGATGCTGGCCATCGCCATAGTGGTGGCGACGATGGACTACGTCAGCTCACGTCTTCGGGAGCGCTACGTCTGATGTCGTGTGCGCTGATCCACCGCGGAGATGCCTGGCCGCACGCGGGTGGTGACGACGGCATGGCATGTGCCCTGGTCCACCCTGGAGGTGGTGGGCAGCACACGCCATGTTGAAGCGCAGCAGGGTCGACCGGGAACGGTTGGAACACGAGTTGCTCGCACCCGAGGCGGCCAAGTCCGACGAGTCGGCGGGCCGGGCGGAGCCCGAGGAGCCCGATCCCTTTCGCACCGCATACGAACGGGACCGGGACCGGATCGTGCACACCAAGGCGTTCCGGCGGTTGAAGCACAAGACCCAGGTCTTCCTCAACCCCGACGGGGATCATTTCGTGACCCGAATGACCCACACCATCCAGGTGAACCAGGTGGGCCGGGCCATGGCTCGCGCCCTCGGGCTCAACGAGGACCTGACCGAGGCGATCTGCCTGGGTCACGATGTCGGACATTCTCCTTTCGGGCACACCGGCGAGGAGGCCCTGAGCCCTCTGGTCGAGAGCAGCAGCTGGCTCCATTCGGCCCATGGGGTGCGCACCCTCTCCCTGATCGAGCCGCAGAACCTCAGCGAGGAGGTACTCGACGGGATACGGGCCCACTCGTGGCGAGTCGACCCGCCGCCCCGCACGCAGGAAGGGCTGCTCTGCCGGTTCGCCGACCGGATCGCCTACCTCACCCACGATGTGGCCGATGCGCTACGTGCGGGCGTGATCACCTACCAGGACATCCCCACCCGGGCCCTCATCACCTTCGGGGCCACCTCACGGGAATGGATCGGATCGCTGGCCACCTCGGTCATCGACGCCAGTCACGCAACGGGCAGCGTGGAGATGGGTGAGGATCACCTCGAGGCGATGTCGGAGCTTCGTGACTTCATGTTCCAGCGGGTCTACCTCACTCCGGACAGCGAGAGCCAGAAGCAAAAGGCGATGATGGTGATACAGGACCTGGTCGCCTACTTCGCCCAGAGCCCTGGTGAGGTCCCGGATTCGGCCACGGTCCCAGGCGCCAGTGACCTGGATCGGGCCGTCGACTACGTCGCCGGTATGACCGATCGATTCGCGCTGCACACCCACGATCGGCTCTTCCGGCCCACTCTCCTCGACTGACATCCTCCCGGTAACCGGGCTGCCACGGGCAAATCGCAGCCGTAGCGAACCGCGTTCGACATTACGCCTCCTCGTCTCAGTTACGGGTGGGGAGCTCACGGAGACGCCGAAGCGATCGGCGCCGCTTGGTCGAAGCGGTCTTGGCGGTCTTGTTGGCCAGCTTCACCTGACGGGCCAGCCTGGCGTTATCGGCCTCCTGATACCGCTCGACCATGATCATCTTGGCCCATTCGGGCTGACCCAACATCATCGTCTCATCTCCTGGTCGGTTCTCCTGACACTGCGAACGTACGGAGATACGGAGTGGAGCGAATCGGTGGCGTTGCCTATTTGACCGCCGGCGCGATGCCTAGATCAGCCGGTGTGTCACCTATTGCCACAATCCTGCGTCGTGAGCGGCGGCGACCGCCTCGGATCGGGAGGATGCACCCATCTTGTCCAGGATCGCCGAGACGTGATGGTCGATCGTCCGTGTCGAGACGAAGAGGAGATCGGCGATTTCGGCATTGGTCAGCCCTTTGGCCAGGTGGCCGAGCACGTCCATCTGCCTCGGGGTCAGCCCGAATGCGTTCTCCCTGGTGGCCTTGGTCGGCCCCCTGGGGACACCGCCCACCCCGGCGTCGATCAGATCGGCGCGGAGACGGGCGGCGACCGCGCCGGCGCCCAGGTCATCGAGGATGGAGAGAGCCTCGAGGCGTGCCTTGTCGGGTCCGAAGCTCAAAGCGATCGCCCGATCGTAGGGGATCCCCCGCTCCGCCCAGAACGCAGCCGCGCCCTCCCAGTCGCCGGCCACGCTGAGATGGTAAGGCTCGGGCGCTATCGCAGGAAGCTCGTCGATCTGCCCGATGAGATGAAGCCAGAAGCCCAGCTCACCGCCAACCCACGGTGCATCGCGTTCGATGCAGTTGGCGAGAACCTCCCGCAAGCGAGGGAAGACTCCCTGATCGAGATTTCCGCCGATCCAGACGTACTCGGCCAGGGCTATGGCAGTGGGCCCGGTCCTTTGGATCTCGTCGGCGTGGAGGGCACGCTCCCAGCCGTCGAGCAGGCGCCTCTTGGCATCGGGCTCACCACGCCGGGCCTGAAGACGGCCGAGAAGGGTCGTGGCGACCAGGTTGGAGGTGCCGAACTCCGGCAAGTTCTCCAGGACGTAACAGGTCCTGGCCTCTGCGTCGGCCCATCGCCCACGCATCTCGTCGATCAACGCGAGGACACCCAACGCGTACGAGTCGAACGAGGGCATCTCGCGTTGTATGGCGAGCTCGTGGGCACGCTCCGCCCACAGCTCGGCGGTAGGCAGGTCGCGAAAGGAGGCCGCGCTCCATGAGATGTTCACCCCAGCCCTGATCTCATCGTGGCTGTAGCCCATCTCCTGAGACAATTGGAAGCTCGCCTCGACGTCTTCCATGCCCTCTGGGTAACGGGCGAGCATCCTGGCGGTGCCGATGTTGTTCAGGGCGTGAGCCCGCGAACGACTCGGGCCGTCTCCGGCGACGGCCAGTGCCTTCTCCCCATACCAAATGGCCCGCTCCTCTTCGGCGGCGAGCATGGCCAGCTGGGAGATGGCGGAGTAGGCGTAGGCAAGGTCCTCGCCACCCACCGATTCGAGAACCGAAGCCGCTTCATTGGCCATCTCCACAGCGGAGGCTCGCCGGTTGCGGACCCAGGCGATGCGACTGCCGACGAGCAACGAATTGCCCAGCTTGCCCGGATCGCCGAGACGGCGCCTCAATGCGATCGCAGTGTCGATCAGCTCCTCTGCCCAACCGATCTCGTCACCCAGGTACTCCTCGTAGGCCCAGAGGTCGTAGTGATCGGCACGTCCCTCCTCATCGAGTCTGTCGAGATAGGGCTCCAAGGCCCGGAGATGCCCCACCGACTCGCGATGGCTCTCCATGTCTGCGGCCCGGCGGGCGGCCAAGGGCGCGAGTCGGACCAAGGCTTCGATGTCGCCTCCCACCCTGGCATGGTGTGCGGCCCGAGAGGTGTCGTACCCCAGACTCTCGATGGCGGCGAGGACGGCCAGGTTCAACTCCCTACGCCGTATCTCGGGGAGGTCTGCCTCCACGGCTCTTCTGGCCAGCTCGTGACGGTAGGACAAGGCGTCATCCCTCAACTCGAGGACCCCGGCGGCTTCCCCTTCGGCAATGGCGTCTTCCGCCGGCCCGAGCACGGCTTCGACCAATTCCAACTCGGCGCGGCTGGGGACCACCGAGACCAGATCGACCAAGGCCCGGCCCGAAGGAGACAAGAGCGCGACCCTCCCTACGACCGCATCTCTGACCGACCCCGGAACGACGTCACGCTGGCCGGCGAGCACCTCGGTGAGGAAGAACGGGTTGCCCCCGGTCGTCTCCCAGAGCCCGTCCGGTGTCTCCCCGGCCTCGTTGGCAAGCTCTGAGACGGCGGCAGCAGAGAGCGGCTCGAGTGCGATTCGCTCCATTGCCGAGGCAGGGACGTCGGCCAGCGCCACCCGGAGCGGCCGGTCGTCGGGCACCTGGCCGTCGCGATAGGTCAGCACGAGCAGACCATGAGTCCGGTCGATGCGTCTCCCGATGAACTTGATCAGATCCAGCGTGGCTTCGTCGGCCCAGTGGATGTCCTCGATCACCACGACCGTCGGCCGGAGAGACCGGCCCAACAGCTCGAGCATTGCCATGAAGACCTCATGACGATCGGGGCCACGGAGCACCTCTTGGAGAGACGGCTCGTCGCCGACCATGTCCCACACAGGACCGAATGGGCGAGCGGTGACCAGGTCGTCACAACCGCCCCAGAGCACGTGTGCGTCGTCATCGACCGAGTCGATGAACGCCCGGACCGCCGACGTCTTGCCGATTCCCGCCTCTCCCCGGACGAGCACGGCCCGGCCCTCGCCGTCCCTGGCTCCGGCGAGCAGCTTCTCGAGGCGTTGCAGCACGTCGTCGCGTTCGAGGAGATGCATGAACGGGTCATGGTACAAACGGCGGACCGGTGGACCCAGGGGGATCGACCCCTATCCTGGCTCGGGTGCTGGAACTGAAAGAGCTGCACAAGCGGTACGACGACGTGATCGCCCTCGACGGCTGCAGCCTGCAGGTGAGACGAGGGCGAATGCTGGGGTTCTTGGGCCCGAACGGTGCCGGGAAGACGACCGCGATGAGGACCATCTTCGGGCTGGTCACCCCCGATTCGGGACAGGTGAGCTGGGAAGGCAGCCCGATCACGATCGAACAGAGACGTCGGTTCGGCTACATGCCCGAGCAGCGTGGCCTTTATCCCAAGATGAGGGCCCAGGAGCAACTGGCCTACTTGGGCCGATTGCGCGGTATGGAGGCCGGCGAGGCGTCCGCCTCGGCAGACAGATGGTTGGACCGCCTCGGGTTGTCAGAGCGCCGAACGGATCGAGTCGAGGTCCTCTCTCATGGCAATCAACAGCGTGTCCAGCTGGCAGCCGCACTGGTTCACGACCCCGAGCTCCTGGTGATGGACGAGCCCTTCAGCGGCTTGGACCCAATTGCCACCGAGACCATGGCCGAGATCCTCAGGGAGGAGGCCGCCCGGGGCAAGGCGGTCGTCTTCTCCTCCCATCAGCTCGACCTGGTAGAGGACATCTGCGAGGAGGTGGCGATCATCAACGACGGGAAGATCGTTGTCGAAGGAGACGTCCAACGTCTCAAGGACGCAGCCCCGATCCGGCATCTCGAGATCCAGCTGGATGGAGAGATCGGGGACCTCTTCGACGGGCTGGATGGCGTTCGTCAGATCAGGTCGGACGACCACACCCACACCGCCATCATCGAGGCCGATACCGACGTGCGCGGGTTTCTCACCCGGGCCCAACAGGTGGGCAGGCTCCGCCACTTCTCCTACACCACCCCCTCGCTCTCCGACCTGTTCCGCGAGGCGGTGCGATGACGTCGGCTCGCACCATATGGCAGATCGCGCTGCGTGAGATCCGTGAGCACGGCCGCTCCAAGTCGTTCCTGATCACCACCTTGGTCACCTTCCTCCTGGTCGGCGCGCTGGTGACCGTCCCCGGACTCATCGGCGGTGACACCTCCACGTACACCATTGGCGGCGTGGGGGAGGGCAACGAGCCGATCGCCATCGCCGCCGAGGAGCTCGGGAACGCGTCGGACGAGCCGGACGCCGAACCGTCGGTGGCGATCGAGCTGCGGGATTTCGACAACGTCGAGGCCGCCGAGATGGCGATGAGCGAGGGCGATCTCGACGCGATCCTCATCGCCGGGTCGCAAGTGATCCTGGAGAGTGTTGGCGGTTTTGGTGAATCTCCGCTTCTCGCCCTGCTCCAGCGGGGCGCCGCATCGGTCCAGCTCGAGGCGATCGTCGCCGAGGGTGGTCAGGCGGCAGCCGACGTGATCGAGGTGATGACGTCGGATCCGCTGGAGACGACCACGCTCAGCGGTCACGAGGCAGGGGACGAGACGCGAGGGGCAGTCGCCTACGCCGGGCTGCTCATGCTCTATCTGGCAGTCCTGCTCTACGGCAACTGGATGCTGGCGGGCGTCACCGAGGAGAAGTCGAACCGGGTGGTCGAGGTCCTCCTGTCCAGCGTCAAGCCGTGGCAGATCCTGGCCGGCAAGATCATCGGGATCGGCGCCCTGGGCATCGCCCAGTTCGCCGGGACCATCCTGATCGCTCTCCTCGCCCTTCGTTTGACCGACACCCTCGAGCTGCCCAGCCTGGATGCGGCCCTTGTGTTCAACCTGATCGTCTGGTTCATCCTCGGTTTTCTCCTGTTCGCCGTCCTCTATGGGGCGGCCGGGTCACTGGTGAGCCGGATGGAGGATGCGCAGAACGTGGCGTTCCCGATGTCGATGATCGCTGTGGCCGGGTTCTTCGTCTCCATCGCAGCCCTGTCGGACCCCGACGGCACCGCCGCCGTGATCGGGACCTTCATCCCATTCACCGCCCCCTT
>JBMDXS010000109.1:0-12691 GCA_048595045.1 Acidimicrobiia bacterium
GGAGCCGATCGCCCGCCTCGGCGACGCCCCGACCCTAGGGTGCGGCCGCTTCCCCGAGCGTGCACGGGACACCTGACTTCCCCCTCACAGCGGTGATTTTCGCGCTTTGAGCCGGTCACGGGCCCGTGGAACACGAAACGCTTGACCCGTGACACATGTGTAATTACAGTATTGAAGTCCATACCAGATGTCGTGGTCACTTCCCCTTCAACCACAACATCTTGTGGTCGGTTGGCAAATCAGGAATGGACACCCGAGAGGGTTCGGACACCGCCCCGCCATCTGCCCGGCGAGGCGTCCCCAGTGCGAGGAGGCACGTTTCATGAGCAAAGGCCTGCGGATCACCCGTCGCTTCACCGAGGCCGGCAAGGACGCGTACCACCGAATCGAGTGGTCGCGACGTGACTCACGGATCAACAATCCCGACGGGTCGATCGTCTTCGAGATGACCGATGCCGAGATCCCTGCAGGGTGGTCGCAGGTCGCCTCCGACATCATGGTCTCGAAGTACTTCCGCAAGGCCGGTGTGCCCCAGCTCGACGAAGACGGGAACCGGGTGGTGGGTGATGACGGTGAGCCGGTGCTTGGGCCGGAGCGCTCGGCACGACAGGTCTTCGACCGCCTGGCCGGCACCTGGCGGCATTGGGGGGAGAAGGAGGGTTACTTCGCCACGACGGACGACGCCGATGCCTTCGAGGACGAGCTCAAGTTCATGCTCGCCAATCAGATGGCCGCCCCCAACTCGCCACAGTGGTTCAACACCGGCCTCAACTGGGCCTACGGGCTGACCGGCCCCGCCCAGGGCTTCTGGTTCGTAGACGGCGCCGACGGCAGGCTAGAGGCATCGCCCGACTCCTACAGCCGGCCGGCCCCCCACGCCTGTTTCATCCTCGGTGTGAAGGACGATCTGGTGAACCCGGGCGGCATCATGGATCTCTGGGTCCGGGAGGCTCGCATCTTCAAATTCGGCTCCGGCGCCGGATCCAACTTCAGCCATATCCGCGGCGAGAACGAGCGGCTCTCCGGTGGCGGCAAGTCCTCGGGTGTGATGTCGTTCCTCAAGATCGGCGACCGCGCCGCCGGTGCGATAAAGAGTGGGGGCACGACCCGACGGGCCGCCAAGATGGTCATCCTCGACGTCGACCATCCCGACATCGAGAAATTCATCGACTGGAAGAAGGTCGAGGAAGACAAAGCCCGGGTCCTGATCAACCATGGCGGCCTGCCCTCCGACTTCAACGGCGACGCCTACGCCACCGTGTCCGGCCAGAACTCGAACAACTCGGTCCGCGTCAGTAACGACTTCATCAGGGCGGTCATCGACGACGACGACTGGGAGTTGAAGAATCGCACAGACGGCTCCATCCGGAAGACGGTGAAAGCACGTGACCTGTGGAACCAGATCGCCGAAGCGGCGTGGGCCTGCGCCGATCCGGGTCTGCAGTTCGACACCACCGTCAACGAGTGGCACACCAGCCCGGCGGGGGGACGCATCCGCGGGTCCAACCCCTGCTCGGAGTACATGTTTCTCGACGACACCGCGTGCAACCTGGCCTCGATCAACCTGGTCCGGTTCCACGACGACGTGACCGGTGTCTTCGACATCGCGGGGTACCAGCACGCGGTTCGTCTCTGGACCATCGTGTTGGAGATCTCGGTCGCGATGGCTCATTTCCCCTCACCCGAGATCGCCCAGGGCTCGTTCGACTACCGGACCCTGGGTCTCGGCTACGCCAACCTCGGATCACTGCTGATGCGGCAGGGAATCGCCTACGACTCCGACGAGGGCAGGGCCATCGCGGGTGCGATGACCGCGATTCTCACCGGGTACGCCTACGCCACCTCGGCGGAGATCGCGGCGACAACCGGCCCGTTCCCCAAGTTCAGCGAGAACCGCGAGTCGATGCTTCGGGTGATCCGAAATCACAGGAGGGCTGCCTACGGCGACACCGACTACGAGAGCGTCAGCCACCGGGTGATGGCCATCGACGCCGAGTTGTGCCCCACAGACCTGTTGGCAGCGGCGCGTGATTCCTGGGACCTCGCGCTGGAGCGCGGAGTGGTCAACGGGTATCGGAACGCACAGGCCAGCGTCATCGCTCCCACCGGGACGATCGGGCTTCTCCTCGACTGTGACACCACCGGAGTCGAGCCCGACTTCGCCCTGGTCAAGTTCAAGAAGCTGGCCGGTGGAGGCTACTTCAAGATCGCCAACCAGTCGGTGGCTCCGGCGCTGCGGCACCTGGGCTACGACGAGAGCCAGATCAAGGATGTCGTCGAGTACATCGTCGGCACCAGCTCCATCGATGGGGCGCCACACATCAACCGGGAAACGCTGACCGCCAAGGGCTTCACCGACGTCGACCTGGCCGAGCTGGAGAAGACGCTGCCTTCGGTGTTCGAGCTGAAGCACGCCTTCAACGTGTTCACCTTCGGGGAGGAGACCCTGCAACGGCTCGGCTTTGGCGTCGATGAGTACACCGGGTGGGACTTCAACCTGCTCAAGGCGCTCGGGTTCACCTCGAAGGAGGTCAACGAGGCCAACGATCACATCTGCGGCCGGCAAACCATCGAAGGTGCCCCGCACCTCTTGGATGAGCACCTCCCCGTCTTCGACACGGCCAACAAGAACGGCAAGATCGGCGAGCGGTTCATCCACCACTACGGCCACATCAAGATGATGGCGGCGGCGCAGCCATTCATCTCGGGGGCGATCAGCAAGACGATCAACATGCCCCATGAGATCACGGTGGAAGACATCGAGGAGTCCTACCGGATGTCGTGGGAGTGGGGTCTCAAGGCGATGGCCCTCTACCGGGACGGGTCGAAAGCGGCCCAGCCTCTCAATTCCACCTCCGATGAGGGCGACGACAATGAGGACGAGGCGCCCGCGATCACCGCCGCGTTGGAGGCGGAGAAGGCGATCCACTGGGGCAACCTTCCCGCGGGGATATCGCCAACGCAGGCCTATCACCAGGGAATGAAGCCACCGCGGTTCCTGCTCCCCGCCCGTCGCAACGGGTACAACCAGGAGGCGAGGATCGGCGGGCACAAGGTGTTCCTCCGTACCGGCGAGTACGACGACGGGACCCTTGGCGAGATATTCATCGACCTGGCCAAAGAGGGGGCGACCCTCAAGGGAATCCTCTCCTGCTTCGCCATCGCCGTGTCCAAGGGTCTCCAATACGGGGTGCCGTTGGAGGAGTTCGTGGATACTTTCACCTTCCAGACCTTCGAGCCACGGGGCATGGTGGAAGGCCACCCCAACATCAAGATGGCCAACTCCATCGTGGACTACGTGTTCCGGGCCCTCGGCGTGGAGTACCTGGAGCGTGACGAGCTCGCCCAGGTGCCGCCGGACCGCGACCTGCAGCTCCCGGAGCCGCCCTCGGGCATGGCCGTGGACGCCGGGATCCAGCTCGACCTCACCGATGCTGCCGCCGAGTCCGACGTGGACGCGGTGAGGGTCGCTGCGGCCTTCGTGGATGCCCCCTCGAGCGATCCAGGCCAAGCCGTTGCCATTCAAGTGGAGGAGAAGGTCACGGTGCTGGCCGGGTCGGCAGCCATGGTCGACTCGGCTCTGAGGGAGAACATGGGTGACGCCCCGGTGTGCTCCAACTGCGGCCACATGACCATCCGCAACGGCTCGTGCTATGTCTGCCTCACCTGCGGGGACACCACGGGCTGTAGCTGATCTGCCTGATGTCGGTTGCCACCGACATCAGGCAACGTCAACGGGAACCGCGCCGCCTCGGCAAGGGACCCAACGCCAGCGGATTGGTGATCGTCAGAGCCCTTCCCTGAATCCCTCTCGCCAGGACGGATATTCCGGCATCCAGCCCAACTCGCGCTTTGCCTTGGCGTTGGAGGAGCCGCGGATCCTGGTCATCATCGAAACGAGGGGCTCGCCGACCAACAACCGGGCCAGCCAGACCGGGACCCTTCGCGGCGGCTTGGCGCCGAGCACATCGGCCAGATAGGGCAGCCACTCGGACACGGGCGCCGGCTCATCATCGACCACGTTGTAGATGCCGGGGGCCCCCCGGTCGACGGCCAGCGCAGTCGCCTTTGCGGCATCATCGATATGGACGAAAGACCAAATGCCGGTCCCCCGGCCCACTATCGGCACTTGACGCGCAGACACCCCGTCTAACATCGCCCCGCCCTTGCCCAGGGCCTGGCCCGGCCCGTAGAAGCCGCCGTAGCGGAGGGCCAGACCGTCGATCCCCGGCGTGCCGGTGGTCACCGCCTCGAGATAGAGGATCGCGTCGAGAGTCTCCTTCACCTCGGGCGGAGGCGTCGTGTTCAGCGGATCCTCCTCGGTCTTGATCGACCCACCACGTTGCTCGTTGGGCCAGCCGGCAAAGCTCTGGGCGACGAAACGCCGGGCTCCCGCCTCGAGCGCCGCCTGCAGCAGATGATCGGTGGTCTCGGTCCTGAGTCGGTTGGTGTCGGCGAAGCTGTCGGCGAAGTGCCTCATGTCGAGGTTGCCGCTCAATGAGGTCATCTGGTGGACCACCACCTCTGGCCTTGCTTCGAGGACCGCCCGTCTCACCGCCTCCCCATCCCTTCCGTCGAGGATGACGGGCGTAGCCCCGGCCAATCGCAGCCCGTCTGCCTTCCTCGGAGTGCGGGTGGTTCCCACTACCTCGTGACCCGCATCGATCAGCAGCGGCACCAGACGTTGCCCGATGGCTCCGGTGGCACCCGCGAGAAAGACTCTCATGTCGTTCTCCTTTCGTCTTTCCGCTACCCAAGACGAGATGCCACCCACCCCTGTGACAACGCCCGCTCGGTGTCACAATGAACGCTGCCGACTCGTCTCAGGGGGGTCATGACCGCCTTTCCCATCCCCGCAGCCGACGAAACCGACGAAACCCTGCGGCCGCTTCTCTTCTCCATCGCGTATCGGATGACGGGGAGCGTCACCGAAGCCGAGGACCTGGTCCAGGACACCTATCTGCGAATGCGGGACGCGGAGAATCGTGGGACCGAGATCGAGTCACGACGGGCCTACGCCTGTGCGGTGGTCACCCGCCTCGCCATCGACCATCTCCGCTCGGCCCGGGTCCGCAGGGAGCAGTACGTCGGCGAATGGCTGCCCGAACCGATCGTCACCGATCGCACGACCGACCCCGAGCAGCAGGCCGAGCTCTCCGACAGCCTCTCCATGGCCTTTCTCGTGCTGCTGGAAAGGCTCTCACCCCCGGAGCGGGCCGTGCTCCTGCTTCGTGACGTCTTCGGCTACGGATACGACGAAGTCGCCGAGTTGATCGGCAGGACCGAGGCTGCCTGCCGTCAGCTGGCCGTTCGCGCCCGGGAGAAGGTCCAGGAAGGCAAGCCTCGCTTCGAGACGTCGGTCGAGAAGCGGTGGGCGCTGGCCGAGAGGTTCTTTGCTGCGGTCGAGCAGGGCGACACCGACGGCCTGGCCGAGATGCTCGCCGAAGAGGTGGTCCTCTACGGCGACGGAGGCGGCAAAGCACCGGCGCGAAGGGACCCCCTGCGGGGCGCCGTCGAGGCGGCCCGATTCCTCGCTGCCTTCGGCCCGCGTGCCGACCGCGAGGGGTGGGCCCTGAGCCTGGTCGACGTCAACGGGCAGCCGGGGGCGCTCGTGCACGATCGGGAGGGTGAGACTGTGGCGGTCGTCTCCCTCGACATCTCCCTCGGCAGGGTCCAGGTGGTCAGAGCCGTGGTCAACCCCGACAAGCTCGGACATCTGACCGGAATCGAAGGGTGAGCCACGGCGTCACCTTGGCGTGATGACGAGCATCGGGTTCAGCGGATTGGCACAGTCGATCTGGTGACGGCGCCGGTGGAGATCCGACTCCTCCACTTGTTCCGAGTTCGCGACGGGCTCATCGCCTATGAGAACGCCTGGTTCGACTCGGCCGGCGTGCTCCGCCACGTGGAGACATACAGGGCCGGAGGGCCTTCGTAGACTCGATGCGGTGAGGAAACGGCTCGCCAGAGCCCATCTGGCCGTGTATCTCTCTGTCGCCTCGATGGTCTTCGCCTGCACCGGGTCGAGCCAGCCCGAGCGAGTGTCCCTCCCCGAGGCGGTGAAGATCCCGACAGCCACGACCGGTGTCACAGGAGGTCTCCCCGGACGTCTCCTCGTGTTGGACGAAGACGATGGGATCGTGACGGTTAGACCCGACGGTGGCGACCGGGTCACCCTGGCCGAGCCCGATCCGGACATCGAGCGCGCCCAGCCGACCTGGTCCCCTGACGGCAGCCGGGTGGCATGGACCGAGCGCCGCAACGACCAGGAGACCTTCTTGATGTTGTCTGCCGCCGACGGGTCGGACATCGTGGAACGACCCTCCCCCGTTCAGGCGGTGTACATCGCATGGGGCCCGGACTCGGAGCACATCGCCATCACCGGCAACGCCGAGGACGGAAACCTCCTCCTCGTTGTGGCCGACCCCGAGGGGAAGCTGACCGTGATCGAGGAAGGGGCCCCCCTCTACTTCGATTGGGCCCCCGAAGGATCCGAGGTGTTGGCCCGGGTCGGAGAGAGGTTCGGATACGTCGCAGTCGACGGTTCAGGGCGAACGCCGGTGCCGGTCAGCGGTGAGTTCAGACTTGGTGCCCACCTGGGTGAGTCGGTCGTGCTTGGGACAGGTCGGGACATCGGCGAGGCATTGGCCACGGCCAATCGGGAGGGTGAAGTCGAGCGAGAGCTGCTTCGGTATGCCACCCCGATGGCGTTCGTCGTCGACGACATCCGTGGACGACTCGCCGTGATGATGCGTGGTTCGCCGGAAAGCCAGCAGCTGTCGCAGGTGGACGAATCGGATTTGCCCATCATCGAGCCGGATCAGCTCGTGGTGGTGGATGCAGCCGACGGAAACCTGGTCGAGGTCAGCCGGGCTCGCAACATCGCGTGGTTCTGGAGCCCTGGCGGAGACCAGCTCCTCTACACCACTGTCGAGTTCCTGGATGGTGTCGAACGTCTGCGACTGCACACCTGGGACGGTGCGCGAACGACTTCACATCAGGCGTTCTCACCCACGGGTGTGTTCGGGCGGGAGTACCTCGCCTACTTTGACCAGTTCGCTCTGAGCTTCTCCCTGTGGGCGCCGGACAGCAGCGCCTTCGTCTATGCCGGCGGGAGCAGCCTCGAGGACGCAGGAATCTGGGTCCAGCCCCTGGATGGCGATGAGCCGTCACGGGTCTCGTCGGGCCAGATGGCGGTGTGGTCCCCGGTCTGAGACCGGGGCTGGCCCGCTGCCTAAGATCAGGTGATGGCCCGTCTCGACGCGATCGGCGTCATCGTCTCCGACATGGCACGTGCCATCGCCTTCTATGAGAAGGTGGGCCTCGACTTCTTGGCCGATCCCGACCAGGTCCACGCCGAGGCGGAGGGACCGGGCGGCCTCCGTGTCATGCTCGACACCGAGGCCAGCGTGATGTCGTTCTCCGACTGGCAGCCACCCATCGGCGGCGGATACCGCAGCGCCCTCGCCTTTCTCTGTGAAGACGCCAACGATGTCGATCGGCTCTATGAGGAACTGCTGTCAGCCGGTGGCCACGGGCACCTCGCCCCGTTCGACGCACCTTGGGGTCAGCGCTACGCCACGGTGCTCGATCACGACGGCAACGCGGTCGACCTCTTCGCCCCGCTCTGATGATCGAGTCCGCCTTCCCGATCATCACCACACCCGACCTCCCCAGATCGATGGGCTTCTACGTCGACATGCTGGGTGGCGTGGTCGGCTATCGATTTCCCGAGGAAGGCGCACCGGTCTACGTCGGCCTCGATCTGGGCAGGTCCCACGTGGGAATCGGGGAGGACACGGAACTGCATGCAGACGGCACGCAGCGTTTCTCGCTGTGGGTGTATGTAGAGGATTGCGACGCGACGATCAGTGCCTTGGCCGCGGCGGGGACACCGGTGTTGGAGCCACCCGCCGACCAGCCATGGGGGGAGCGAACAGCCCGGGTTACCGACCCCGATGGCAACGTCGTGATCGTCGGGGCCAGGAGCCACTGACTTGGAGTTGATCGACAGGGCTGCGGGCTTCGGCGAGCGCATCGCCATCGCGGACAGCTCCGGGGCCTTCTCCTATGCCCAGCTCCTGACAGGCTCGGCTCGCGCTGCGGCCCGTCTCCTGGCCGGTTCCGCCGACCTCACCGGAGAGCGAGTCGCGTTCATGGTCGAGCCCTCCTTCGACTACGTCCGCATCCAATGGGGGATCTGGCGGGCCGGCGGGGTGGCGGTGCCGCTCTGCCTGACCCATCCCGCCCCGGAGCTGGAATACGTCCTCGACACGGTTCGCCCAACGATCGCCATCACCTCAGACCGATACGCCGACTTGCTCGGGCCCCTGGCCGGGTCCCGCGACATCGAGATGCTGCCCATCGAGGATGTCGACGCAGAACCTGTGATCCTCCCCAAGATCGATCCCGGCCGGCCGGCCATGATCCTGTTCACCAGCGGCACCACGGGCCGGCCGAAAGGCGTGGTGATCACCAACGCCAACATCGAGGCACAGATCGCCTCTCTCGTCGAGGCATGGGAATGGTCGGCAGAGGACCGGATCCTGCTCACCCTCCCCCTCCATCACATCCACGGGATCGTCAACGTGATCGCCTGCGCCCTCTGGAGCGGCGCCCGATGCGACATGCTCCCTGGGTTCGACGCGGCTGAGGTGGTCGATCGGCTCTCTGACGGCGAACTGACCCTGTACATGGCGGTGCCCACCATCTACCACCGGCTCATCGCCGACCTCGATACGGGCTCCGCGGAGGACCGCGCCCGTTTCAGGGAAGGGGTGAGCGCGCTGCGTCTGATGGTCTCGGGGAGTGCGGCCCTCCCGGTGCCGGTGCTGGAGCGTTGGCGGGAGCTGTCGGGTCACACCCTGCTCGAGCGATATGGGATGACCGAGATCGGGATGGGCTTGTCCAACCCCTATCGCGGTGATCGCGTGCCCGGGTCGGTGGGGATGCCACTGCCTCAGGTCGAGGTCCGTCTCGTCGGGGATGACGGCGAGTCGGCGGCCGAAGGTGTGCCGGGCGAGATCCAGGTACGTGGGCCCACGGTCTTCGTCGAGTATTGGGAACGACCGGAGGAGACGGCCGAAGCCTTCACCGATGACGGTTGGTTCCGCACCGGCGACACCGCTGTGGTCGAGGAAGGCCGCTACCGGATCCTGGGGAGGACCTCGGTCGACATCCTCAAGACCGGTGGAGAGAAGGTGTCCGCTCTCGAGATCGAGGAACTGCTGCTGAGCCACCCGGCGGTGAGCGAGGTGGCTGTGGTGGGAGTCGACGACCCGGAATGGGGCCAGCGTGTGGTGGCCATGGTCGTGGCGCCGACCCCGATGGAGAGCGACGAGCTGAGAGACTGGCTGAAGACCCGGCTGGCACCGCACAAGGTCCCCAAGGAGATCCACTTCGCCGACTCGCTCCCCCGCAACCCCATGGGCAAGACGATCAAGCCCGAAGTGGTGGAGATGGTCAGCTCACCACGCTGAGGAAGCACTCAGCCGATCTGGATCATCCGCGATGACCTCGCGCCGCTTCCACCACGTACCCCATGTCCCGATCGCCAAAGCCGCGAACGATCAGGTCGTCGAGCAGCTCCGCAGTCCGCTCCAACTGCCCGGTGGGAGCACCGACGCGCCGGGCATGTTCCAACGCGAGTGCCAGGTCCTTTCGGGCCAGGTCCACCGTGAACGTGATTGGCGCGGTGCCGGGGTGGAGGTACTGCTCCCTTCGATAGGTGAGCATCGGGGCGCCGGCGGCTCCCTTGGTGAGGATGTCCATCGTCGTCTCGGGGGCTACCCCCGACATCTCGGCGAGGGCCACGGCCTCGGCAACTGCCTGGCTGAGACCGTAGAGCACCGAGTTGACCGCCAGCTTGAGCACCGCAGCCGAGCCGGTCGGCCCTACGTGTACCGGGTTGCCCACCGAGTCGAGCACCGGTTCCACCTTCGCGTAGTCGTCGTCGCCGCCGCCGACCATGATCAGCAGCGTGGCCGCCTCGGCCGCCGCAATCGAGCCTGAGACCGGGGCATCGATGATGACTCCGCCCGCCGCTTCGACCCTTGCCCTGACCCGCTCGAAGCTGACTGGCCCCGAAGTGCCCATGTCGATTCCGGTCTTGCCCTCGATGCCATCGATCAGCCCGCCATCGTCGTACACCGCCTCCAGCGCCTCACCGTCGGCCAGCATCGTGACGATGAACTCGCTGCTCGCGGCCAGGTCGGGAAGGCTGTTCGCCACCGCGCCGCCGTTCTCCCCCACCCAATCGTCGGCCACATCGTTGGTGCGGTTCCACACCGTGACCTGGTGCCCGGACCTGGCCAGATTGGCGGCGATCCTGGAGCCCATGCGGCCCAGCCCGACGAATCCGACCGAGTGGGGTCTCGTGATCGACATCCGGACCAGTATGCCCGCCAACCGCGGCCCTTGATGCCACGTACTGTCCTCCGCGAATGACAGGCACGAGCCCTTGAGAGCGATCGTCTATCACGGGCCGGGTGACGTCCGGCTGGAGGAACGACCCGAGCCGGAGCCCGGACCGGGCCAGATCCGGGTGCGGGTGGCGACAGCCGGCATCTGTGGGACCGATGTGGGCGAGTTCGTCCACCAGCCCCATTTCTTCCCGATCGAGAGCCCGCATCCTCACAGCGGGCATCTGGGCCCGACCGTGCCGGGCCACGAGTTCTCCGGGTGGGTGGTCGCCACAGGCCCCGAGGTCTCCGGATTCGAGCAGGGCGACCTCGTTGCCGTAGGGGCGGGGGTCTCCTGTGGTGCCTGCGCCCCATGTCTGGCCGGGAACACCAATCTGTGCATCTCCTACTGGACAGTGGGCCTTCACGGCGATGGCGGGTTGGCCGATCTGGCGGTTGTCCCCGTCTCTTCCGCACTGAACCTCGCCGGCTCCTCGATCACCCCCGACCTCGCCGCGCTCGCCCAGCCCATGTCGATCGCAGTCCATGCCGTCCGTAGGGGCCGCGTCACCGAAGGAGAACGCGTTGTGGTCCTTGGTGTCGGCGGCATCGGCACCTTCATAGTGAGGGCAGCCGCCTCGGCCGGGGCCGCCGTCACCGCGGTCGACATCGACTCCAGACGTCTCGAGGTCGCTGGACGTATGGGCGCGTCGACGACGCTCGATGTCTCGGCCGGTGGCATCGACGAAATCGACGGGGAAAAGCCCCCCGACGTCGTCTTCGAGTGCACCGGCAGACCCGAATCGCTGATCCGGGCGGTGAGCCTGGTGGCCGATCATGGCCGGTTGGTGGTGGTGGGGCATCAACCGGAGCCGGTGGCCGTCGACTTCAGGCAGATCGCCCTCGACGAGCTGGAGCTCATCGGCACCCAAGCACACGTCTTCGCAACCGATCTCCCCATTGCCGTGGACCTGCTCGCCGCCGACCCGGGCGTCTGGGCCATCGTGGCGCCCAACGTCTACCCGCTGGACCATGTGGTGGAGACTGGTCTGATCCCGTTGGCCCGAGGTGACGCCGGGCAGATCAAGCTGCTCTTCGACCCCGCCCTCCACTCGCCCCGACCGCTCGACACCGGGATCTGAACGGGTCAGGCCCCAACGGCCAAGGGCGCCTTCCGATTTCGCACGACGACGTAGGCGGGGAGGGCGAGCAGGACCAAACCGATCACCGAGATCATGGTGTAGTCGGTCGCTTGGTAGATCACACCGGAGGAGACACTGGCCAGGGCGGCCGAAACCCAGGTGAGCGAGTCGACCCGTCCCTGCAGACGGCTCCTTATCTCATTGCCCACTCCCACCGTGAGCAGGGAGCTCCCGGCTACGAAGGCGAGGTTCCAGCCATAACCAAGGGCGAACAGGACCGCCACGAGCCAGGGCGTCGACTCGCTTGGCCCGGACGCGGCACCTAGAGCGGAGAGCCCGAGTAGTGCCATGCCGAGAAGGATCACCCTTATCGCACCCCATCGGTCGGTGAGACGCCCCGTGATCGGCGACAGGGCGAACATCCCCAGGGTGTGGGCACTCATCACCAATCCGACGATCCCCAGATCAGACCCGTGATGATGGATGTGAAGCGGTGTGGAGGTCATGATCATCACCATCACCACCTGGCCGGCGATCATGGCGGTGAGGGCAACCCGGACCATCGGCAACCGGAAAGCAGGGCCTAGAGGCACCGGCCCTCCCTGATCGGGATCGGGGCGGTCGAGAGCGAGCCTCGCCGGGTCGGGGCGCAGAGCGATCAGATAGATGGCCAGGGCCACCCCCAGGAACACGACGCCTATCAGAAAACCGCCCGCCAGCTCCGATCGGCCCATGTCGAGGGCGACACGCCCGGAAGGCTGGAGCAGGGCGGGGCCGAGGACCGACCCGACGGTCGCGGCCCAGACCACCATCCCCAGGGCGGCGCCGCGTCGATCCTCGGGGTACATCTCGGCGGCGGCGTATCGGGCGAGATGGTTGGACGCGTTACCCAGCCCGAGCAGAGCCATCCCGACCAGGAGGAAGGGAAACGAGTCGAGCCCGAATGCGACTATCGCCAGCACGCATCCGATCACGCCGATGGCGTACCCGGCCACCAGACCGGGTCTGCGGCCACGGCGGACCACACTCCGGGTGAGGAGAGTGGCGCCGAGGGCGGTGCCCAGGGTCGCCGTGGCGCCGGGCACGCCGGACAACGTGGCCGAGCCGAGGATCTCGTCTGCAGCCAGTGTCGACACGGTGACCGCCGCG
>JBMDXS010000011.1:0-17234 GCA_048595045.1 Acidimicrobiia bacterium
GCCCCCGCTTCTAGCAAGGCCCGTTCCACTCCGAGCCGGTCGAGTCGCCAGGCGGCCATATCGGCTGCCTCTGGCTGCGTCAGGTCGGCAAAGGCAAGTGCGCGCTCCGCGGCCAACCCCTCCACCCGCCAGGCGTCGCCTTCTCGCCTCACCGTGAAGGTCGGTCCGAGCGGACGATGAAGGACAAAGCCCTTCCGCGCCGGCGCCTCTCGCTCAGCCCGGTCGACGAGATCGGCGATGGCGTGAAGCGCCTCTCGTAGCCCGTCACCGGTGAGTGCGGATACCGGCATGGCACCCAGCTCTGCCGCTTCCTGGTCCACCCCGCCCAGGTCTGACTTGTTCATCAGGACGATGCTCGGTCTGGCCGCTATCTCGGGTGAGTAGGCCTCGATCTCATGTCTGAGGACATCGAGTTGGCCGCTGGGGTCACGTTCTTGGGTCGGCGACGGGTCGAGGAGGATCACCAGCACACGAGCCCGCTTCACATGACGCAGGAACTCATGTCCGAGCCCCCTCCCCGATGACGCCCCTTCGATCAGGCCGGGAATGTCGGCGAGGACGAACTCGCGGCCGTCGAAGGCGACCACACCCAAGTTCGGCTCGAGGGTGGTGAAGGGATAGTCGGCGATCTTGGGCTTGGCCGCCGAGACCTTGGAGATGAAGGTCGACTTGCCGGCGTTGGGAAACCCGATCAGGGCGGCATCGGCCAGTAGTCGCATCTCCAGTGTCAGCCATTCCGCGCGTCCGTACTCACCTTGCTCGGCGACTCCCGGCGCCCGATTGGAGGGATTGACGAATGCGGCATTCCCCCGCCCTCCACGTCCACCCTTCACCGCCTCGACCTCCTGGCCCTCCTCGACCAGATCGGCGAGAATCGTCCCGGCGTCGTCGTAGACCACGGTTCCCAGGGGGACCGGCAGGAACAGGTCCTTGCCCGCCTTCCCGTGACGCAGATCACCTTCTCCATGGGTCCCGCTACCCGCCGAGTGGTGAGGATTGCGCTGATAGCGCAGCAGGGTCGCCACCGAGTTGTCGGCGCGTAGATACACCGATCCGCCCCGGCCACCGTTGCCGCCCGTCGGCTTTCCCTTGGGCTTGCCTCTGGCCCTCACGAACGAGACAACCCCCGCGCCACCGTTCCCGGCGCGGAGGTTGACACGGACCCGGTCGACGAACACAACCGGAAGCTAGGTTCGATCAGTCGGGCAGGACGCTCACCAGGCGTCGGTTGGACCTGGTGCCGTATTTGACCGTCCCGTCCGCGGTGGCGAAGAGAGTGTCGTCACTCCCCCTGCCCACGTTCTGGCCGGGATGGATCCTTGTGCCTCGCTGACGCACCAGGATGGCCCCGGCGCTGACGAACTCGCCATCGAACACCTTGGGGCCGAGGCGCTTTGCTGCTGAATCACGGCCGTTCTTGGAGGAACCGCCTGCCTTGGTCTTGGACATCTCTACTCCTCTTCGGAGGATTTGGCTTGTTTCTTGGTGGTCTTGGCCGCCGTCGTCTTGGCCGTGGTCTTGGCCGCCGTCGTCTTGGCCGTGGTCTTGGCCGCCGTGGTCTTGGCCGTGGTCTTGGCCGCCGTGGTCTTGGCCGCCGTGGTCTTGGCCGCCGTCTTGGCCCCGGCGCCCTTCTCGTCCGACGTCTTGGTCGTCTTCGATGCGGTCTTCGCCTTGGCGCCGGGCAGCTTGATCTCGGTGATCTCTATCTGGGTGTACTTCTGACGATGACCCTGCCGGCGACGGTATCCGGTCTTGTTCTTGTACTTGAAGATGTCGATCTTGGGACCCTGCGACTCACCAAGGATCTTGGCGGTCACGGTGGCCTTGGCCAGGACGTCCCGGTCGGAGACGGCGGTGCCTTCGTCGTCGACCACGAGGAGGGGCGCGAACGACAACTTGTCGCTGTCGGCCTTGACACGCTCGATCTCGATCACATCACCTGATTGCACCTTGGCCTGCTTGCCGCCGGCGCGGATGATCGCGTACATGGGTAGACCTCTGAGAAGGGGGTGGATCCCGGATTCTACCGAGGAGGATTGGCAATAGCCAACGTGATTGCCTACTCCGCCAGGGAGAAGTCCTCCATGACCACGTCGTCGGCCGCGATTGCATGGTCATGGACTATGACCCCGCGCCCGCCGCATTCCTCACACTTGGACGAGAACTGCTCGAGCAGTCCGGCCGAGACGTTCTTCCGGGTCATCTCCACCAACCCGAGATGCGAGACGTCGAAGACCTGAGTCCTGGTCTTGTCCTTCGCCAGCGCCTCCTTGAGACGGCGCAGCACGGCTTTCTGGTTCTCGGTGGTCTCCATATCGATGAAGTCGATGACGATGATCCCGCCGATGTCTCTGAGACGTAGCTGGTGACCGATCTCCTCGGCTGCCTCCAGATTGTTCTGGAGGACGGTCTCCTCCAGATTCGAGGAGCCGACGAACTTGCCGGTGTTGACGTCGATGACGGTGAGGGCCTCGGTGCGGTCGATGACCAGATGCCCCCCGGAGGGGAGGTACACCTTGCGATCGAGAGCCTTCTTGATCTGATCGTCGACGTGGTAGCGCTCGAAGAGGGGCACCGAATCGGTGTAGTGCTGGACCTTGGACACGAGATCTGGCGCGGTGCCCTGCAGATATCCGATCACCGTCTCGTAGGCCCTGGCGTCGTCGATCAACAGCTTGCGGAAATCGGCGGTGAAGTGCTCGCGGATCACCTTGATCAGGAGCTCGGGCTCCTCGTGCACCAGACGCGGTGCGCCACCCTTCCCCGATTCCTCGCCTATCCGGTCCCACACCTTGCGAAGACGCGAGATATCGGCGGCCAGCTCCTCGGCCGATGCATGCAGGGCAGCGGTCCTCACGATCACCCCGTAGCCATCGGGGCGGACTTTGTTGATCACGTCCCGGAGGCGGGTCCGGTCATCGTCGGGCAGCCTGCGGCTGATACCGACACTGTCTGAGTCCGGCACCAGGACGAGATAGCGACCCGGGAGGGAGGGCATACCGGTCAGACGCGCCCCCTTGGCCCCCATGGCGTCCTTGGTCACCTGGACCAATACCTCGTCGCCCTCTGTGAGGACGTTCTCGATCCTCTTCGTTTGACGGCCGTTGGACCTGGAGTCAGAGGCGACGTCGGAGGCGTAGAGGACGCCGTTCTTGGCGGCCCCGAAATCGAGGAAGGCAGCCTCCATTCCCGGTAGCACGTTGCGAACCTTGGCCAGATAGATGTTGCCCGCGACCGATCCGGCATCCTCCCGGGCCACGTAGTGCTCGACCAGCACCGGGCCCTCGAGGATGACCATCTGGGTCTGCCCGCGATGCACTCTCACCAGCATCTGCTTGCGCCCGGTCTCGACAGGGACGATGACCTCGTCGTCGACGGGGCGCCGGGTCCTGGTGCGTGAAGTGGATACCCCGTTCCTGGAGTGGGCACCAGAGGTCTTGCCGGAGGGCTGGTGCCTCTTCTCCTTCTTGGGCTTGGTGGACGGGGCCGGTCTGGCCTCGACCCGGGTGACTTCTACCTTTTGTCCCTTGACGCGGACGGTCTTGCGCTCTTCGACGGTCCCTTCGGTCGAAGAGACCCGGACGATCTGGGGGCTCTTCTTTCGAAATAGAGCCATGCGTTCTCACTCCTCTGAGGATCGATGTGGGTGGCCCGAATACCGCTTTCCTGGCTGGGGTAATCGAGCCCGAACAACTGCGCCAGACCACGATCGAGCGACCGCACTGGAAGGTCGCGGTCGCCGAGGGTCGTCATACCGGGTTGCCGGCGTACGAGGGTGCTCATCAACGAAACACTCCGAAGAGGGGAAGATGTCGCGTCTGGCGGACTTCTGAAGATTACCAGAAAGCGAGCGCTCGGCCTACACAACCTCCAGACCGAGCTCGGGTTGCTCGGGCTCGGAGGGGTCGTAACACACCCGGCACCGCGCCTCATACGCGCCTTGAGCGCCCAACACGACCAGCTCTTCGGAGCGGACGATCCTCTGGGTGTACATCCCCGGCCCGCCGCAGCGGTGACAGACAGCCAGCATCTTGGTCACGTACTCGGCCCGGTCGCAAAGGGTTGGTATCGGCTCGAATGGCCGACGCAGGTAATCGGTGTCGAGACCCGCGACTATCACCTGCTTTCCGGCCCCGGCCAGGTGCTCCACGACATCCACGAGACCTTGGTCGAAGAACTGGCCCTCGTCCACTCCGATCACCTTTGTCCCATCCTCGACACGTCGCAGCAGCTCATCGGCGGTCCCGACCGGGATCGCCTCCACCTTGAGGCTCGAATGAGAGACGACCTCGTCGTCGGCATACCTGACGTCGAGCCGCGGCTTGAAGGTCTGTACCGGCACGCGTGCGATCTGATACCGGGTGATACGCCGAATCAACTCCTCGCTCTTCCCGGAGAACATGGGCCCGCAGATGACCTCCACCCAACCCCGATCACCACGCCGATCCATGGCGGGGCAGCGTAGACGCACCCCAGCCCTCGCACCCCCTGCACCAGGCACCGCGTCGATGGAGCCATGGACCCGATCGTCCGGTTGCGCCCGTGTGCAGCCGGTCTCAGGTGGCGTGGACAGCTGCCCTCGACACCAGATCGTCGGGTCAGGTCAGCTGGTTCTCCCCAGGCACCGGGGTCCGCATCAGCCAGATCGAATTGGCGATGCCGAGCGAGATGGTCATCGCCAAATAGAACGAGCCGCCGGCGGAAAGGAACGGGAGAGGGATTCCCGTCACCGGCATGATCCCGATCGTCATCCCCACGTTGACGAAGACGTGGAACACCATCATCGCGGCCAGGCCGGCGGCGATCAGGGCGCCGAAGCGGTCTCGGGCATTGGCGGCGATGACGAGAAGCCGCCACACGATCACGGCAAAGGCAGCGATGACGAGGATCCCCCCGACGAAGCCGAGTTGCTCGGCAACCGCGGTGAAGATGAAGTCGGTCTCCTGCTCGGGGACGTATTCGAAGGAGGTCTGGGTCCCCTCGGCGAACAGCCCGCGGCCGAACAACTGGCCCGAGCCCACCGCATACCTGGATTGCTGAATGTTGTAACGGATCCCGAGCGCACCCTGGTCCACGAGGGGATCGAACAGCACCCGGATCCGATCCAGCTGGTAGGTGGCCAGCAGCTTCTGCTGAAGCACAACCACTACCCCGATGGCTGCCGTCGCGGCGAGGGCCAGCATCTGACGCCAGGTGGCGCCGGCCACGAAGAGCATCACGAACAGGATGAACCCAAAGACCAGGGTGGTGCCGAGGTCCGGCTCGAACAGGATCAGGGCGGCGGGTAACGCCACGATGACCAGGGCCCGGAACACGGTCGGCCAGGTGAGCTGACGTTGCGTCAAGAGCTCGTCCCGGTTGTGGGGGGACAACACGGCTGCCAGCAGGAGGATGACCACGACTTTGGCGAACTCCGCCGGCTGGAGTGCGAAGAATCCGAGCGGGATCCATCTCTGTGCCCCATTGACCGGCTCGAACAGATAAACGCCGAGAAGGGCGAGGACGACCACCCCCGCCACGATCGGGATGAGGTTCTTCAACTCGCGGTAATCGATGTTGGAGATGACGGCATAGATGGTCAACCCGGCAGCCACGAAGATCATCTGTCTTTCCATGCCGGCGAACCCGGTGCTGGAGGTGGCGGAGTACACCATGAGCAGGCCGAACCCGGAGAGGGCGAACATGGTCCCAAAGAGGATTCGATCCGACCGGTTTCGGCCACGGTCGACCGCCACCTCTCGCAATCTCGAGATGACTGCCATCAGTCGGCCTCCTCGCCTTGCACGATGGGTGTCTGCTCGTTCCCGGAGAGATACTGCATGATGTTTCGCGCTACCGGTGCCGCCACCTGGCCCCCGGAGCCGCCCTCATCGATCAGCACCGCAACCACGTAGCTGGGATTGTCGAGCGGAGCCACCCCGACGAACCAGGCATGGTTGTCCCGGGTAGCCGTCGACTGGGCGGTGCCGGTCTTGCCCCCGATGTTCTCCACCCCCTCGCCGAAATCTGTGAATGCGCCGGCCGCGGTGCCACCATTGACGACACGGCCAAGGTCCTCCAGCAATGAGGCACGCGTGGCCGGGTCGATCTCCACGGTCACCGGGTCGGGCCGGTCGACCGGGATGACCTCGCCGTCCGAGCCCACGATCTCCCGGACCACGCGCGGCTCGAGGATCGTTCCCCCGTTGACCAGGACGGCATACGACGAGGCCACCTGGAGCGGAGTGGAAGTGAAAGCACCCTGTCCGATGGCGAAGTCCATCAGGTCCCCACCCAACCACGGCGAGGCCAGGTCGAGACGCGATGGCTCGAGCCGGGGCGGCTCGTCGGGGTTCTCCAGCTGGTAGGCCTTGTACTCCTCGAACAGCTGGCGGGTGGGCACGATCCCCGGAGCCTCACTGGTCAGGTCGATGCCGGTCTCCCTCCCGTAACCGACACGAGTCGCCCAATCCTGGAGGATGTTCTCGTTGGCCTTCCCGTTGTAGGCCTGATAGGTCCCCAGGGCGACGTTCCAGAAGAAGATGTTGCAGGAGTTCTTCAGGGCCCCGTGGATGTCGAGCCATCCCAGATTGCGTGGGTTGTACCAGTCACGCTTCACCTGGGGCGAGCCATCGGCGAGCTCGGACAGCTCCAGGGTCCCGTCACAACTGACCAGGTCCCCGTCGATCCCCTCCACGTCCGTGGGGAAGGGGAGGTTCTCCTCCAGCTTGGCGGTATAGGTGATCGCCTTGAAGGTCGACGCAGGCGGATACAGACCGCTCACCGCCAGGTTGTTGAACGCCTTCATGTCGTTCAGCCCCTCGAACGTCGATTCGTCGATGCCGGCGACGAAGAGTTGAGGGTCGAAATCGGGATATGAGGCCAACGCCAGCACATCGAAGGTGTTCACGTCGAGAACCACCGCCGCGGCCCGCTCTGTCTCGCTGAAGACCTCCTCTCCCTTGGCGCGCTCTTGTTCCTTCACCTCGTTGGACAGGGCCACCCCGCTCTCCAGGGCGAGCTCCACCTGCTCTTGAAGTGCAAGATCGAGGTTGAGCACGAGCGAGCTACCGGTGACGGGATCGACCGGGGGCCGCTGCTCGATGATCTCACCTCGCCTGACTCGATACTCCACCGAGCCCGAGGTGCCCTGCAGCGCTTCGTCATAGACCCGCTCGATCCCCAGCTTGCCGATCCGGACATCCCGCTCCAGGTCCTTGCGCTCATCCAGGTCCGATTGTTCGGGCAGACCGAGGTGACCGATCACGTGAGCCATGGTCGGTCCGGTCAGATAGACCCGCTCCGGGACCTTCACCACCTCGACTCCCGGCAGTTCGTCGAGCGACTCGTTGATTGCGTAGGCGGTCTCGTTCGACACCGTGCTCACCTGAAAGCGGCCGTTGATGCCTGCCTCGTCGTACAAGGCATCGATCCGAACCGGGTCGATCCCAACGATCGAAGCGAGCTCCTGGATCAGCTCCTCCCGCTGCTCCGGTTGCACGAAGGTCCGATCGACCATCACCGCCGGGACCATCCTGCTCGTGGCCAGGAGAGTCCCGTTGCGGTCGTAGATGTCGCCTCGGGCCGCGAACGAGCTCTTGCCGACCCAGGTCGCCTCTTCGGCAGCACGTGCGATCTGGGGGCCTTCGGCGACCTGGATGAACCACAGTCTCAGCCCTATGACCGAGAACATCGCAATGAAGACGATGCCGAGCGTGGTGAGCCTTAGCGCGAACTTCATGGATACCTGAGCGCGGTCCGGTCCCGGTCGACCAATCGTACGAAGGTCGGAGCGAAAAGCGCGGCAAGGGCCGTGTTGGCCAGCGGGACCAGCACCATGACGCTAACCCCTTCTTCCCCGACCAGCGCCACCTGCCCGAAGAGGGTTCCCAGAAGGAGCAGCAGCACCACACCGAGCAAGGTGAGCAGGCCGGCCCAGATGGAGATCGTGACACGCCCCAGCTCCGCTCGTTCCTTGGTCCTGATGGCGATGTAGGCGATGGTGGTGTAGACGACTGCCCTCAGGCCGATCAGCGACGCCCCGAGCAGATCCATGATCAGGCCGGACAGAAAGGCGATCGCCAGAACCGCCTCGGTTCGGACCCGGGTCAGGGCCAGCAGGATCCCGACCAGCATCACCAGGTCGGGAGTCACCACCTGCAGCCTGCCGAACAGCGTCGTCTGGACAAGGACGGCGATCAAGACCGTGAGGCCGATGATCAGCGCGGTGCGGCCTCTCATCAACCATCGTCCTCAGGGGTGGTAGTGCTGGTGGTCGTGGTGTCTTCCGACAACGTCGTGCCGGTCGTGTCTTCAGGGACCGTGTCGTCGGTTGCCGCGGTCACCGGGTCAGGTGGCCAGGAGAGGACGACAACGAACCGCAACGACTCGGCGTCGACGAAGGGCCGCACCGTCGTGCTCAGCGACGTCGACTCGGGTGAGGCATCCTGGAGCACCTCACCCACCGGCAATCCGGCCGGGTAGTCGGTACTGGCGGAAGAGGTCAGGATTCGATCCCCCGCCAGCACGGGCTCCCGGGCGTCGAACACATCGAGGTCCATCTCCAGGGCCAGCTCTGAGGAGAAGGGCCTGGACACCAGGGTCCCCGTCTGAGAGCCGACGAGGACGGTCAACCCTTCACGGCTGGCGGTGATGGGAAGGATGGTGGCGCTACCTGTGCTGGCACTCTTCACGGTTCCAACCACATAGCCGTTCGTGTCGATGACAGGCTGACCCGCCACCACTCCATCACGGATGCCTTTGTCGATGATCAACGCCGCATCGACCGCCCCGATGACGTTGGCCACCGTCTGGCCCAGCTCCCCCCCGTCGGCCTCGAGGTCGTAGATCTGTTCGAGCAGCGCCAACTTGGCCAAATCGTCCTGGACCGAGACCAGGGCCGCTTCCGCCTCGGCCAGCTCCGCCGAAAGGGCTGCGTTCTGCTCACGGAGAGATGCGACGTTGGACAGGCTGTCCAACGCGTTGGCGACCGGCGTGACCACAAATGCGGCGACTCGCTGCAGGGGTGAGACGATCTCCTGCGTCCCGCTCCGGAGCACCCCCACCACGCCGCCTCCGGCGAGTCTCACGTCGAAGGTCATGAGCAGGACACCGATCACCAGGAGGGTGATGAAGGTGGGGAGTGCGCGGTCGGACGGCTTTGTGTTCAGCATGGGTCAAGACGGGTCGGGGATGTCATGGCCGGGATGACGACACGAGCACGTTCTGCAGCGTGTCGAAGTCCTCCAGACACTTCCCCGATCCGAGCACCACCGTCTGCAACGGCTTGGCCGAAGTGACGATGGGCATCCCCGTCTCGTGAGCCAGACGATGGTCCAACCCGACCAACAGAGCTCCACCCCCGGTGATCACGATCCCGCGCTCGACTACGTCCGCAGCCAGCTCCGGCGGCGTCTTGTCGAGGGTGAACTTAACGGCGTCGACGACAGCCTGGGTCGGCTCCTCGATCGCCTCCCTGATCTCAGGGCTGGACAGAAGAATGGTCTTGGGAAGGCCGGTGACCAGGTCACGGCCACGTACTTCCGCCGACGGCTCGTCGGCGTAGGGCCACGCGGAGCCGATGGCGAGCTTCAACTGCTCGGCGGTCCGCTCGCCGATCAGGACGTTGTACTCCTTCTTGACCCAATCGATGATGGCGGTGTCCAGCTCGTCGCCCCCGACCCGGATCGAACGCGACACGACGATGCCACCCAGGGAGATGACCGCGACTTCGGTGGTGCCCCCACCGATGTCGACCACCATGGACCCGGCCGGCTCGGCGATGGGGAGACCCGACCCGATCGCGGCCGCCATCGGCTCCTCGATCGTGTAGGCGCGGCGAGCCCCGGCGTGGTAGGCCGCCTCCTCGACAGCCCTCCGCTCCACCGGCGTGATCCCGGAGGGGACACACACGACGATGCGGGGACGCGCCCACTTCCGGCGATGGACCTTCTGGATGAAGTAGCGCAACATCTTCTCGGTGACGTCGAAATCGGCGATCACACCGTCACGGAGCGGTCGGATCGCGGTGATGTGGGCCGGCGTCCGGCCGATCATTCGCTTCGCCTCCATGCCCACGGCCAGGGCTCGCCCGTTCTGGGCGTTTATCGCCACCACAGAGGGCTCGTTGAGCACGATGCCGCCGCCGCGCACATACACGAGGGTGTTGGCGGTCCCGAGGTCGATGGCCATGTCCTGACCAGCGAATGAAAGAAGGGTTTCAGCCATGGCTGATGATGACTCCCGCGATGACTCGGCGAGTGTAGGTGTCGCCTGATCCTTGTGCCATAGCGCCGTTTCTCGCTCCAGCCAAGCGGTAGTCGGAGAAACGCCGAGGGCGGAGAAGGGGGTACTTGTCCACGCTCAGCCGAAGAAGATACCGAGCTCTCGTGCGGCACTCTCCGGGCCGTCGGAGCCATGCACGATGTTGTGGGTGACGATCAAACCGAGGTCCCCCCGGATGGTGCCAGGTGCGGCTTGTCTGGGGTCGGTCGGCCCCATCACACCCCGGCAGACCGAGATCGCGGACTCTCCCGACCACGCCATCGCCACGACCGGGCCAGAGGTGATGAACTCGAGGAGCTCGGGGAAGAACGGCTTGTCGACATGCTCTTCGTAATGCCGACGAGCCAGCTTCTCATCGATCTCGAGCATCCTCACGTTCTCCAGGGTCAGCCCCTTGCGCTCGAACCGGGAGATCACCTCGCCCACCAGTCCGCGGGCGACGCCATCGGGCTTGACCATGATGAAGGTGCGTTCGGTTGCCATTGTGGCGAGAGGCTACATCTCCCTATGCGTCAGCTGTGAGCAGCTCTCGTGCCTCCCCCACCAGGTAGAGCGACCCCGCAACCAGCACCGCCCCGTCGGGTCCGGCTTCGGCGCGGGCCATGTCGATGGCGATGTCGACGCCCTCCGCCTCGAGGACCGGCATATCCACCAAACCACGGACTTTCTCGGCGAGATCGGCAGGTGACACCGCTCGTTCCGAGTCGGGTGCCGTGGTGATCACGCCGGACAGCAACGGCCGCAAGCTGTCCACCATCGCCTCGACGTTCTTGTCTCCCATGACACCGAGGACGAGCTGCCACCGGGTGGTCGGGTATTCCTCCTCCAAGGACTCGGCCAAGGCGACCACCCCGTCTGCGTTGTGAGCGCCGTCCAGCATGAGCAGGGGATGCTTGCCCAATACCTCCATTCGACCGGGCATGGTCGCCGCCGCCACAGCTTCCCGCACTCCGTCCTCGTCGAGCTTCCGCCCCAGCAAAGCCTCGGAGGCGGCCACCGCGTTGGCCAGGTTGACCAGCTGGTATCTGCCGTGGAGGGGGAGGAAGAGATCCTCGTAGGTCTCCTCGGCGCCGGCGATGCTGACCATCCATCCTCCTACCCCACGCTCGGCATCGAGCACCGAGAAGTCCTTGCCGTAGTGACGGTGATGGATGCCGAGGTCTCTGGACCGGGCGTAAGCGACTTCGAGCGCGGCGTCGGGCAAAGGCCCCGTGACGAGGATCGAGTTGGGGCCGGCGATGGCGAGCTTCTCGCCGGCGATCGTGGCCACGTCCTCCCCCAGGTACTCGGTGTGCTCGATCCCGATGCTGGTGAGAACGCATACCTCGGCGTCTACCACATTGGTCGCATCCAGTCGCCCTCCGAGACCGACCTCCAGCACCGCCGCGTTCACCGCTTGATCGGCGAAGAAGGCGAAGGCGGCTGCCGTGGTCAGCTCGAAGTAGGTGTTGGGCTCGGCACCGGTCTGGACACGAAGATCGGCGAAGGCGGACACGTCCGAGACGGCGAGGGCAAACTCCTCCTCTGTGGCGAACCTGGCGTTGATCGAAAGTCTCTCTTCGACCTTCTGCAAGTGAGGTGATATGTAGGTACCGGTGTTGAGCCCATGAGCGACCAGGAGCAAGGTGGCGAAGCGGGACGTCGAGGTCTTCCCATTGGTACCGGCGACATGGATCAGCGGGTACCCCTGGTCGGGCCGGCCCATGTCCTCGAGGAGAGCCTCCATGCGCTCGAGGCCGGGTCTGATCCCGTGAGCGATGTGCTGATCCAGATAGGCGATGGCCTCGGAGTAGTCCATGAAAAGCCCCGGGAGGTTAACTCCCGGGGCTTCCCTCGAATCGTCGACGTCGTCGGCCGCTCTCGGGCCGGTCATCCCTACCGGTCAGGCAGCCTCGTCCCTCCTCGCACCCAGGAGCAGAAGAGCCCCAAGCGATGTGAGGCCACCGGCCAGCCATGCCCACTGGGCACTCACACCGGTGAAGGGCAGAACCTCCACGACGGGGCCGGAGACGGCGGACGGAACGCTCACCGAGCTCGGGGTGGTGGACGTCACCACGATGGGGAGCACCTCATCGGGCACCGTTGGCCTGGTGGGCGTGGTCGGGGTGGTCGGCGTCGTCGGGGTGGTCGGAGTCGTTGGAGTGGTCGGAGTCGTCGGTGTGGTGTCGTCCTGGCACTCGAGGCGGTTGGTCACTGTCACCTGGAATTGGTCGTCCCCCACTTCCACTGGATCACCAACGACGGCCTGGTACTCACAACCTTCGGGTAGACCGGTGACATTCTCCGAGACCAACACGGGGAACTCGCCATCGGGATACTCGATCAGCTCGCCTGATTCGACGACAAAGGGATCGCCATCACCAAATCGGACGGTGAAGGTCACTGTGACCCCGTCGGGTAGCTCGTCTCCCACCCATTGCTTGACGAAGCTCCCGTTGTAGATCTCGGGACCCTCGAGCGGCTCGATCACGATGTGCGAAATCGCCTTGTCCATGTCGACGGTCCGTTCGTTTGGGTACGCCAACTCCACCCCGGCCTTGGCGCATACGATGATCCATCCCTCCGGGACGGTGATCCTGTCGGCCTCTCCGTCTTCATCGAGCACGATGTCGAGCACGACACCTGGATCAGAGGGTTCCCATCGACCCTCGTCGACGTCGTACTTGTATTGCCCTTCGCCGAGAGAGCAGACGCTGGTTGCCGGACTCTCAGGCTCGCCTGCTCCCGCCACTGCCGGCAGCATGGCCACCGCCAAGGCGAGGAGTACCGTCACAAATCCAGCGCGCCGCATCAACGCCGGGCGCTGTCGGATAGGCATCTCTACCCTCCATCAATCGGGGAGAGGCCGGGCTCACTATTGGCTCCTCCCGACCCGAGTGACCGCTGCACAGATCGGGACTCAAAGCCTCCTGGCTCCACTTCTGGCAACCCGTGGTCACCTCGTATGGCAACCCACGGTCACCTCGATCAATATCGGATATCGGTCGGTTGATGGGTAGAGGCGAGGTGCCCGAGATCTCGGGGCCAATGGCACGTTTCGGCGGGAGAACAGATGATCAGGCCGACTTTTCGGCGGGCCCGACCTCCTCGCGTGCGGGCACCAGCGTCGGGTTCACCTTCTCGGCAACGACGTCCCGGTCGATGACGACCCGTTCCACATCGGTGCGTGAGGGGAGGTCATACATCGTGTTGAGCAGCACCTCCTCGAGAATCGCCCGGAGGCCGCGTGCACCGGTGCCCCGCTTGATCGCCTGGGCGGCGATGGCTTCGAGAGAATCCTCGGTGAAGACCAGTTCGACGTCGTCCATCTCGAACATCCGGGCGTACTGGCGGGTGAGTGCGTTCTTGGGCTCGGTCAGGATCCTCACCAGAGCATCCATGTCCAGATCCTCCACCGTCGCCATCACCGGGAGACGACCGATGAACTCGGGGATCAGACCGTATTTCATGAGGTCTTCCGGCATCACCTGATTGAGCAGATCGGACGGACGACCCTCGGCCTTGCCTCGCACTTCCGCTCCGAAGCCAACCCCGCGGCGCCCGACCCGGTTGGCGATGATGTCCTCGAGGCCGCCGAAGGCGCCGGCGCAGATGAAGAGGATGTTGGTGGTGTCGAGTTGGATGAACTCCTGATGGGGGTGTTTGCGCCCGCCCTGAGGTGGTACCGAGGCGACCGTGCCCTCCAGGATCTTGAGAAGGGCCTGCTGGACCCCTTCCCCCGAGACATCCCGGGTGATGGACGGGTTCTCCGCCTTGCGTGACACCTTGTCGATCTCGTCGATGTAGATGATCCCCTGCTGGGCGCGGTTCACGTCGTAGTCGGCGGCCTGGAGCAGCTTGAGAAGGATGTTCTCCACATCCTCGCCCACATAACCGGCCTCGGTCAGGCTGGTGGCGTCGGCGATGGCGAAGGGGACATTGAGCTGGCGGGCGAGTGTCTGAGCGAGGAGAGTCTTCCCGGACCCGGTGGGGCCGATGAGGAGGATGTTCGACTTCTGAAGCTCGACATCGCGCTGGGCCTCACCGCTCCGGATCCGCTTGTAGTGGTTGTAGACCGCCACCGAGAGCTTCTTCTTGGCGTCCTCCTGGCCTACTACGTAGTCGTCGAGATACGAGTTGATCTCGACCGGCTTGGGGAGCTCGGTGAAGGTGATCTCCTCGGTGGCGGAGAACTCCTCCTCGATGATCTCATTGCAGAGATCTATGCACTCGTCGCATATATAGACACCGGGCCCGGCGATCAGCTTCTTGACCTGCTTCTGAGACTTTCCGCAGAAACTGCACTTGAGCAGCTCCCCGCCGTCACCGAGTCGTGCCATCGAGTTATGGACCTCCTACTTGGAGGCTACCGCCGCAAGCTCGCGACGGGTGAGAATTCCGTCGATTACCCCGTATTCCTTCGCCTCGTCGGCCAGCATCCAGTAGTCGCGCTCCGTGTCCGTCGAGATCTTCTCGTACTCCTGGCCGGTGTGCTCGGCAAGGATCCGGTTGAGCTGCTCGCGCATCTGGACGATCAACCGAGCCTGGATCTCTATGTCGGAGGCTTGGCCCTGAGCGCCGCCATGCGGCTGATGCAGCATCACCCGGGCGTGGGGCAGCGCATAGCGCTTGCCCACCGCCCCACCGGCGAGGATCACGGCTGCGGCGGAGGCCGCCATGCCCATGCAAACCGTGTTCACGTCGGGCTTGATGTACTGCATCGTGTCGTAGACGGCGAATAGAGAGGTGATCGACCCTCCAGGGGAGTTGATGTAGAGGAATATGTCCTTGTCCGGATCCTCCGATTCGAGGTGGAGGAGCTGGGCCATGATCAGGTTGGCGATGGTGTCGTCGATGGGGGTGCCGAGGAAGATGATGCGGTCCTTCAGCAGCCGGCTGTAGATGTCGAAATAACGCTCCCCGCGGCTGGTCTGCTCGAAGACAGTGGGGATCACATAATTCTGGAACTGGTCGGTCATTCTTCTTCCTCCGCCGTCGTGGCCGTCACTTCACCGATTGTGTCATCCCCCGCTGGGGTTTCCCCGACCGGCTCCGCTTCGACGATCTCGGCTTCGACTTCCGTCACATTCAATCTCAACTCGACCGGATGGCCGTCTTCGTCGACCGGGTTCGCTGCTGAGAGGATGGCGTCCAACGCCCTGTTTCTGAGAATATCACCGGCGACTGCCAATTCCCGGCCGCTTTGCCGGAAGGCCTGCAAGTAGCCCACCGGATCGTCCGACTGGGCGGCCAGGCTCTGGATCACCGATGACACCTCTTCGGGTGTGATCTCGATATCGGCGTCCTTGGCCACTGCTTCCAGAACGAGCTGGTTGCGAAGGGCGCGTTCGGCCTGTTGACGCAGGTCGTCGAGAAACTGCTCCTGAGTCAGGCCAGTGGCCGCGAAGTAGTCCTCGAGGGTCAGCTCACTGTCCTCGAGTCGGTGCACGAAGCGATGGAGTTGGTCGTCCATCTCCGTTCTCACCAGACCCTCGGGCAGCTCGACATCGACCTCGTCGACGAGGGTGCTCAAGGCCCGCTCGGCGAATTGGCGGGACACGGCCTGGAGCTTGGCCTGGCCCAGCTGTCCCTCCAGCTCGGCCGTCAACTCCTCGACGGTCTCGAACTCCGTGTTCTCGTCGACCCATGAATCATCGAGACCGGGAAGAATGCGCTCCTTGACTTCGTTGACCGTGATCTCGAAGAGGACCTGCTCCCCGGCTCGGTCGCCGAAACCCTCCGGCAGAGGGGATTCGAACTCCAGGACCGTCCCGGGGCCCACGCCCACGAGCCGCTCGTCGATGCCCTCGATGAGCTGGCCCGATCCCACCTCGTAGAGCAGGTCGGCTGCAATTGCGCCCTCGATTGGCTCCCCGTCCTTGCTTGCCTTGACGTCGACAGACACGAAGTCACCCGCAGCCGCCGGTCGGTCCACCTCCTCGACCGTGGCGAATTGCTCCAACATGCGACGCAGCTGAGTCTCTCGTTCCTCAGGAGTGACCGTTGGCGAGGTGACCTCGACCTCGCGGCCCTTGTATTCAGGCAACACGATGCTCGGCCAGAGGGTGACCTTGACCTCGACCTCAACGCCGCCATCGACGTCATTCAGGCCTTCGAGCTGTGGCGTGACCGCAGGGCGGAGGTCCTCGGCGTCGAGGATCTCGGACAGGGCAGGAGGCACCAGGTCATCGATGACCTCACTACGCAGCCTCGCCGGGCCAACCGCTGCCTCGACCACGGGGAGCGGCGCCTTACCGGGCCTGAAGCCCTTCAGCTTCATCTCTCGCGACAGTTTGCGGGCGGTCTCCGCCTTCCCGGCGCTGATCTGGTCGTCGGTCAGCTGGAACGTGACCAGACGTTCGAACGGACCGGTCTCGGTGACGGTGATTGGCATTGTCCTCCGATGTTGTCATGAAGAAGGGCGCATCGCTGCGCCCTTCCCTCGGGGTGACCGACGGGATTCGAACCCGCGACGTCCTGGACCACAACCAGGTGCTCTACCGGGCTGAGCTACGGCCACCATGTCTCGAATGAGTCTTTCCTGGCGCCCCCGGGAGGACTCGAACCCCCAACCTGCGGATTAGAAGTCCGCCGCTCTATCCAGTTGAGCTACAGGGGCCCTCGACCGAGGCCCTTCCAAGCCTCGCAGGGATCGACCCATTCGAGCGGGTGAAGGGAATCGAACCCTCACCGCCAGCTTGGAAGGCTGGAGCTCTACCATTGAGCTACACCCGCGGGACGACCATTCTACGGCTCCGGTCGGGCTGGTCGGATTCGAACCGACGGCCTCTTGCTCCCAAAGCAAGCGCGCTACCAAGCTGCGCCACAGCCCGTTGATCAGATCAGGGTACAGGCCACCCAAAACCTGTCCCACCCCATTCCTATGTTGGAACCATGGACCTGGGGAGCGAATTTCTGATCCGGGTCGACCGCTGGGACTGGCTCTCTCGATGGGAGCGGTCGGAGCTGGGCAAGGACCTGCGTCGACTCGG
>JBMDXS010000110.1:0-3104 GCA_048595045.1 Acidimicrobiia bacterium
CAGATGGGTGAAGCCACTCGATCCCCGGATACTGGAATGGGCCGCCCCGGCACGGCATGTCGTCACCATGGAGGACAACGTCGTCGCCGGCGGCTTCGGGGCCGCCGTGCTGGAGGCGTTTGCCGATGCGGGCCTGGTCAAGCAGGTCACATGCATGGGCATCCCTGACCATTTCCTCCCCTTCGGGTCACCCACGGACATCGCGCACTCCGCCGGTCTCGATGCCGAATCGGTGGCCTCCCGGGTGCTGGCTCTGCTCGGCTGACCGTCGGTCCTTACAGGACCGCTTCGAGAAACCGCTTGGTCTGTGGGTGCTGCGGGTTCGAGATCACCTGGCCGGGTGGGCCTTGCTCCACGATCAGACCCTCGTGGAAGAACGCCATGGTGGTGGCGACCTCCCGGGCGAACCCCATCTCATGGGTGACCACCACCATCGTCATCTGCGTTTCGATGGCGAGGCTCCTGATCACCGAGAGCACCTCGGAGATGAGCTCGGGGTCGAGTGCCGACGTCGGCTCGTCGAACATCATCACCTCGGGCTCCATCGCCAGGGCTCGGGCGATGGCGACCCGCTGCTTCTGACCCCCTGAGAGCCGGATCGGGTGCTCGTCCCTCTTGTCGGCCAAACCAACCTGGGCGAGGAGCTCCTCGGCCACGGCGACGGAATGGGCACGGTCCTGACCCTTGACCGTGACTGGTGCTTCGATGACGTTCTCCAGGACTGTCAAATGCGGGAACAGGTTGAACTCCTGGAACACCATGCCGGCCTTTATCCGCACACTGCGGATCGCCTCCCGCTGGCGATGGGTCCGGGGGCCAGGCTCGAGACGGACACCGCCGACTTCGATCGTCCCGGACGTCGGTTCCTCGAGGAAGTTGATGCAGCGCAGAAGTGTGCTCTTCCCCGACCCCGATCGACCGAAGATGACGACCACCTCTCCCCGTGTGACATCGAGATCGATTCCCTTCAGAACCTCGTTGTCTCCGAAGGACTTGCGGAGTTGGCTCACCCTGATCACTGGTTGTTCGGTCATGCCGGCTCGCTCTCCACGAGCTCGACGCCGGGCTGCGTGCTGACCTTGAGGGTTCGGACGTAACCGGCGGAGAGACGCTGCTCCAACTTGGCTTGGAAGATCTGGAAGATGGTGGTGAGGATCCAATAGAGCGCGGCGGCGACCACGAACGCCTCCAGAGGTCGGAAATCGGCCCTGCCCACCAGTTGGGCGCGGCGGAAGATCTCCATCTGGGCCACCACCGAAACGAGGAGTGAGATCAAAGCCGAGTCCTTCAACATGGCGATGAACTCGTTGCCGGTGGGCGGGATGATGAGGCGGATCGCCTGAGGGAGGACGATTCGCCTCATCCGCTGGCGATAGGTCATGCCGAGGGCATCGGCCGCCTCCACTTGACCATGTCCCACCGATTGGATGCCGGCCCGGAAGATCTCGGTCATGTAGGCGCCGTAGTTGAGGCCGAGTGCGATCACTCCGGCCTGGAGCGCGGTGAGGGTCAGTGAATCACGCAGACCCGGGAGATTGGGCGGGGCCAGCTGGGGTAGGGCGAGGAAGATGAGGAACATCTGCACGATGAGCGGTGTGCCCCGGAAGAAGGAGGTGTAGAAGCCGGTAACGCCCTGTGCGACGGCGCTGTTGGAGAGACGCCCCAATGCCCCGAACAGGGCGAGCGTGACGGCGAGGATGATGGCCAGCCCGCAGATGATGATCGTCCAGGGCAGGCCCCGGGTGATGAACCAGAGGTGATCCAACATCCACTGGACGTCGAAGTCGGCCAACGAGAAGAGGAACACCACGATCAGGGCGATGACTCCCCAGACCATGCCGAGCTTCACCTTGAACGGGATGTCGGCGCTCCATTGCTCGAGGCGCTCTCTCATCAACCCCTGATCTAGTCGCTATGGGCGGGGGCGCCAGACTTTCGTCTCACGCCCCCGCCGCCGAATTTCAAGAGGTCTTCTGCGTCAGATCCAGGCCGAACCACTGGTTCGACAGCTCACTCAGCGTCCCGTCCTCGTGCATGCCTTCGATGATCTCCGACACCCGGGCCACGAAGGAATCAGTGTTCAGCGATGCACTGGCGTCTATCGCCGCCGCCAGCGGCTCGTAGAACAGCGGGTCGCCAACGACCTTGATGGGCAGACCCGCGTCGATCGCAGCCTGGATCGTCGTCGCCGACGACATCACTGCTGTCAGCCGGCCCTGGGCCAGCTGCTCGATGGCGGTGGTGTCCGTGTCGGTAGTAACGATCTCTGCGTCGTCGATCACGAACTCGAAACTCTCCCCTGGGATCTCCAGGTTCCCCTGCAGGTAGAAGTCGTATGTGCAACCGCCGCACACTCCGATTGTCTGCCCATCGAGGTCGGTGGTCAGGTCGGTGATGGAGTCATCGTCCGTCGCCACCGCCACCACGGCCGGTGTGTAGTAGTAGGGAGTGCTGAAGTGGAGCACCTCTTCGCGCTCCGGGGTGATGGTCATCGATCCGACACTGAGATCCCATCTGTCGTTCCAGTTCCCGGCGATGATCGTCTCCCACGCCGGGGCCTCCCAGGCCACTTCGACTCCGATCTGATCCGCGATCGCCGTGGCCACGTCGATGTCGAAGCCCTCGTATTCGCCCGTCTCCTCGTTGAGGGAGGACTGGGGCGGGTAGGCCGGGTCGGTCGACACGGTCAGCACGCCTTCCTCTTCGATGGCTGACAGGAGATCACCCTCGGTGCCTTCGGTGGTTGCGGGCGCCGCCGTGGTTGCGGGCGCATCCGTGGTGGCGGGCGCCTCCGTGGTTGCGGGCGCCTCCGTGGTGGCGGGCGCCTCCGTGGTGGCGGGCGCTTCGGTCGTTGCGCCGCCTTCGCCTCCGCCACACGCCGCGGCGATGAGCGCCATCGTCGCGATGAGCCAGATGATTGGTCGTTTCATTGAGCTCGCTCCTCCTTGAGACTCGCCCCAAAGGGACCGGGCGATTGTATCGGGGAGTTCTGGCTTCGCCCTTGGCGGGGCAGGCGATGGCGGACACTACGCTCCCGGATTCCACGAGTCCCGGGAGGACTCCAATGAAGAGAAGCATCGCCCTCATCGCAGCCCTAGCTGTCG
>JBMDXS010000111.1:0-3879 GCA_048595045.1 Acidimicrobiia bacterium
CAGATGGGTGAAGCCACTCGATCCCCGGATACTGGAATGGGCCGCCCCGGCACGGCATGTCGTCACCATGGAGGACAACGTCGTCGCCGGCGGCTTCGGGGCCGCCGTGCTGGAGGCGTTTGCCGATGCGGGCCTGGTCAAACAGGTCACATGCATGGGCATCCCTGACCATTTCCTCCCCTTCGGGTCACCCACGGACATCGCCCACTCCGCCGGTCTCGATGCCGAATCGGTGGCCTCCCGGGTGCTGGCCCTTCTCACCTCCTAGAGCACCGCTTCCAGGAACCGCTTCGTCTGGGGGTGCTGCGGGTTGGAGATCACCTGGCTGGGTGGGCCCTGCTCCACGATCGACCCCTCGTGGAAGAAGGCCATGGTGTCGGCGACCTCGCGGGCGAACCCCATCTCGTGGGTGACCACGATCATGGTCATGCGCATCTCTGTAGCCAGGGCCTTCATCACTGCCAGCACCTCTGAGATCAGCTCGGGGTCGAGTGCCGAAGTCGGCTCGTCGAAGAGCATGACCTCGGGCTCCATGGCCAGGGCCCGGGCGATCGCCACCCGCTGCTTCTGACCGCCCGAGAGCCTTATCGGATACTCGCCGCCCTTGTCGGCCAGGCCCACCTGGGCCAGCAGCACCTCTGCCTTCGCCGTGGCGTGAGCCCGCTGCTCTCCCTTCACCGTGATCGGGGCCTCGATGACGTTCTCGAGCGCGGTGAGATGGGGGAAGAGGTTGAACTCCTGGAACACCATGCCTGCCTTGAGACGAATGCTCCGAATCACCTCTCGTTGCCGTCGTGTGCGTGGCCCCGGCTCCACCGTCACCCCGCCGACCTCGATGGCGCCCGATGTCGGCTCTTCGAGGTAATTGATGCAGCGGAGGAGAGTGCTCTTGCCGGACCCGGAGCGGCCGAACACGACCACGACCTCGCCCATTGCCACCTCCATGTCGATTCCGGTCAGCACTTCGTGGTCGCCAAAGGCCTTGTGGAGGTCGGTGACCCTGACCACGGGTTCGGTCATACCGGCTCACCTTCCGAGAGGCCCAGCGCAGGCTCCGGCAGCCCCACACCGGGCTGACCCGTCACCGTGATGGGGGTTCGCACGTATCCGGTCGACAACCGTCGCTCCAGCTTGGCCTGGAAGAACTGGAACACGGTGGTCAGGATCCAATAGAGGGCAGCGGCTACGACGAACGCCTCCAATGGCCGGAAGTCGGCCCTGCCCACCAGTTGCGCCCGTCGGAAGATCTCCATCTGGGCCACCACCGAGCCGAGCAGCGAGATGAGAGCCGAGTCCTTCAACATGGCGATGAACTCGTTTCCGGTGGGAGGGATGATGACGCGCACCGCCTGAGGTAGGACGATTCGCCTCATCCGTTGCCGGTAGGTCATGCCCAACGCCTCTGCCGCCTCCACCTGGCCGTGGCCCACCGACTGAATGCCGGCCCGGAAGATCTCGGTCATGTAGGCGCCGTAGTTGAGTGCGAGAGCGATGACGCCCGCCTGGAGGGCGGTCAGGGTCAGGGAATCACGAAGGCCGGGGAGGTCGGGTGGCGCCAGCTGGGGCAGGGCGAGGAAGATGAGGAACATCTGGACGATGAGAGGCGTCCCCCGGAAGAAGGAGGTGTAGAAGCCCGAGACCCCCTGGGCGACGGCGCTGTGGGAGAGGCGACCCAACGCGCCGAAGAGTGCGAGGGTGACAGCGAGGATGATGGCCAGGCCGCAGATGATGATCGTCCAGGGCAGGCCCGTGGCGATGAACCAGAACTGGTCGATCATCCACTCCACGTCGAAGTCGGCCAAGGAGAAGAGCAGGACCACGATCAGGGCGATCACGCCCCATACGATGCCGAGCTTCAGCTTGAACGGGATACCGGCGCTGAACAGCTCGAGGCGCTCTCTCATCAGCCCTCGGTTTCAACAGGGACGGCGGGGGCATCGGACCGATGTCGCCCGCCCCCACCGTCGCGTCTCATGAGGCCTTCGTGGTCAGATCGAGGCCAAACCACTGGTTCGACAGCTCACTCAAAGTGCCGTCCTCGTGCATGCCATCGATGATCTCCGAGACCCGGGCCACGAATGACTCGGTGTCCTGCGATGCGCTGGCGTCGATCGCGGCCGCCAACGGCTCGTAGAACAGGGGGTCGCCCACGACCTTGATCGGGAGCCCCTCGTCGATGGCCGCCTGCATGGTCGTCGCCGACGATATCGCCGCTGCCACCCGCCCCTGCACCAGTTGCTCGATGGCAGTGGTGTCGGTGTCGGTGGTGATTATCTCGGGGTCGTCGATGACAAAGTCGAAGCTCTCGCCTGGGATCTCGAGGGTCCCCTGCAGATAGAAGTCGTAGGTGCACCCACCACAGACCGCGATGGCCTGGCCATCGAGATCCGTGGTCAGATCACTGATCGAGTCGTCGTCGGCTGCAACCGCTACCACTCCCGGGGTGTAGTAATAGGGAGTGCTGAAGTGGAGCACCTCTTCCCGCTCGGGGGTGATCGTCATCGAGCCCACACTGAGGTCCCAGCGACCGTTCCAGTTGCCGGCGATGATCGTCTCCCAGGCCGGTGCCTCCCAGGCGACCTCCACCCCGATCGCCTCGGCGATGGCCGTGGCCACGTCGATGTCGAAGCCCTCGTACTCGCCGGTGTCCTCGTTGAGCGACGACTGGGGCGGGTAGGCCGGGTCGGTGGAGACGGTGAGAACACCTTCCTCTTCGATCGAGGAGAGAAGGTCGCCATCACCACCCCCCTCGCCGCCGCCACAGGCCGCCGCGATCAGTGCCATGGCCGCCACGAGCCATATCAGAGTCCGTCTCATTGGCTTCATCCTCCTGAATCTGCCACTGGGGGCGCCTGCCGATTCTATAACTGCCATCGTCGCTCGGTCCGATGGCGGGGTCTGAGCCGGCACTACTCTCCGGCCCTCGAAACCGAGCGGAGGATCTTCTGATGAAGCGACATGTGTTCTCGATCGTCGTCCTGGCTCTGATCCTCGGTGCTTGTGCCACGGAAGACGGCGGTGGCGGCGGGGTCTCTTGTGAGAAGGAAGATCTGCCACTGGTCCAGGAGGGGATACTCACCATCGGCACCGACGAGCCATCCTTCCCGCCCTGGTTCGACTTCGAAGGTGGTCCATCGACCGGCACCGGCTTCGAGAGTGCGGTGGCCTATGCGGTGGCCGATGAGCTCGGCTTCACCGCCGAGGAGGTCGAATGGGTGGTGGTGCCGTTCAACAACGCCATCGCACCCGGGGAGAAGGACTTCGATTTCGACCTCAATCAGATCTCCATCTCCGAGGAGCGTGACGAGGCGGTGGACTTCTCCGACGGCTACTACAACGTGAACCAGGCCCTGCTCGGCTTCGCCGACTCGGAGATCGCTGCGGCCACCACGATCGACGATCTCAAGGGCTTCCAGCTCGGGGCCCAGGTGGGCACCACCAGCCTCGACTTCATCAATGACGTGATCCAGCCCGACACCGAGGCCTTGGTCTATGACACCAACGCCGACGCCAAGGCCGCCTTCGACGCCGGCCAGCTCGATGGCCTCATCCTCGACCTGCCGACCGCATACATCATCGCCGCGACCGAGATCGAGGGATCGGCGGTCATCGCCCAGTTCCCGTCCGCCGGCGAGCCGGAGCAATTCGGGATGCTGTTCGAGGAGGGCAACCCGCTTCGCGACTGTGTCAACCAGGCCCTGGCCAACATCGACCTGGAGGCCATCCAGCAGGAGTGGCTGTCTGACGTGGTCGACGCACCCGTGATCGAGACCGGCTAGCCCTGAGTGTCTGAGGCCGAGGCGTGGGGGGCCGGCGCCCCGGCGCGCCCCCGCCCGGGGCGGCCGTGGGGGTGACCAAAGACGGGGCGCCCGCGCCCCC
>JBMDXS010000112.1:0-5472 GCA_048595045.1 Acidimicrobiia bacterium
AGGGTCTTAGTCGAGCCCGGACCCGATCTCACTGAAGACTTCGGAGACCTGATTACCAGCCAGCCTTATGGCGAGCAGAGCGATGATGGCGATCAGAACAATGAGAAGGGCGTATTCGACCATCGAAGCACCCTTCTCGTCCTTGATCCCGCCCATTGTCCCGTACCAGAGCCTTGACACGATTCCTCCCAGAATGGCCGATCGGGTGCCGGCTCCTGCCGAAAGTACGGGTGGGTGTCACATCGGGCAATGAGCCGATCGGCCTATGGGGGTGACAAGAGAATGGACCCGCTTCGGCGGGTCCATTCTCACGTGTCCGAGCTGTCGATCAGTCGAGACCGGATGCGATGTCGCTGAAGGTCTCGGAGACCTCGTTACCGGCGATCTGCACGGCGACGAGGGCCACGATGGCGATGAGGACGACGAGCAGAGCGTACTCAACCATGGAGGCGCCCTTCTCCTCCTGAATCCAGCTCGTCAACTTGGTCCACAGAGCAAACATGGAACCCCTCCTTGGGTTGTTGCCTTGGCTTGCAATCGGGCAAAGTAGCCCGGGTCGTTCCCTCGGCTATAGGCCTCGGGAACCATTGTCACCCTCCTGCGTCGACCAGATTCGAGCTGATCTCGGAGTAGGTTTCGGACAGCTCCGTCCCCGCCAAAGTGACCGCGACCAGAGCGACAATTGCTATCAATATGACGAGCAGGGAGTACTCGACCATCGAAGCACCCCTCTCATTCGCGAGGAACGTCATCAACGTGGCTTTCATCTTCTCTCCCTTGCTCACCGGCATCAGAGTAAGCCCTATCGTGAAGATCGCTGATGGGCCGCAAGGCCCAAATGGTCTAGATAACTCGGCAACATGGTGACTAGTTAGGCCGGGCTATCCCAAGTCGGATTGCCTCGATGGCGGCCTGGGTCCGGTCGCTCACGGCCAGTTTCTGGAAGATCGAGGCGAGGTGGTTCTTGACCGTCTTCTGGGAGATGTAGAGACGATCGGCCAGCTCATCGGTCGCAGAGACGCCGACAGCGAGAAGCTGCAGGATCTCCTTTTCCCGCTCGGTGAGCGAGGCCGCACCCGGATCGAGACGGGCCTGTCCGTACTGCTCGAGCAGCTCGTCTCGAGCTGTCTCATCGAGCGAGATCAGATCCTGACCGTCTGCCACCGCTCGCACTGCGGCCGCCAGGGTCAGGAGCGGTACCCCCTTGGAGAAGAAGCCCTTGGCGCCGGCCCTGGAAGCGCGTTCCTTCTGCTCTTCGTTGGCATGCATCGACACGACGATGGCATTGGTCCTTCGTCCCAGTCCGGAGATGGTGTCGATCCCGTCACCGCCGGGCATCTCGATGTCCACGATCGACACCTCGGCCGGTTGGGTGTCCAATGCCGCCTCGAGGGCCGGACCGGAGTCGACGACACCTACCACCCGGGTGTCGGGGAGGATGTCCAGCGCCTGGCTCAACCCCTCTGCGAACAGCTGGTGATCATCGGCGATCATCACGCGGATCATCGGTTACCCCATTCAACTCTCACGGTCGTTCCTCCTCCGGGTGTCGGTTGAAAACTGATCTTCGCCCCTATCTTGTCGGCACGTTCCCGCATGCCTATGAGGCCGAAATGGCCATCCGGCTCATATGTGGGATCGAAGCCGGCGCCATCGTCGATCACTGAGCAGACCCCGCGGCTGCGGTCGATGCGGCCCGAGACCAGTATTTGAGAGCCTCCGGAATGGTTGTGAGCGTTCCTGGTCGCCTCTGTGATGATCGAGGTCAGGTCGGCGATGACAGCCGGCCGCGGCGGTCGTCGCTCCTCGAGGTCCACCACGACCTGGGGGCCACCGTCGAGCCCGGCCGTGGACTGGAGCAGCCTGGCCGTCAACGTAGGCCCCGGAGCGATCCGGAGATCGGCCACCGAGGCGCGCACATCCTCGACGAGCTTGGTGACATTGGTGCGCAGCACCTTCAAGTCTGCCGACAGCTCAGGGTGATGGGCTTGCTGCATCGCTGCCATGTCCAGGGCAAGACCCAACGAGGCGAGAGAAGGTCCGATATCGTCGTGCATCTCCCGGGCCAGTCTGATTCTTTCCTCGGCGACAGCCGAGCCCACGATGTTCTGCAGGAGCTGCAGGTTGGCGAACGCGATGCTCACCGGCTGCACGAATGCTTCGATATCGATCAGGTCGGGTTTGGAGAGTGGTTCAGGCGTGAGTAGCTCGAGGGTGCCGACCGTGCTGTCGACGGTGGAGAGTGGAACCTGGTACGGATGAGGCTCCTGAGGAGGGACACCCCGCGAGGCGAGGATCACGGGCCCTTCTGCTTCGTTCAGCACCAGACGCCCTGAGGAGCCCGGACTACGGGCCAGGATCGCCTCGAGGGTGTCGGCAGCCACTTCGACCGCGTTGAGACGGCCGGCGGAGATGTCCTCGGAGAGACGGAGCAGCACGCCGTGGATCTCTTCGAGGTTCTCCAGCTTCTGGGTGGCGGATTCGGTCGCCTCGGCCAGCTCTCCCGCCTGGCGATGGGCATCCTCCAGCAAACGGCGGATCACGGTGACGAGCAGCACGAAGGCGATGTACAGGCCCATGGCCGGCAGGGCTGCGGTCAGTGGCTGTCCTTGGGCAAGGCTGACCAAGGTGAGAAGGGCAATCGAGAGAAGCCCGGTGGTCAGCCCGGTGCGTAGCCCGCCGTAGATGGTGGCGAAGATGGACGGCCCCATCGAGAGCAGGATGTAGGGGCTGGCGACCCCGCCAGTGAGAGTGACCGCAGTAATGGTGAGGAAGGCGCCGACCAATGTGATCGCCTCCGCCCCGAAGCGAATCCGATACCAGCTCTCGGGGACGGCGGCGCTCCCGAGGACATAGAACGTCGCCACCGCGATCGCCAACAAAGAGTCACGGTTGGGCTGCCCTCCGCTCGCCAGCAGATCGATGACCACCGCCAGGATGAGCACAACGAACTGCCCGATGGTGACGCTGCGATGGAGGCGGAATTCCCACGGAGCCGGAACGGCGACCGTCATGTTCGGAAGGCTACCGTCGGCAGCTGTGAGTTCTCCGGATGGACGTTGGCTGATCACGGGTGGGATCGGATCGGGAAAGAGCGAGGTGCGCCGACTATTGGCGACGCACGGCATTCGCACCATCGACGCCGACGCCGTTGGCCATGCCGTCCTGGCCGACGAAGCCCTGGCCCCGGTCGCCGCCAGATGGCCGGGGGTCGTCTTCGAAGGCGAGATAGACCGCAAGACGCTCGCCCGGATCGTGTTCGCCAACCCCAACGAGCTCCGAGCCCTGGAAGAGATCACTCATCCTTTGATATTCGGCCGAATCGAAGCCGAGTTGGAGGGATTTGATGGAGTGGCCGCGGTGGAGATGCCCCTGGTCGATCCGGGCCTGGGCTGGCCACGCATCGTGGTCGATGCCCGGGATGACGTCCGGGTACGACGGGCCATGAAACGGGGCATGTCGGAAGCCGACGTCCGCGAGCGGATGGCGGCTCAACCGTCTCGGGCTCGCTGGCTGGCTGAGGCAGACGTGGTGGTGCCCAACCACGGCGATCTGGACGAACTGGAAGCGACGATGGATGCACTCATCGTCTGGCTGTCGTCATCCGATCAGGTGTGATCGGGCACTATGCCTCCGGTGCGAGGAGGCCGTTTTCGACAGCAGTCTGGATGCGGGCCATGCGTTCGGGGTCGACGGGCACGGGATCCGCGGCGCCGATCAGGTACTGGGGCGATGGCAGTTCGAACTCCTGACCGACGGCACAGCCAAGTATCGCGCCCATGGCGACCATCGGATCTGTGACCCCATCGGTTGAACAGCCTGTGGGCAGTTTGTAGGCGAGGAACACCCCGAACCGCTCGGCTACGTCGGCATCCGTCCATTCATCAGGGCTCTTTCCGACCTGCAGGCCGGTGTTGGATCCGTGGTCGCCTGTGAGGAGCATGGCTGTCCTTGGTCCGACCTGATCGACCACGGTGGTGAGCAGGCGGTCGACACAGCTCATTTGAGCGCGAAACGCGCTCCGGCGCGACGCCGGGCCTTCTCCTTCCGGCGATTCGACGGCCGGCCGGCAATATTCGTCGACGACGTAGGGGTCATGTGGCAATAGGAAGTGGGCGAATATGTAGTCGTGTGTTCCGTTCCCGACCGATGCCGACATCTCGTCCACGAGCCGATCAGAGGCGTTGAGAGTGCCAGTGATGGTGTGGAGACGACTCTGCAGCCATCCATGGGCAACCGAGCGGGTCAACAATTGCCAGACCGGCTCATCGATCCAGGGTGATTGGATGCAACGGTCGACGTTCGGCCCGCAGGTGCTCCCATCCCAGCCCGATTCGATGTGGGCCGATCGGAACCCGGCGGATCGGAGCGTGGAAGAGACGAAGTTGTCGCCGCGAAGAATGCTGTAGTTGGAGGAGCGGTTGCCCCACGGAGCGGTGGGCCCGGGCTCGACCACGCTGCGCAGCTCGAGGATGCTGGGCACCGAGAGGGCGGTGTAGGTGTGTCGGGCCCAGGCGGCGGATGGGACACTGAATCCCTCCTTGTCGAGCTTGGTTACCAGTTCTTCGGGTCGACCACCGAACCAGCTCCGACGGAGCATCAGACTGGGATAGGTGTCGACGATGACCACCACAACGTCCTCGACGCGCCCGGAAGGCTGGGATGGCGCCGGGGTGCGGAGCTCGGCCAAGGGGTAGGGCTGAGCGTCTTGCACATGGGCCGCGACGAGCTGGATGGTTGGGACCAGACCGACCGCCATCGCGACCGCTAGCGCAAGGCCGTCGAGGAGTGTGGATTCGTCCGATCTCCGGCCGAGCCACCACAAGACGACGATGAGTATCGAGATCCCGAGCCCGGCCAGGTCCCCAACCTGATGCCAGTGCATGATGAGCAGGATCGAGCCGGCGACTGCAAGCCCCGTCGGCAATGGTGAAAAACCCTTCCTCATCAACGTGAGAAGCACCGCGCTGCCCACCGATGCCACCGCTGCTGCAATGAGGAGGATCTTGGCCGGTGAGTAGAGGTCCCAGGCGTTCAGTGCCCAGAAGGTCGCGGACCTATAGAACGCCGCGGCGACGACGAGGAACAGGGCGAGGTTCCGTCTGGTGGGGGAAGGGTTGCGCTCATTTGTGCCTGAACCATTGGAAAGCCGATCGGAAACAGGCCTTCTCCCCATGAGCAAACCCAAATTCTCGGACCTTCCCTCGATGAACTAGTAACGGCTCGAACCGGGGTGCCCCTTGAGGGATGATTTGGCGACGACGGACAGGTCTTGTCACCTCCCGCCGGTACCCTCCAAATGGTGCCCGAGTTCAAGATCGTTTCCGACTTCGCCCCGGCCGGCGACCAGCCGGAGGCAATCGCCGCCCTGGCCGCTGGGATCGAGCGGGGGGACCGCTTCCAGACACTGCTGGGGATAACCGGCTCCGGGAAGTCGGCCACCATCGCCTGGACCATCGAACAGGTGCAGCG
>JBMDXS010000113.1:0-11126 GCA_048595045.1 Acidimicrobiia bacterium
GCCGATCTGGAGGCCATAGGGATCGAGATCACCCCCAACTTCGGCCCCACCTCGGAGCTGCTCCAGACCGCCAACCTCCAAGGGGGCTCTGACGTATGGCAGACCACGAATCTGGCCTGGGTCGCCCAGCCCGACCCGGCGTGGGGTAATTCGCGCTTCTACTGCCAGGGAGACGCCCTGAACGGGTTCGGCGCATTGAACTTCTTCCGCTATTGCGACGAAGAGGTGGACGTCCTGATTCGTCGCACCGACATGATCATCGATCGCTCGGAGCGGGCGGCCACCTACAACCAAGCAGACGCCCTCTGGCTGGCCGCGACCCCGATGATCCCGATGTACCAGCGGCCAACCCTCCTCGCCTGGAACTCACAGATCCAGGGGCCCGGCGACAATCCCTCCCAGGTCGGGCCGCTGTGGAACGTGGGTGATTGGACCGGGCTGGAAGAGGTGAGCTTCGGCATCGAGAACGAGCCCGAGTCGCTGAACGTGCTCGAGCCCTCCGGCACAGAGCCCGAGACCAGGTTCATCACCACTGCGGTGCTCGAGGGAGCGTTCACCATCACCCCCGACTTCGAATACGCCCCCCTTCTCGTGGAGAGCGCAGAGCCAATCGTCCCGGAGGGCTGATCACGTCATGAGCGGCCCCCTTCAGGGACTGAGGGTGGTCGAGATCGCCGCCATCGGACCGGCTCCGTTCTGCGGGATGGTCCTGGCCGACCTCGGCGCCGATGTGGTCCGTGTCGACCGGGCCGATGCCGCCACCTCTGGGCACACGAAGACGTCCAGGCACGACCTCATGTGCCGGGGGAAGAGGTCGATCGCCGTGGACCTCAAGCACGAGCGGGGAGTGGATGTCGTGTTGCGTCTGGTCGAGGGCTCCGCTGCCCTCATCGAGGGCTTCAGGCCCGGTGTCACCGAACGACTCGGCATCGGCCCTGCCCCCTGTCTCGCCCGCAACCCGCGTCTGACCTACGGGCGGATGACCGGCTGGGGCCAGGAGGGCGCCCTATCGGCTCGGAGCGGCCATGACATCGACTACATCGCCCTGTCCGGGGCACTGGCCGCCATCGGGCCCGAGGACCGGCCTACCCCTCCGCTGAATCTGGTCGGAGACTTCGGGGGTGGGGGCATGCTCCTGGCCGTGGGGGTGCTAGCCGGTGTCATCCACGCCAGGGAGAGCGGTCAGGGCCAGGTGGTGGATGCCGCCATGGTGGATGGCTCGGCGTTGTTGACCACCGCGATGCACGGCCACATCGCCGAGGGATGGTGGATGCCCGCCACCCGCGAATCGAACCTGCTCGACGGCGGAGCGCCCTTCTATGCCGTGTATGAGACACGTGACGGAGGGCATGTGGCGGTGGGTGCTCTCGAGCCTCGGTTCTACCAACTGCTGCTGGAAGGTCTCGAAATCCCGCCGGATTCTCTGCCCGACCGGACGGATCCATCGTCATGGCCCCGGATCAGGTCGGTCTTCGCGGCCCGGTTCCTCGAGCGGCCCCGGGACGAATGGGCCGGGATCTTCTCTGGCATCGACGCCTGTGTCGCCCCGGTTCTGAATGCCGTCGAAGCCCCGAAGCACCCACACAACCGGGCCCGCTCGGTCTTCGTGGAGGTCGAAGGGGTCTTGCAGCCGGCACCTGCGCCGAGATTCGATCGCACTCCGGCCGGGATGCCAGGGGCCCCGCCGTTCCCTGGTCGTGACACCGACGAGGTACTGGCCGGCCTCGGCTTTAGCCAGGAGCAGACAGGTATGCTCCGCCGCGTCGGAGCAGTGGCCTGACCCGCGGAGGACTGATGACCCAAGAAGCCATCTTGGCTGAGCGTGAGGCGATCGATGCCGAGGTGGAAGGTAAGACGATCGTCGATTATCTCAACAGGAACGCCGAACGTCGCGGCGATCAACCCGCCATCCACTACAAGGACGGGGACTGGAAGAGCCTGACCTGGCGCGAGTACCGCCAGGCCGTTCACGAGGCTGCCGCCGGACTGCAGGACCTCGGTGTCGGCGAGGATGAGTTCGTCGCCATCATGGCGGGGAACCGTCCCGAGCACGTGATCGCGGACTACGCCGCGATCCACTCCGGCGCCACCGCGGTGACCATCTACTCCACCCTGACTGCTCCCCAGGTCCAGTACATCGCGGACAACTGCAAGGCCACGGTGGCCATCCTCGAGAACCTCGAGTTCATGAAGAGGTGGGAGGAGATCCGCTCCGAGCTCCCCAATCTCCGGTATGTGGTCCTGCTGTCCGGCGCCGAGAACTACGACACGGCCGAGTGGGTGTTGAGCTGGGAAGATCTGTTGAACAGGGGCAGGAGACGGCTCGATTCCGATCCTGGGGCTGTGCAGCGAGCCGCAGACGCCATCACTCCTGACACCCTGGCCACCCTCATCTACACATCGGGCACGACCGGCACCCCCAAAGGGGTCATGATCAGCCAGCGCAACGTGGTCTGGACCGCGGAGTGCCTGCGCCGGGCCGCCGACATCGATCTCGGGCCGCGGATGGTGTCCTACCTGCCCCTTGCCCATATCGCAGAGCGTCTGGCCACCCACTACCTGGCCACCTATCTCGCCGGACAGGTCTGGTACTGCCCGAATCTGGCCGGGGTGTTGGAGTACATCCAGGAGGCGCGCCCGACCCTTTTCGTCGGAGTGCCCCGGGTATATGAGAAGTTCCACTCCAGGCTGGCGGCGCGGTTCGCCGAGACCCACGGGATCAAGAAGGCCCTGCTCGATCGCGCCTTGGACGCCAACAAGAAGCGTGTCCTGGCCGAGCAGGACGGGAAATCGGGCTCGGCCCTGGCCGGGGTGCTCGACTCGATAGTCCTCTCCAAGGTTCGCGAGCAACTGGGGATGGACCAGGTTCAGCTCGCCATCACCGCCGCCGCCCCGGTCAATCCGGATCTGGTCTTGTTCTTCCAGACCCTGGGCATCCCGCTCTTCGAGCTGTACGGCATGTCGGAGACCACCGGTCCCGCCACGACCAATCTCCCCGGCGCCTTCAGACTCGGGTCGGTGGGCAAGGCGCTGCCGGGAGTCGAGGTGCGTCTGGCCGAGGACGATGAGCTGCTGATGAGGGGCGGAGTGATCACCGACGGCTACTACAAGCTTCCGGTCGACACCGCCGAGACCTTCGACGCCGAGGGTTGGCTCCACTCCGGCGACCTGGCCCGCATCGATGAAGACGGGTTCGTCTGGATCGTGGGCAGGAAGAAAGAGATCATCATCACTGCTGGGGGCAAGAACATCGCCCCGGCCAAGCTGGAGACGATCCTGGGCAACCACCCTCTGATCTCCAAGGCATGCATGGTCGGCGACGGGCGCAAGTTCCTCGCCATGATCATCGCCCTCGATCACGAGGAGGCACCGGCGTGGGCGGAGGCCAACGGGCTGGTATATGAAGACCTCGCCGCCTTCTCCAGGCTGCCCGAGGTCGCGGCCGAGGTGGAACGCGCCCTGACAGAGGCCAACCTGACCGTGTCGTCTGTGGAGCAGGTGAAGAAATGGGTGGTGGTGCCGGACGAGTGGACCCCCGACTCGGGTGAGGTGACCCCGTCTCTGAAGCTCAAGCGCAAGATCGTGCTCGAGAAATACGCCGACGAGATAGACGGCCTCTACGCAGGGGTCTGAGGCGCGGCCCCCGCGGGCAGTCATGCGACGAGACCTATTCCAAGCGGACCACGAGATCTTTCGCTCGACCGTCCGGGAGTTCGTCGAACGCGAAGTCGCTCCGAATGTGGCCAAGTGGGAGGCCGAGGGCAGGGTCGACAAGGAGATGTTCCGCAGGGCGGGCCGGGCGGGCCTGCTGGGGATGGCGATCCCGGAGGAACATGGCGGTGGGGGCGTCTCCGACTTCCGCTTCAACATGGTGATCGGCGAAGAGCTGATGCGTGGCGATGCCATGGCCTCGGGGATGTGCATAACCCTCCACAACGACGTCTGCCTGCCCTACTTCGTACATCTCTGCGATGAGGAGCAGGCCCGGAGGTGGATGCCGGGCCTCGTCTCGGGGGATCTCATGTCCGCCATCGCCATGACCGAGCCCGGGGCGGGGTCCGACCTGGCCGGCATCAAGACCACGGCGATCCGGGACGGTGACGTGTACGTGGTCAACGGGTCCAAGACCTTCATCACCAACGGGCTCAACTCCGATCTCGTCATCACCGCGGTCAAGACCAACCCCGACGAGCGTCACAGCGGGATGAGCCTCCTCGTCCTCGAGGACGACATGGCAGGGTTCAGCCGGGGCCGGAATCTCGACAAGATCGGGCTCCATGCCCAGGACACCGCCGAGCTCTTCTTCGACGATGTCCGGGTCCCTGTCTCGAACCGCCTGGGTGAGGAGGGGAGGGGCTTCGTCTACCTGATGGAGAACCTGCCTCAGGAGCGTCTCAGCCTGGCCACGGGATCGGTGGCCCACGCCGAGGCTGCCTTCGAGTGGACCCTCGCCTACGTGCGGGAGCGTGAAGCGTTCGGTCAACCTATTGGGGCCTTCCAGACGGTCAAGCATCAGATGGCCGAGATGAGGACCGAGCTCGACATCGCCCGGACCTACGTGGACCGTCAGGTACTCGCCCTCAACAGCGGCGAGCTGAGTGCCGAAGAGGCGGCGAAGGCAAAATGGTGGGTGACCGAGATGGAGAAACGGGTCATCGATCGATGTCTCCAGCTCTTCGGGGGCTGGGGCTATATGGAGGAGTACCCGATTGCGAGGGCGTATCGGGACTCACGGGTGCAGACCATCTACGGGGGCACGACCGAGATCATGAAGGAGATCATCGGCCGTTCTCTGGGTCTCTGAGCCATCCGAGATTGGGACGACCAGGTTCGATATCCGACACGATGCAACCCAATTACGAAGCAGTATCGATCAGGGAGTGAGCGATGGGTGAGCCGATCACGTTCGATGGCCGGGTGGCGATCGTCACCGGGGCCGGGGGTGGCCTGGGCAAGGAGTACGCCCTGGAGCTGGGGAGACGTGGGGCCATGGTTGTGGTCAACGACCTGGGTGGCGCAGTGGACGGTTCCGGCTCGTCACAGTCCGCCGCCGACCTGGTGGTTGCCCAGATCAGCGAGGCCGGTGGCGATGCGGTGGCCAACTACGACTCGGTGGCCACGCGTGAAGGCGGGGCGGCCATCGTCCAGACCGCGGTCGACAGCTTCGGGGGGGTGGACATCGTCATAAACAACGCGGGCATCCTGAGAGACAAGTCCTTCGCCAACATGACCCTCGACGAGGTCGACGCCGTGCTCGACGTCCATCTGAGGGGGGCGTTCCATGTGTCCCACCCCGCGTTCAAGGTGATGAAGGAGCGTGGTTACGGGAGATTCGTCCACACCACTTCCGCCTCGGGCCTCTTCGGCAACTTCGGCCAGGTGAACTACGGCGCGGCCAAAGCCGGTCTGGTGGGCCTCTCCAACGTCCTCGCCATCGAAGGGGCGAAGTACAACATCAAGTCGAACGCAGTGGCCCCCACTGCCCGCACCCGGATGACAGAGGAGGTCCTGGGCCCGTTCGTCGAGATGTTCGACCCCGCCCAGGTCATGCCGATGGTCGTTTACCTCTGCTCGGAGCAGAACGAGCTGACCCATGAGATCTTCACGGTCGGCGGTGGGCGCTACGGCCGGGTGTTCATCGGCACCAACACGGGCTGGTTCGCCGGCCAGGGTGTGGTGCCGTCGATAGAAGAGGTGAGGGAGCACATTCCCGAGATTCGCGACATCTCCGAACACGTCGTGCCCGGGGACATCAATGAGGAGCTGATGATCCTGGCTCGCCTGGCGGGCGGCTGAGCGATGCCGATCGATCTCGAACAGGTAGTCGGCGCCGAGCTACAGGGGACCACGTTCAGCTGGGACGAAGACGACGTCATCCTCTATCACCTGGGCATCGGAGCCGGTGTCCCGCCGACCGACCTCGCTGAGCTGAGATACGTGTACGAGGGGGAGCTCCACGTGCTGCCCACGTACGCCACCATCCCTCAATTCCCCATCATGATGAGCATCGGTGTCACCCCCGGGTTCGACGTCAACCCGGCGATGATCCTCCACGGGGAGCACGAGATCATCCTCCACGACACGATCCCCACCGCAGGCACGGTCACGCAGACGGGCCGGGTCGCAGATGTGCTGGACAAGGGAAAAGGGGCGCTGGCGATCATCGAGATCGTTTCCGTCCTGGAGAAGACCGGCCGGCCTCTGTTCACCAACCGGGCTTCCATCTTCATGAGGGGGGAGGGCGGTTTCGGCGGTCAGAGCGGCCCCTCCACAGCCGATCTCATACCCCGACGGCCACCCGATCACGTGGTGGAGAGCCCGACCCTGCCCCAACAGGCACTGCTGTACCGAATGGCATCGGGCGACAAGAACCCGCTGCATGCCGATCCCGGCTTCGCAGCCTTCGCCGGATTCGACCGGCCGATATTGCACGGGCTCTGCACCTACGGGATGGTGTGCAAGGCGGTCGTAGATCGGGCGGTGGGTGCCGGGCCCGGTGCGGTCGCGTCGTTCCAGGCCAGATTCTCCGGTGTCGTCTATCCGGGAGAGACCTTGGTCACCTCGGTCTGGGAGGAGGGGGACCGGATCCTGGTCAGCGCCGACGTGAGAGAACGTGACGCCACCGTCCTCTCCAACGGACAGATCGGGCTACGCCCCTAGATCCCTAGGCCACGATCTCCACCGGCGTGCCCAAACGCACCATCTGGTGGAGCCTGGTGATGACTTCGTTGGGGACCCTGACGCAGCCAAGTGATGATGCCTGGCCGATCGACCATGGGATGTTCGTCCCGTGAATCCCGATGATGCCGTCGCCACCGTTGTACTCGGTGATGGTGTCCGACCGGGCGGAGAGACCGAGTGCATGCGGGCCCCAGGTGCTGTCGGGGTTGGCCATGGTGACACTGTCGGTGACGAAGAATCGGCCGGTGGGCGTCGGGTTGCGATTGGTCCCGATCCCGACTTCGGTGGTCAACACCTCGCTGCTCCCGACCCGGTAGGAGAGGGTGCGATCGGAGAGGTCGATCAGCATGCTTCCTTCCACCACGAACATCGCCATGCCATTGGTTCGAACCCATCCCTCCGACCCGTTGGGCCGTATCGGGAGCATCACCCGGGCCCATCCCGCCCGAGGGCCCTCCAGAACCACCAGAACGGTGTTCGTCCCGAGGATGGTGGTCGGTTCGATGGCCCGGATGGGTTCGGTTGCGCCGGGCTCGGCGAACACAGAGACAACGTCCCTGGCTCCCAGGACGAGTGAGGCTCCCTCGGGGAGAGACTCGACATCCAGTGTCTCGACAGCGGTGGTCGTGGTGCTTGACGTAGGCACGGTGCTAGACGGCGACGAGGTGGTGCTCGGGGCGGTGAACACCGTCGCCGTCGAGTCGGCTGTTGGGGCGGCCTCGGTCTGCCCGGCGCCGTAACAGGCTGCCAACAGCGCGCAGAGAAACGCGAACATGGAGATTCGACGCATCGCGAGGGATGGTATCGGCACATGTCGGGGCCGACTGTTCACCATCATGGCGGCCGGTTAGCCTGCCCGCCGATGCCGAGGGTCCTGGTGAGCGACTTCATCCCGGGAGACCTTCTCGATCCTCTCGCCGGGATGGCCGAGATCGAGATGTGGGACCAGGAGGGGAGAGCACCGAGGGCCTGGCTCCTGACGCACCTCCCCGGGTGTGAGGGTTGGCTGTCGATGCTCTCCGACCGCATCGACGCCGAGCTGCTCGACGCGGCCCAGGGCCTACGGGTCATCTCCCAGATGTCGGTCGGGTTCGACAACATCGATGTCTCCGCCTGCCGCGAGCGCGGTGTGACCGTGGGCCACACTCCCGATGTTCTCACGGAGGCCACCGCCGACACCGCGTTCGCTCTCATGGCCGCCGCGGTGCGGAGGATCCCGGAGGGAGCTCAGATCGTGAAGAGCGGCCAATGGGGGCCATGGGATCCGTGGCATTTCCTCAGTGGAGACCTTCATGGCGCGACCATCGGCATCGTGGGCATGGGACGGATCGGGCAAGCGATCGCCCGCCGCGCTCGAGGGTTCGACATGGAGGTCATCTACACGGCACGGTCTCGCAAGGAGGTCGCCGACGCAACCGAGGTCGATCTCGACGGTTTGCTGCGTATGTCGGACATCGTGGTCATCTCGGTCGGGTTGGATGACGAGACACGGGGGATGATCGGCCGGGACGAGTTGAAGCGCATGAAGGAGACCGCTTTCCTCGTCAACGTCGCCCGGGGCCCGATCGTCGACACCGATGCCCTGGTCGCGGCTCTCGCTGCCGGCGTCATCGGTGGTGCTGCGTTGGACGTGACCGATCCCGAGCCGTTGCCGGCGGACCATCCCCTCCTCGAGTTCCCCAACTGCCTGGTGGTGCCTCATATCGGGAGCGCCACAATTGGAGCGAGACGTGCGATGGCAACACTGGCCGTGGCCAACCTCACCGCTTATCTGCGGAAGCAGCCGATGCCGGCATGGCTGCCCGGGAGCGCCGAACAGCCGCACTCCGGCTAGCCTGCCCCCCGTCCCCCTCACGATCCAAGGCATCGATGCACGAGTTACCCGAGTCGAAATCGCTGGAAGTCAACCCGAGCCAGGAGCGGTTGCGCGAGTTGGCCCTACAGCGCATGCCCAGGGTCACGGTTACGGAGTTCGACAACCTCAACTACCAAGCGGAAGTGACTTCCCGTCTCAGCAAGTCCACCTTCTTCGTGGCAGACCACGAGATCCACCAGAACCGGATTTCTAGAGCCGAGGCGGACGAGTGGGCCCGGCTCCAGGACGAGCACATCGCGTCGCAGGAGATGCTGCTCATCGAGGGACGCATCGGCCCCGATCCCGAATTCAGCATCCCCAGTCGGCTCATGATCGAGGCGGGCCAAGCCAACATCGCCGGGATGCAATCACAGCTCTTCTTCCCGCCCCAACCCGGTGGGTCACCACAGTTCACCGTGATCTACACCCCGTCCCTGCCCGCGCCGGGAAAGCCCGATGACCGTTTGATCATCGTCGACCTCGACAACTGGGTCACCCGGGTCTTCGGGTCCGATTACTTCGGCGAGTCGAAGATGGGCAGCCTCAGGATGTGGGGCAAGCTGGCGCATGACCGCGGCGGGCTCGCCCTCCACGCCGGGCTCAAGACCTTCCCCGCGGAGTCGACCCGGTCTGGTCAGGAGGAGTCGATGTTGATCATCGGGCTTTCCGGGACGGGTAAGACGACGACCACGTTCCGTCAGCAGGTCGGCTCGCTGCCCGTTCAGGACGATTTCGTGGCTCTCTTCGAAGGGGGGGTCATCCACACCACGGAGAACGGGTGTTTCGCCAAGACCTTCGGTCTCGACCCCGATGACGAGCCGACCATCTACGGTGGGACAACGCGGCCCGATGCATGGCTCGAGAACGTGTCGGTGAGCCCCGACGGGAAGGTCGACTTCTTCGACACCAACTACACCGCCAACGGGCGGTGCACTTTCCCACTCGCCGACATCCGACACCGAGATCCCAAAGACGTCCCCCCCGCCCGGTACCTGATCATGCTCAACCGGTCCAGCCACATCATCCCTGGTGTGGCGAGACTGCGAAAGGAGCAGATCCCGGCTTACTTCATGTTGGGGGAGACCAGAGGCACTTCGGCCGGAGGGGCGGCCGAGGCGGGGAAGAGCCTCCGCGTGCCCGGGACCAACCCGTTCTTCTTCGATGACGACGCATTACAGGGGAACCGGCTGCTCGCATTGCTGGCGACGATGCCCGACCTCGAGGCGTTTGTCCTCAACACCGGGCACCTCGGTGGTGAGGGAGAGGGGTGGAAAGACGTGCGCATCCAGGACACGTCCGCGATCGTCCAGGGGATCGTGGAAGGGACCATCTCGTGGGAGACCGATCCCGATTTCGGGTACGAGGTGGCGTCATCTGTCCCGGGCGTGGACGACGTCGAGCTGCTTCAGCCGGCCCGTCTCTACGCCCGTCAGGGCAGGGAGCGCGAGTACGAGGAGTGGGTCGCCCGTCTCCAAAAGGAGCGGGCGGAGTACCTGGCCGGCTACTCGATGCTCGATCCGGTGGTTGCCTCCGGTCTCTGAGTCTGTCCCACCATCAGGCGGGGAAGACCACGAGCAGGCATCCCGAGCCCACCGCGATGTCGGCGATTGGGGCCCTCATCACGTTGCTGACCCCCCAGGTGGAGCCGGGCTCGAACGTGGCCCGCTTCAGCTCCCATTTCAACCCCTGGGTGGTCAGCCCTGTGACCGCGCCGCCGACGGCGAGGAGTGTGACGGTGGCACCGACGTCGCCGTGGACGATTCGACGTCGTCTGATCACATGGGCCCGCCCCCTCGAGGAGACCCAGTCCATCTCCACCTCGGACCAGCGCTCGTCACAGATCAGGGAGGCGGTGGCAAGCTCGTGATCCAGCCGCCCACCCGTCCCGCCCACCACCACCACTCGCGACGGCTCGTCGCGCATCGCCAGCTCGAGGGCGAGATCGAGGTCGGTCTGGTCCTTGTCCACAGGGTGACGCTCGACCACGACGTGGCCAGGGATGGGCCGGGTGGTGATCGAGTCGAGATCGCCTACCAGCACGTCGACGGCGTAACCCAGGGAGACGGCGGAGTCGTAACCACTGTCGGCGGCCATGACCAGGTCGCCGACGGGCAACTCTTGAGCCAGATCCTGTTCGAGGGAATCACCACCGGCAAAGACCAGGATCGTGTCCATAATGACAAAATCGTCTTACGCGCGCTCTGGCGGGTAAGCCCTGACCCTCAAGTAGAGGTTGAAGCGTGGTGGCCGAGACGACGTCGAACGAATCACCGACCTCACTCGATCACGACCTTCAGCATCCCCATCGCCTGGCGCAGCGCCCCCTCGACCCCGGCACGCTCAGGGCCCCGGGCAAAGACGAACCCGAGGTAGCGGTCACCCTCCGGTGGGGGGTCGACGCGGCTACCCGGAGTGGTCGTGATGTCGATCGCAGAGACGTGCTCGAGTGAGCGCACCCGGTCGAGACCCTCGACAGAGACGAATCTGCCGGATCGGGGGATCGGGACCATGAGCACCCCGCTCGCCGTCTGCTCTCGTCTCAATTCGGGCTTTTCCAGCCCGATCGCGTTGCGAAGGATCAACGTCTCCA
>JBMDXS010000114.1:0-22715 GCA_048595045.1 Acidimicrobiia bacterium
TTCGACCACCGATTCGCAGAGGACCGCTTCTAAGGCTTGTCTTCCCACTCTGGGTCCGGCTTCCAACACCACGCCGGCTCGGCCGTTGGATTCGGTGGCCTGTCTGGTGTCGACATGGACACTGACCTGGACGGGTGGGGGAGTGTCGCTGATACAGATCTGGGCCAGTCCGATGGCTCGTCTCCACCCCTGGTTTTTTGGTGTTTCCGGATCAGCGGGTAGCTGGTCGGCGGCCTTGCTGATCGCCTGGTCGATGATGGTCCCGGTCATCCCGTCCAACCCTCCCCACAGTTTCCACCATGACTGGTCCAATGACGGTTGCAGGACCAGGTACTGGTCGTCCGAATACCGTTGTTCGTCTTCGGTCTCGACCCGTATGCGCAGTGCTGCCTCTCGTTCCACCCCGGCCACGTCGAGATGCTCCAACAGTCCGATCTTGTCCGGAATCTTGGAGACCGCTTCGATCCGATCCAAAGACACACCCGATTCGAGGGCTTCCCGTAGGTCAGGCCGGTCAACCGTCCGACGCATGGTCCGGACCAGAGTCCGGGCCGTATCGGTGGACACGTCGAGCCGACCTGCCACCCATTCCGACAAGCTTCTGCAACCGTCCCCGGTGGCCACCTGCCGGTAGTCGATCTGTTCGAGGATCACCAGCGTTTCGGCGTCGAGACGGGACTGCTGCTCGCGAATGGCCAACAGTCGCTGTTCGAGTTGGTCGGTGCTGACCGTAGTCCACTCCATTACCCTCGAACATACGTTCGGGCTAGGACAGAAACAAGGGGTTTGGCGGTCGAGGAAAGAGATTTCCCCTGCCTTCTACGCTCAACACTGTGAGGAGATCCGGGCTGGTGATCCTGGCGTTATGTCTGGCAGGCATCGCCGCCTGTAGTTCGCCTTGTGAGGCGTCGCTCGGGGTCTATCCGCCTCCCCAGATCGTCGTCACCGGCGCCGAGACCGTCGAGGTCCCCCATATCGGATGGTCTTGTCCCGGCTTCCACTCCGACACCATCGAGCCGCCTCCGTCGGTAGCTCCTGACGGGCAAGGCAATCTCCGGGTCGACCTGACCATGGAGCCGGGGAGCACGATCGATGTCAAGTTCGGCAATCAGCCGGTGGTCATCGACCCCGCTCCCGTCGACGGATCAAATAGCTGGTCGTTCCACCAACCGCGGCCGTCGGAGCCGCTCATCGTCCGTCTCTGCTCGGAAGAGGTGGCCTGCGCCTTGTACTGGGTCAACACCTACACCGGGTCTGCCGGTTAGCTGTCGAGCAATGCCTGGAGGGCGCTCAGGTCGTCAGGGGTGGGATCCCACTCGGCTGCGGCGGCATTGGCCCTGACCTGGTCGGGACTGGTGGCACCGGCCGTCACCGCCGGAACCGCCTCCCGAGAAAGCAGCCATCCCAGCGCTACCTGGACCATCGACAGCCCTCTCTCGCCGGCGAACGTGTCCAGACCTTCGACCAGCTGGAAATTCTCGTCGGTGAGGAACTCCTGGTAGCGATCCATCTTCAATCTTCCTTGTGGCTCACGGCCACGGCGGGTCTTGCCGGTCAGTAGTCCGCTCGCCAACGGGTAGTAGGGGAGCAAGGCCACTCCCGACTCGATGCAGAGGTCGGCCAGGCCGTTCTCCTCGGGCTCACGGTGCACCATGCTGTAGTGGACCTGGTCGCAGATGAAGGGCGACCATCCCTTCTCGGCTGAGACCGCCAGCGCCTCGGTCAGCTGTGCCGGGTCGAAATTCGAGCACCCGATCTGGCGAACATTGCCCTTGTCCACCATGGCGCTCATCACGGCGAGGGTGTCTTCTATCGGGGTCTTCGGGTCCGGGAAGTGGACCATGTAGACGTCGACGTAATCCGTGCCCAGCTCGGTGAGGCTTCGCTCCAGGACTTGGCGGACATAGTCGGGGGACGCTCCGCCACTGCCTTCCCAGCCCGGGATGGGCACCCCGACCTTGGTGGCGATGACGACGTCGTCGCGGCGTCCGGCCAGGGCCGCGCCGAGGAAGGCCTCGGACCGGCCCTCGCCATAGTTGCTGGCCGTGTCGAAATGGTTGATCCCGGCGTCGAGCGCGGCCTCGACCACCGCCGCAGACCCCGGCTTGTCCAGTGCCCGCCCGAAGTTGTTGCAGCCGAGACCCACCACCGAGACCTCGAGGTCACCGATCCACGAGGTTCGCATCAGTTGATCTCCAATGGTCGAAGGAAACGTCTCGCGTTCCCCTCGAGGACCAGGGCCCGGTCGTCAGCGCTCATCTCGACGGTCTCCACCCCGCCGACCGGATCGGTGGATGCCATGTCGAAGGGATAGTCACTGCCCAGCATCACATGATCCCATCCCATTCTCTTACCGAGCATCTCCAGCGAGATGGCGTCGTGGGTCAGGCTGTCGAAGAAGAGCGTGGCGAAGAACTGGCGTGGCCCGGTGCTGTCGATGTTCACCTTGGGCTCGGGGCGCACCGACCAGCCATGCTCCCAGCGCCCGATCTGATAGGGGGCGAACCCGCCACCGTGGGTGAATCCGACCCTGAGGTCGGGGTGACGATCGAGCACGCCACCGAAGATCAGCTTGGCAGCGGCGATGGTCGACTCGAGGGGGATTCCAATCAGGTTCTGCAGGTAGTAAGTGCTCATCCTGTCGGCACCGGCAATCGAGCGCTGGTCGGAATGGAACCAGACGGGGAGATTGCGACGCTCCAGATCGTCCCAGAGCGGCTCGAGGGAGCCGTCGTCGACGTCGATGCCGTCGATGTTCGATCCGATCTGGACGCCGCGTACCCGTCCGATCCCGGCTATCCGGTCGATCTCGGCCAACGAAGCCTCGATGTCCTGGAGGGGAAGGGTGGCGAAGACATGGAAGCGGTCCGGCTCCTTGTCGCTCAGCCTGACGAGTGCGTCGTTCTGGATCCGGGCGAAGTCGGATCCGACGTCGGGGGGCACGTGATAGTGGAAGTTGGGTGGGGGGATTGCGATGACCTGGAGGTCGACCCGTTGCCGGTCCATGGCGGCGAGACGTAGGTCGGGCTCGAAGATGGCCTCGGGAAGGGGGCCGAGACGCTCCCGCCCCGGGTAGCTGAGATACTTCCGCCCGCCGTCCTCCACCAGCTCGGGCCCATGGTCGGGGTGAGTTGCCGCCATCGCTTCCAGCGCGTCGGGCACGATGGCGTGGGCGTGGATGTCGATCGTGGTCAATTGCTTCCTTTCAGTAGGTCCCGAAAGCCCCGTACCCCGGATGGCTGAACCGGTTGGCGATCTCGATCAAGGTCGGGCCCTCGGCCTCGAGGACCGAAGCGATCGTGTCCCCCACCCGGGACAGGTCGTCGACCCTGAGACCCCTGGCCCCGAAGGCATGAGCCAGGGCGACGAAGTCCGGTGGCTGGATGTCCACGCCGCTGCGTCTCCCATACAGATGGTCCTGATGTCTTCGCTCCACCCCATAGCCCTCGTCGTTGAACACGACGACGATGGCCGGCACCCGTTCCTGCACCGCGGTCATCAGGTCCTGGATGGTGAACATGACTCCGGCGTCGCCGATGATGGCGATGCTGGGGGCGTCGGGCCGGGCGAGACGGGCCCCGATCGCAGCGGGTAGGGCGAAACCAAGTGTGCCGAATCCCGAAGGGACGAACCAGGTTCGGGGACGATCCGTCTTCCAGTGCGACCGCGCCCAGAAGGCGACCGTGGTGGGGTCGTTGAACACCAGCGATTCCGCGGGCAGGGCGGCGCGGATCTGATCGAGCACCTCGATCTCGATCGGCGTGCCAACCGCCTCGGTTATCCGCGCCAGGGTCTTGGCGACCTCGTCATCACGCCAGGGGAGTGGTTGATGGCCGAGAGAATCGAGCTCGGCAGCGAGTGCCCCCAGGGTCAATGCAGCATCACCAACCAACCCCACCTCGACGGGGTAGTTGCGGCCTATCTCCGCCGGGTCGATGTCGATCTGGACGATCCGGTCGGGAAGACGCAACGACCAGCCACCGGTAGGGAAGTAGGAGAACCTCGTCCCCACCGCGAGGAGCACGTCGCATTCGGCGACGAGATCGCGCACCGGTTGCTCGTTAGCCCAGTTCCCGACGTGTAGCGGATGCTCGGCAGGGATGGCGCCCTTTCCCTTCTGAGTGGTGATGGTGGGCGCCCCCAGCCGCTCCACGACGTGGAGCAGAGCCGCCGCCGCCTCCGGAGTGCCCACGCCGCCACCGGCCCAGACCAGGGGACGCTCCGACCCGGCAAGTATGTCGGCGGCGTGTCTCAGCTTCTCACGGTCGACAGGCCGCTCGCCCCGGGCCGCCGGTCCCAGGGGAGACGCTCCCGCCCCCGCCCCCGGCGCCGCTGAGGTCGTCACCGAGGTGAAGGCCTCGTTGGCGAATTCGACCAGGGCCGGCCGGGGTCGCCGGTTGCGCAGGGCGGAGAATGCCGTTTGCACGGCAGCGGGGATCTCGTCCGGCAGGGCCACCTGGGCGGCATGCCCCGCCACAGGGCGAAAGATCCCGAACTGATCCGAGATGTCGTGAAAGTGCCCCTTGCCCTTCTTGCGCACCTCGGGCGGATTCTCGCTGACCAGATGGAGAACGGGGACGCTGTCGTTGTGGGCGGTGGCCATGGCGGTGATCGTGTTCAGGGCGCCCGGACCGTTCGAGGTGAAGGCGACGCCCACCCTGCCCGATGCTCGGGCGAACCCGTCGGCCATGAAGATCGCCGCCTGCTCGTGTCTGACCTCGATGTGGCGTAGCTCCGGGTGGTCGACGAAGACGTCGTAGACCGCAAGCGTGCCCACCCCGGGGATGCCGAAGAGCAGGTCGACCCCCTCGCCGAGCAATGATTCAACGAGGAGGTGGGCCCCCTTCCGTGCCGACATCAGCAGCCCCGGCTCCCGGTCATGTCGGTCACCCAGATCTCCGGATAGGTGACCCGATAGACGAGCATCACCCGGCTCGGGGCGACCGCGGCATCGTCCCCGTCGACCTCGGCCGGCAGGGCGGTCCAGCAGACTCCGTCGGGCGACACCCAACCCCGCGGGCTGGAGGTCTCGGTTTCCTGGCCCACGATCACCCAGCCTGCTTCACCGGCGCGGACCGTGTACAGCTCGATACCCGCCAACGAGTCGAAGGTGTCGATCGGCTCCCAATCGCCCCCGACGGTGGAGGTCCACACCGCAGGCTCATCGATCCCCAGGCCGCCCACCGCGATGAGGGTCTCCTCACGGAAGGCCACCCCGTAGACATAGGCGCCATCATCGAGGGTGATCCCTGACCTGTCCCATGACCTGCCGTCTTCGGAATACAAGATCTCGGGCTCGCACACCGGCCATATCCCGAAGGGCTCGTCCGGGTTGCTCGAGACCAGGGCGGCTATGCCGCGGTCGGTGGACGCTATCGGTGGCACGTCGGGGGAGATGCGAGTCGGGGGCTGGCAGGACGAATCGAACGGCACCTCGACCGTTTGCCCGGGCCCCCAATCGGGGTTGGTCACCACGGGTTGGAAATTCTCCAGATCCCACCACCAGACGTCGCCCACGACCGAGGTCATGATGAAGCCCCCGGGCGCGGGCACGAGGCCGGGCCGGCCCGGGCTCTGACCGGTCCGCATCTCGTCTGGGAACACCACCTCCTCGCGCACTTCCCAGGACTCATTGGCGAAGGCAAGAACGAGGGCCCTCATCCCGTCATATGCGACCAGCAGGTCGTCATTCGTGGCGAGCCGGTTCGGGGTCGCACCGGGGGGCAGGGACTGGGACTGCCAGCTCGCCCCGTCCTCGCTCCACCACAACAAGACCCCGTCCTCGGTGACCCCGGAGAGCACCACGAATCCGGATTCCACCGCTACCAGGCTGCCCAGGGCCATCGGGCCAGTCGGCCCGCGCTGTTGTCCCCACGGCGGGCCCTCTGGAGCGGGGCTGGTGATCACAGCGATCACCACCACGCCGACGATCACCGCAGCGATGGGTAGGACGAGGTCCAGTCTCCGCGATCCGCCCGCGGACCTCCCCGGAGGCGGGCTCTGCACCTCGTGGTCCGGCGTGACGGCCATGGGTTGGGCTCTCTGTCCGGTTGGAGCGATCGTGCATCCTATATGATCCGACCCGTGGAGCGGTCTGCACCAGCCGGCGTGGATGCGACCCGCGCCGCGGCCACCATCCTCGATCTGGGGTTCACCGACCTCGTGTCCATTCCCGATGGGGAGAGCCGATATCTGCATCGGGCCCTTGTCGAGGCGCCGGGCATCGACGTGTATCAGCCCACCCGTGAGGGGGAGGGAATCGCTCTCGCCGCCGGGCTCTGGGTGGGCGGCCGAAAGCCGATCGTGATCCTGCAGAACACCGGTCTGATGGAGGCCGGGGACGCCGTCCGCGGCTGCGGGCTCGGGCCTCACATCCCATTGTTCCTGCTGATCGGGTGGAGGGGTTACCCGGGGGCGATGGAGGGAAGACTCCCCATCGACTCGGCCTACCCCTACACCGAGCCGATTCTGGACGCCTGGGGCATTCCCCATCGTCTCCTGATGACCGATGACGACCTGGGAGTCATCGGCGAGATGGCGGCGATGGCGGAGCAAACCTCGCTCCCGGCAGCCGTCCTCTACGGCTACGGGTTCCGGCCTTGAGCATGGAGCGTCTCGAACTCTTCCGTGCCCTTTCGGCGCGTCGCACCGACGAGATCGTGGTAACCACTATGACGGCGACGCTGCAATGGCCGCTGGTGTCGAGCCATCCCCTCGACTTCGACTTCCTCGCCTTCGGGATGGGTCACGCCGCCGACTTTGGGCTCGGTCTGGCCCTTGCCCGACCTGAGCGCAGAGTGATCGTGCTGAAAGGAGACGGCGGGCTGCTGATGAGTCTCGGCTCGCTGGTCACCATCGCCCGCTACGGCCCTCCCAATCTCCTCGTGCTCCTCATGGAGAACCGCAGCTACGAGATGACCGGGGGCCAGGAGCTGGCCCCGGGCGTCGATTTCGCCCAGCTGGCCCGGGGTGCGGGCGTCGAGTTGGTGGAGCGCATCGAGGACCTGGCCAGTTTCGAGGCCGCGCTTCCACGACTCCTCACCGAGCCCGGGCCCCATTTCATCGTGCTCCCCGTCACCAACTCAGAGCCCTTGCCCCCGGTGGCGCACACGGACCACGCGCTGCGCGTGGTCCGTCTGCGTCGGGGGCTGGAAACGGGTTAGGCCGGGGCCTCGACCACCTCGAAGCGCGGGGCATCGAATCCCTCTTCCAGATAGTTGTCATTCTCCGGATTGAGGGCCGTCTGGAAGTCCCAGATCGCCTGCTCCGCCTCTACCCAGTCGTCGGTGAAGTAGACCGAGTCGACGAACCAGTCGTTGGGCCCCGCCATGAACTCCGTGATGAAGGCGATGTCCTCCTCCGACTCCACGGCGAAGTGCTGGGGATAGGTGGTGATGATCTCTTCCTGGTTCTCTTCCCAGAGCTCGATTCCCTGCTGCCAGAGGGCGAGGAACGCAGCCATCTCCTCGGGGTGGGCGTCGTAGAACTCTTCGGTCGCGGTGAAGAGGTTGGACATGATGTGAGCCTCTTCGCTCTCGAACCCGGAGAAGGTGTTGTAGAGCTGGAAGGGCGACTGCCCCTCGTACATGATCACCATGTCATCGGTCACCATGTAGGGAGTCGCCGCCTCGGGGATGAAGATCCCGGCCACACAATCCTGGTTGTCGACCATGTTCTGTGGGTTGACGAAGTGGTCGTTCACGATCAGCTCGAAGTCGCCGCCGCCGGTCCTGAAGTCGAGCCCGTGTAGCTCATTCGCAGCGACACCCCAGAACCCCGTCGCCGAGACCGGACTGGCCACACACAGGGTGGAGCCGGGCGGGATGTCTGCGATCGTCTCGTAGCCGGTGTCGGGTGTGGTCATCATCGAGTCGCGGAGGGCGTTGTACTTGCCGAAAGTGACCGTCTGGATCTCTGTCTCCTGTTCCAGGACCGGGATCTCCAGCGTGCCCATCGAGACGACGTCGCCATGACCGCCGGCGAAGAAGGTGAACTCGTCCCACGTGGTGCTGGTGACGATGCGGATGTTGTTCTCCTGCTCCCACTCGACCAGATAGCCGTTGTCGTTCATGTAATCCCAGACCGGGTCGGGGGCGAAGGCGAAGCGGATCACGGTGCGGGCCTCCTCGCCTCCTTCAGTGGTGGTGTCGGTGCCCTCGCCTTCTCCATCACCGCCGCAAGATGCCAGCACCATTGCCAGCACCACGAGCAACGCGAACAGGGGCCTGGGTCGTATTTGCATCGTCTCCTCCAGTTTCTCGAAAGGTGTGCTCAGCTGGCGACCAGGTCGAGCTCTTCGAACTTGCGCAACACCTGGGCCTTGGCCACCGCCACGTCCTCCTCGGCGGGGTCGCGGGGGAAGGGAAGGTCGATCTGGAGATCGTCCTCCAACTTGCCCCCCTTGGCGAACACCAGGATCCGGTTCGACAACTCGACGGCTTCCCCGACGTCGTGGGTGACGAAGAGGACCGTCTTCTTGGTCTGGCTCCACATGTCGTGAAGCTCGCGACGAAGGGAGCGGGCGGTGATGGCGTCGAGGTGGCTGAACGGCTCATCCATGAACAGGACGTCGGGCTCGATGGAGAAGGCTCGGGCGATCCCGACGCGTTGCTGCATGCCACCGGAGAGCTCGCCCGGGTATTTGTCGAGCTTGTCCCCGAGCTGGACCATCTCCAGGTACTTCTGACAGCGGGCCCGGGTTTCCTCGCTGCGGTCCTTCTGCACGAAGAGGAGGTTGTCCATCACGGTGCGCCAGGGGAGGAGACGGGCCGCCTGGAAGACATATCCGGGCTCGGCATCATGGTTGTCCTGGGTGATGGCGACCTTCCCCGAGCTGGGGGCCTCGATCCCACTCAGGATGTTGAGCAGGGTCGACTTGCCACAGCCCGATGGTCCTACGATCGACACGAAAACGTGACCCTTCACGTCCAGGCTCACGTTCTCCAGAGCCACCACTCGATCCTCGCCGACTCCGAACTCCTTGGACAGGCCTTCGACTCTGATCTCAGCCATCGCGTCCACCATCCACGTTTGTCATCGACACGCCCTCCTCTACCTCCTGGTTCTCGAGGAGGAGGACCCCCTCGCTGGCCACGGCGGCCATGTCACCTTCCGCCATCTGCACCGCGTCGACTCTGGGGCGCCACTTGAAGGCCCGATCCGCCAGGGGATCGAAGACCAGCTTCTCCAGGGCCAGGGCGAAGATGATGAAGAAGATGGCGTAACCGATGACGCCGTGGGCGCGATGGGCGTCGTACCAGAACTTGATGGTCCATCCCATTCCCCGATCGGAGGCGAACACCTCGGTTATGACCAACCCCTTCCACCCCACGGCGTAGGCGTAGCGGATGGCGGCGAAGAAGAACGGCATCAGTGAGGGAAGGAGCACATGTCGGGTGATCTTGTTCTGTGGTACTTCGAAGGACCGGGCCATGTCGATGAGCTCTCTTGGCGTGTTGCGCACCCCCTCTCTGATGTTGATGATCACGAAGGGAGCTCCGGCGATGACCACCGCCAGGATCGGCCCCCGGTTGGTGAAGCCAAGGGCGAGGCCGAGGAACAGGGCGTAGACCAGGGCGGGCATGGCCAGGACACCCATCACCCAGTCGTGGAAGAAGGCGTCGACCTTCTTCGAGATACCCATCGCCAGCCCGATGATCGTGCCCACCACCAGGGCGATGACGAAGCCGATGGTGAGACGCAACAGGGTGATGCCGAACTGGACATAGATGTTCTCGGCCACGCTCGAATAGCGGACACCGCTGGTGAGAGTGATCTCCTCCCACATGAACTCGGCGACCTGTTGTGGGGAGGGGAAGATGCGAGAATCGAGGGTGTAATAGATGAAGTACCAGATGCCGAGGACGACGAAGGGGAACAGGATCCGGGCGAAGGTTGGTGACTTCACCCAATTGGGTAGCCCTCGCTCGGGGGTTGGGGCGGTGGTGGCTACCGTCGCCATCAGACCGACACCTCCTGACGCCAGCGGAAGAACTTCCGCTCATAGCGCTGCAAGACCAGCTTCTCCAGGATCAGGGCGAAGATGAAGAACGAGATCGCCCAGGCGAACAACTCGTCCATCCTGAACAGCTGAGAGGCGACTCGCATCTCGAAGCCGATCCCCTCGTTGGAGGAGAAAACCTCGGTGAGGAGGGTCACCTTCCAGCCCACCGAGAACCCGAAGCGAAGCGCGGTGAACACGAACGGGGCGAGGAAGGGGAGCACTATGTCCCGTTGTCGACGCCACGTGGTGACCCCGAAGGCACGGGACATGTCGGTCAGGTCCTTGGGCAGTGCCCGGATCCCCTCGGCCACGTTCACCGTCACGACGGCGAAGGTGGTCATGACGATGGCGAAGATCCATCCCTGTGCCTCGAATCCCCAGATGACGATGCCGGTCAATGCCCAGATCAGCGAGGGGGAGACCAGGCTGATCGTGACCGCATCCTTGAAGAAGCCGTTGAGCCAGCGACTCTGGGTGAGCACCCCGATGACTATGCCGATCGCGAAGGAGAGACCGAACCCGATCCCGATACGGGTCAGCGTGGCCCCGAAGCTGGAGAAGAAGCGGCCGCTCTCGACCAGCTCGGGGATGGTCTGGGCGATCCTCACCGGGCCGGGGATCAGGTTGTCACCGACGATACGGGAGACGAGGGCCCAGGCGAGCAGGAAGAACACGTAGCCGGCGATCCGCCAGATCCACCGGTCCCGGATCTCCTTCTTACGGAGGGCGAGGAGCCGCGCCTCCTCCGCCGATCTCGGCCCTGGGGCCTGCTGCTCCAGTGTCGTTGCCACTCGTTTACAGCCTATCTATCCGGTCGAGAGGTGGGCGGACGTGGCCCGCCCACCTCTGGTCTCTTGTCTGGACTCAGGCCGGGGGCTCGATCACCTCGAACCTGGGATCGGGGAAGTCCGGGTTCAGCTTGTTCTGGTTGCCTTCGTCGAGATCCACCATGAAGTCCCAGATCGCCTTCTCCGCCTCGATCCACTCCTCGGTCAGGTACACGTCCTCGACGAACCAGTCGTTCTCGCCGGACATGAACTCCTGGATGAAGGCGATGTCCTCTTCCTCTTCCACCGCGAAGTGCTGCGGATAGGTGGCGATGATCTCTTCCTGGATGGCGGGATCGGACCAGGCGTCGATGCCACGCTGCCAGAGCACCAGGAAGGCCGCCGCCGCCTCGGGGTTGGCGTCGTAGAACTCCTCGGTGGAGCTGAACAGGTTGGACATGACATGGTTTTCCCCGTCGTCGAACCCGGAGAAGCTGTTGTAGAGCTGGAAGGGCATCTGGCCGCCATACATCAGCTCGAGCTCACCGGTGCGGAGATATGGGGCCGCCGCCTCGGGGATGATCACCGCCACCTCACAGCTCTCATCGAGCAGATTCTGTGGGTTGACGAAGTGATCGTTGACGATCAGCTCGTAGTCGCCGCCGCCCACGAAGTAGGCGATGTCATGCAGCTCGTTCATGGCTACCGACCAGAACTGGGTGTTCGACACCGGGCTGCTCACACAGATCGGAGAGCCGGCCGGCACGTCGGGAAGCTCCTCGTAGGGATCTCCGGCCCTGCGGATCATCGGTGACCGCTGATAGTTGTACCTGCCGAAGGTCACCGTCTTGATCTCGGTCTCCTGCTCGAGGACCGGCACCTCCTGGGTGCCGATGGAGACGATGTCACCATGACCACCGGCGAAGAAGGTGAACTCGTCCCAGGTCGAGCTGGTCACCACCCGGGTGTTGAACTCGTCCTCCCACTCCACGATCATCCCGGTGTCGTTCATGTAGTCCCACACCGGGTCCGGAGCAAAGGCGAACCGGATGACGGTTCGTGCCTCCTCAGGGGTGGTGGTGTCGCCGCCCTCACCCTCGCCGTCGGCGCCGTCGCCGCCACATGCCGCAATCACCAGACCCATCAGGGCAATGAGCACCGCCCACCGCCATCGCGATCTCGTCCGCACGTTTACCTCCCGATTCATTGCCAATGGTCTGCCCTCCTCCTCCGAGGGTGGACCCACCCGATCATATATCAGACAATCCATACTTTGTAGCGTGAACCCGACAAACGTTTGGCCCCAATGAGGATCCACCGATGAATGTGCGGATCAGCGATCTCGGCTTCACCTATCCGGGTGGGCAACGTGTCCTGGCCGGACTCGATCTCGAGGTGGGCTCCGGGACTGTTCACGCCGTGGTCGGTCCCAACGGCGGCGGCAAGAGCACCCTGCTTCGCATCGTGGCGGGTCTGGAGCAGCCGACGAAGGGGCGGGTCGAATTCGTCGGGCCGCAGCGTCACGAGAAGAAGACCGCCTTCGTATTCCAGGACCCGCGCCTCCTCCCCTGGTGGACGGTGGAGCGCAACATCGCGCTGAGCGCCGAGTTCAGTGAGAAGCCACCCGAGATCTACGAGAGAATTCGCGACTTCCACACCAAGCGGATGGGTCTCTCCAGGTTTCGCACCCAGCGGCCGGACACCCTTTCGCTAGGTCAGCAGACCATGGCCGGGCTGGGACGGGGAATCGCTCATGACGCCGAGGTCCTGCTTCTCGATGAGCCCTTCGCTCATCTCGACGCCCTCAACAGACGCCAGCTCCACGAGGAGTTCGAGACTCACTGGCAGCTCGACCCGAGGACGATCCTCCTCGTCACGCATGACGTGGACGAGGCCATCACGCTGGCCGACCATGTCTCGGTGATGAGTCGATTCCCGGGCCCACTGATCGGAACCATCGTCGTCGACGCCGAGCGGCCGCGGGTCGGGATCTCGGCTGCTCACCCCGGGATCCGGTCGGCGACGGCGCGGGTGTGGGAGGCGCTGGAGAGGAGCTCGGAATGACGACCATCGGTTTCGTCGGGTTGGGTCGGATGGGTGGGGCGATGGCGGCGCATCTGGTCGGCGCCGGGCACCAGGTCCTCGGTGTCGACCTCTCAGCCGAGGCCCGGGATGCGGCGGAGTCGATCGGGGTGGAGGTCCTGGGATCCATCACCGATCTCACCGTCCCCGTGGTGATGAGCTCCCTGCCCGGTGATGCCCAGGCAACAGAGGTCTATCTGGGTGGCCTATTCGAGGTGCTCGAGCCGGATTCCCTTTGCATCGACCTTTCGACGATCGGGGTCGTGACTTCGCAGAGGATCGCGGCGACCGCCGGCCGGGCCGGGCATCGGTTCATCGACTGCCCGGTGAGTGGGACCTCGGTGCACGCCCGGTCGGGCACGCTGGCGGTGATGGCCGGGGGCGAGGCCGGTGATGTAGAGGAGGCCCGGCCGCTGCTGGGGGCGTTCGCATCCTCGGTTCACCATGTCGGTCCCAATGGCGCCGGTCTGGAGATGAAGCTGATCACCAATCGCCTCCTCAATGCCCACGTCGTCGCCATCGCCGAGGCGATCATCGCGATGGAGGATGCCGGGCTCGACACTGCGGTCTGTCTCGAGTTGCTCCGTAAGGGCGCCGTGCCCAGGTTGCTCGACTACAAGGCCGGGCCGATGTCGATGCGTGACCACACCCCCTTGTTCACCGTCGACCTCATGGCCAAAGACCTCGGTCTCGCCGATGAGCGGAGACCGGCAGGCGCCGTGACCGAGGCCGCCGTCGCCACTCTGCGTCGGGCCCGGGAGCAAGGCTGGGGCGCCAGCGACATCAGCGCGGTCATCGAGGTGCTGGAGGGAGGGGGCACCGCTCCCTCGTAATTGGGACGGTAAGCCCCACATATGACACCTCCCCGTTCAATTTGGGAGAGGTCAGATGCGGAGCAGCCGAATGGCGTTTCCCCCGGCGACCAACGCGTGCTCCTCCTGGCTGAGCCGGGCGGTGGCGAGGAAGCCGACCGGGTCGGTTGGGCCCATGTCGAAGGGGTAGTCGGAGCCCATGAGGACGTGGTCGGGACCGAACTCGGCCACCAGGTGCTCCACCATCGATGGGGCGAAGACAGTGGTGTCGAAATAGAGCTTGTGGAGATACTCGCTGGGCGGACGGCTGATGTGACGTCGGGTCTCGGGTCGCACCTCGTAGGCGTGGTCGGTGCGGGCGAAGTAGAAGGGGAGGTAGCCACCCCCATGCACGACCACCATGCGCAGGTTGGGGAACCGCTCCCACACCCCGCCCAGGATCATCCGTGACACGGCCACCGTCGAGGCCAGTGGCATGCAGACGACATTGCTGAGGTAGTAGTCGCCCATCCGCTGCGGTTCGGTCCAGCCATGGGGATGAAGGATGATCAGCATCTCCAACTCCTCGGCCGCCGCCCAGATGGGGTCGAAGCGATGGTCGTCGAGATCGCCCCCCTTGACGTCTGTGTTGACCTCGAAGCCGTTGAAGCCCAGGTCGGCGTGGGCCCGCTTCATCTCGGTAACCGCCGCCGGGGGGTGATCCATGGGCAGGTTGGCGACCCCGACGAAGCGGTCGGGGGCCTCTTGGATCATCTCGTGGATGCGATCGTTTTGCATCGCGTTCACTCGGGGCCCGGTCTCGGCGTCGAGCCAGTGGAAGTACTGGGGCGGGGCGATGGCGAGGACCTGGATGTCGACCCCCTGCAGGTCCATGTGGGCGATCCGAGCCGATGGATCGATCATGAGATCCACCTGGGTGGCGCGGAGCTCCCGGTTGTAACGGGTGCTCTCCTCGGGCTGGAACGCCAACCTCGGGTCGTACTCGATCTTGAAATGTGGAGCGGCGACCTCGGCCGCGGCCGGGACCTCGACATGGGTGTGGATGTCGACGGTGGGGTAGGGCGGTTTGACGGCGGTGGAGGGCTCCCATTTCGGGCCCAGCTCCGGCCACCACTCGGATGGAGAATGCATGATGCACTATGTAGCATCTTTCATGTGCGGCTGGTTAATTTCGCTCTCGACGGTGACCGGGCCCTCGGTGTGCTCGACGGAGATGAGGTGGTCGATCTCTCCACATCGGGTCTCCCCGAGGACACGGTCGATCTGATCTCGCAATGGGATCGAGCCAAGGTCGAGCAGGCGGTCACCGAGAGCCCGCGTGTCGAGGCGACTGGAATACGGCTCCTGGCGCCGATCCGCCCTCGAAAGAACGTGATCGCGGTGGGGCGCAACTATCGCGACCACGCCCGCGAGTTCTCGGCGTCGGGCTTCGATGCCTCCGAGAAGCAAATGATCCCCGACTTCCCGGTGGTCTTCACCAAGGCCCCGACGTCTGTGATCGGCCCCGGGGAGCCGATCGAGCTGGCCAACGACCCCACGGGCAGCACCGACTACGAGGGGGAGATGGCGGTCGTCATCGGGTCGACCGCGCGCAATGTGACCAGGGACGACGCCCTCGAGCACGTGTTCGGCTGGACCATCGTCAACGACGTCACGGCCCGCGACCTGCAGAAGCGACACGTCCAATGGTTCATCGGCAAGAGCCCCGACACCTTCTGCCCGATGGGCCCGGCGATCACGACCATCGACGAGCTTCCCGACATCGGCTCTTCCTGGCTGAGGACCCGGGTGAACGGGGAGCTGCGTCAGGAGGCGCCGATCAGCGACCTGATCTTCGATGTGCCTACCCTCATCGCCACCCTGAGTGAGGTGATGACCCTGGAGCCGGGTGATGTGATCGCCACCGGCACGGGCCAAGGGGTGGGGATCGGGTTCGACCCGCCGGTCTATCTCGCCCCGGGCGACGTCGTCGAGATTTCGATAGATGGGATCGGGACATTGACCAATCCGGTGGTCTGAAGCGATATGGCCGACCTACACATATCCGATACCGGATCCACGGCCGCGGTCCTGCGCCGGTCGGCCCGGCCCCGCACCGCCACCGAGTACGTCTCCGACTCGCTGCGCCGCTCGATCCTGAACGGCGACCTCGAAGGCGGCACCAGGTTGAGTCTGGCGGACATCGCAGCCAGCTTCGATGTCAGCACCACCCCGGTGCGGGAGGCCTTACGTGAGTTGTCGTTCGACGGCCTGGTCCGCATCGACAGCTACCGGGGAGGAGTCGTCACCGCCGTCACCAAGGCCGAGGTCGAGGAGATCGTGCGGATACGGCAGGTGCTGGAGCCGATGGCGGCGCGTGAGGCGGTGGAGGGGATGACCACGGAGATCCTGGCCGAGGCTCGCGCCATCCTCGAGGAGATGGCAGCCTCGGACTCCTGGGATGTCTGGGTTCAGGGCAATCGGGCATTCCACCGCAAGATCTACGAGGCGTCGTCCTCGCCGCGTCTCGTCTCGCTGATCAAGAGCCTGCAAGACACCCAGGTCGTCTTCGTGAGTGCGACCCTTCGCAAGAGCCCACTGCTCAAGGAGACCGCCACCACGGACCACAACGAGATGATCGAAGCGCTTCTGGCCCAAGACGCGGAGCGGCTGGTCGAGGTGACGATCCGTCATCTGACCATCCCGATTCGTGACTGATGGCGACGATCCCGACCTGTCTTCCCCCGGTGCGAGAGACGCGCCAGGCCCGTCTCGCCGTGCCGGCCGGGTCGGTCGACTGTCACACGCACGTCTTCGTCGACGAATATCCCATGATCGCCGAGCGTGGCTACAACCCGCCCCGGTCGACGCTGGACGACATGCTGGAGATGCACGCCAAGCTCGGGATCGAGCGAGTGGTCCTCACCCAGCCCTCGGTATACGGGACGGACAATTCGGCCATCCTCGACGCCGTAAGCAGTATCCCGGATCGGGCCCGGGCCGTGGTGGCGGTGACAGGGAATGTGACCGATGGTCAGCTCGAGGATCTGCATGGCAGGGGTGCTCGGGGGATAAGGCTCAATCTCGACAACGTCGGTGGTATGCCGGTGGAGATGGATGAGGTGCCGGGTCTGGTCAAGCGAATCGGGGCAATGGGTTGGCACGTCGAATTCCTCTTCGCCGGTCGGGAGCTTCCCGGCTTGCTCCCGCTGCTTCGCACTCTCGACGCACCGGTCTCGATCGGGCACTTCGCCTACATGCCGGCTGGGGAGGGGGTTGGGTACCCACCCTTCCAGGATCTGCTGAGCCTGGTCGCCGAGGGGAACACCTGGGTCAAGCTCTCGGCCCCCAACCGTCTCGGAGTGGGCGATCTCCCTCCCTGGCCCGAGGTGGTGCCCCTGGCCCGCGCCTTGATCGTGGCCAACGCGGACCGGATGTTGTGGGCCACCGATTGGCCCCACCCCAACAAGTTCGAGACACAACCCAACGACGCCGACCTCCTCGAACAGCTCGAGCTCTGGGCGCCGGAGGAGGAGATGCGACGGCGGATCCTGGTCGACAACCCCACCGCCCTCTACGGCTTCTGATGATGTTTCCTCCTCCAGCGAGCGGAGCGAGTGTTGGGGGAGGTGTCGCCGGAGGGGGCTCCACCATCGCCTTCATCGGCCTCGGCTTGATGGGCTCACGGATGTCTGGGCACCTGCTGGCCGCAGGCCACGAATTGAGGGGCTTCGACCCCGACCCCAACCGGCTCGACGAGTTTGGCGCGAGGGGAGGCGTGGTGACCCGGTCGCCGGCCGATGCAGTCCAGGGTTGCTGGGCCGCCGTCCTCTCGCTCCCCACCTCCGATGTGTCCAGGGAAGTTTGCCTGGGACAGGGCGGCATCCTGGAGAGCGGGGTATCACCGCTCTTCGTCTACGACACCACGACCGGCCGGCCCGGCGACGCGATCGAGATCGCCGACGCCTTGGCCCCGGGGGGAGTCGTCTATTCGGACACCACCGTCAGCGGTAACAGTGAGCTCGCCGAGCGGGCCGAGCTGGTGGTGATGCTGGGGGGCTCCGAGGAGGCCTATGAAGCCGGTCGGCCCATCTTCGAGGTGATCGGCCGCTCCCATCACCACGTCGGACCGGTCGGCTCGGCGTCCAGGATGAAGTTGATCGTGAACCATGCCCTCACTGTGCATCGCATGGCGCTGGCCGAGGCGCTGGTGGTGGCCGAGCTCTCCGGCATGGACGCGGCGACTGCCCTCGTCGTCCTCAAGGACTCGCTCGCCTACTCGAAGGCGATGGACGTATGGGGCGATCGCATCGTGGCCGGTGACCACGATCCCCCCTTCGCCAGACTCCGGCAGAGTCACAAGGACGCCCGTCTCATCGTCGAACATGGCGAGGGGCTAGGGGCGACGATGGACCTGGCCCGGGTGGCTCGGGATGCACTGGCCGAGGGGGAGGAGAGCGGTCTGGCCGATCTCGACAACTCGGCGGTGGCCGAGGTGGTGCGGCGTCGAGCAGGGATCGGGCGGGTCACATGACAGCCGGGGGTTGGGGTGGCTGGGTCGCACCAGGCGGCGAAGCCGAATCGGAGGAGGGGTGGGACGACCGGCGGTTGAATTCTATATTGTGCAGGATATGAGCGGTCGGGTCATCGATATCCACTGTCATCGCGAGTGCGGGCCGGCGGCGGCATTGGTCAAACCGGAGGCGGACCGCTTGGGACGTAAGCCACTGCAGTTCGGCAATGAGCTCACCAAGGAGGTCAACCGAAAGCAACTCGAGGACCTGCGCCCCAAGATGGAGGATGTCGAAGTCCGCCTACAGGACATGGATGCCATGGGCGTCGACGTGCAGGTGCTGAGTCTCTCCCCCTACCAGCTCTTCCACTGGGCCGAGGGCGATCTGGCGGCGCGGGCATTCACCACCATCAACGACGATCTCGCCGAGCTGGTCGTCGGGCATCAGGACCGGTTCGTCGGTCTCGGAGCGGTCCCCCTCCAGGATCCCGACCTGGCAGTCGCCGAATTGCGACGCTGTTCGGTCGAGCTGGGCTTCCCGGGCATCGAGATGGCGACCCACATCGAGGGCGAGGAGCTGTCCAGCCCACGTTTCGAGGGCTTCTGGGAGGTCGTCGAGGAGCTGGGGATGGTGGTGGTGATCCATCCCACCGGGTTCACCGAGCCGGCCCGGTTCACGGACCACTACTTCTTCAACACCATCGGACACCCCCTGGAGGAGACCATTTGCGCCGGCCGCCTCATCTTCGATAGGGTCATCGAGCGCCATCCCGGGCTCGTTTTCGTCTTCTGCCACGGTGGGGGCTATCTCCCTGCCTACGCCGGCAGGTTCGATCATGCCTATCACGCTCGGGCCGACGTTCGCCACGGCCTCCCCCGGCCCCCGAGTGAGTATCTGTCCGCGTTCTACTTCGACACGATGGTGTTCGAAGCCGACCAGCTCGGGTTCCTCATCCAGAAATACGGGTCGGATCACATCCTGCTCGGCACCGACTATCCATACGACATGGGTGAGACCGACCCGCTCGGTCTGGTCAACAAGGTGAGCGGCCTGACTCCGGACGACGTGGATCGAATCGTGGGCGGCAACGCGGCGCGTCTGCTCGGGATCGAGCGATGAGAGGCGACGGGATCGGCCTGGCCGTCATCGGGTGCGGCACCGTGGGACGCATCCGGGCCGTGCTCGCCCGGGAGCACCCGGCCGTGGAGTGGATCGGTCTGTGCGACATCGATGTCGACACCGCCAAGAAGCTGGGCGAGGACGTGGATGCCGACTTCATCACCTCCGATCTCGCCGAGCTCCTCGCCCGCCCCGAGGTGACGGCGGTGATCGTCGCCACCGCCGAGAACGAGCACGTGGAACCCATCCTCTCTGCGGTGGAACTGGGCAAGCCGCTCTTCATCGAGAAGCCGCTGGCAACCGACCCGGTCGAGTCGGCCCGTGTGCTCGATGCCATCGAATCCGCCGGCGTCGATGCGGTGATGGGCTATACCCAGCGTTTCAGACGTCGATTCCAGACCGTCAAGCAACGCCTCCGGGATGGGCAGATCGGAGACGTCACCAGCGTGGTCACCCGTGCCTTCATGAACCGGATGGTCCCCGACGCCACCCTGCGCAAGACCAGCGAGCGATCGAACCTGACCCCCATGGTGGTCTCGGGCACCCATTCTCTCGACATGTGCATGTGGCTCATGGAGCCCCGGGAACCAGTGGAGGTGTACGCCCGTTCCATCGATGCCACCTTGGGGGAGATGGGCACCAAAGACGCCACATTCGGGCTTTTCACCATGGACGACGGGGTCATCTGGAGCATGAACATCAGCTGGGCTCTGCCCACCGTCTGGCCAGGCGCCGTGTACGGGCTCGAGATCGGGATCGTCGGGACCAAGGGCGTCATCGACATCGAGGACACTCATCGAGATGTGGTGCTGGCCACCCAGCTCCCCCAACCCGCCGGCTACACCTCGAAGGGGTACGAGCCCGACACCCAGCGATACGTCGACTTCCTGGGGAGTTATCCGCCCGGTGACGTTTCCGATGGCCTGCTCTGGGGGCCCATGCGGGAGGAGACCATGACCTGGTTCAACCATCTCTCCACCGGGATCGCCACCCCTCACGCCACGGCCCGCGACGGTCACCGCAACCTGTTACTCACCATGGCCATGGACCACTCCGCCCGGATCGGGGCCCCGGTCGGCCTGCCCATCGAGCCAGAGACCCTTCACTGAAAGGACTGAACATGGAACCGCTCAGCGTCGGCATCATCGGCACCGGTTGGTGCGGGGGGATCAGGGCGGTGGCCTCCGCCAACAGCGCACTGGTCGGCCCGCTCCACCTGGCCGAGGTCAAGCCGGAGCGCCTGGCCGAGGTGGCCGAGCAGACCGGCGCGGCGACGGCGACCGCCGCTTGGGAGCAGCTCGTCGACGATCCGGAGATAGACGCACTCATGATCTCGGCCACACCCGAGACGCTTCATTATCCGATGGCGAAGGCTGCCCTCGACGCGGGAAAACACGTCTTGTTGGAGAAGCCGATCTCGATGACGCTCGAAGAGGCCGACGAGTTGATCCGGATCGCCGAGTCGAAGGGCCTCAAGTTCACGATCGGGTACTCGCAACGCTTCAACGCCAAGCAGGCCCTGGTCAAGCGGAGCCTCAACGACGGAACCCTGGGCGACCCGGTGAGTGTCCTGGTCAGCCGGCACATAACCCGGTCCCTGGGGGCCAAGATCGGGTCACGGACCAAGTTGTCGCCGGCGGCGATGGAGGCGACCCACGACATCGACTTCTCGCTCTGGTGTCTCGAGCCCCGCAGACCGGTGCGGATCTACTCCCAGGTCGCGTGGGGGGCCCGTCAGGACCAGGGAGTCCCCGACACCCAGGTCATCGTCATCACCATGGACGACGGGGTCACCGTCACGATCGGTGCCGGGTGGTCGCTGCCCCCCGGGTACCCAAACTTCTCCACGACCTGGATCGAGTTCCTCGGCACCGAGGGTGCTCTGATCCTCGACGCCAGCCACAAGGACATCGTCCTCAACACCGTCAGGAACGGAGTCCAATTCCCCCTCTCCACGATGCCCGGGGAATACGTCGATCACGTGTACGCCGGGCCCATGGAGCGGGAGACGATTCATTTCCTAGAGGCAGTGGCCTACGACCGACCGGTGATGGTCGACCCGAGGCTGGCCCGTCTCACCATGGAGGTGTACCTCGCCGCCGACCTCTCTGCCGAGACCGGCGAAGTGGTCGAACTGCCGCTCGACGTCGACGAGAGTCAGCCCAGCCTGCTCAGCGCGATTACGGGCTGACCTCCGACCTGCGCCTCGACCGGTGGCTCACGGCGAAGGCGACCGTGGCGATCACGCATGAAACCGTCACGAACAGCCAGGCGCCGGGATAGTTGCCACGTCCGGCCAGTGATCCCACGATCAGGGGTCCGATCACGGTTCCGGTGAGGTTGCTCGAGAGGACCATCCCCGAGGCCCGGGCCGGGAACTCGGGGAAGCTGTGTACGACGGTGAAGAAGATGACTCCGGGCCATCCCCACGCCCCGAGCAGGGCGACGGGCATCGCCATGAGATACACCGGGGCAGTCGAGGTGGCGAAGAGGATGAAGGCTCCCAGCCCGCCCACGCCTGTCATCCAGGCCATCTCGGCAAAACCGATGCTCCGGTTTCGGTCCACCATCCATCCGGCTCCGAGGCGGACGAGCACGACGAGCAGGGAGCAGGCGGCCAGCACCGCTCCCGCCGCCGCCTCGCCGATCCCGATGTCCACCGCGGACGGCACCACGAAAAGCGACAGGCCGTTGCCTGCCATCGCCCCTGCGAAACCTCCGATGGCGAGGAGGTAGAGCGAGGCCGGGGGACGCCCCATGGGCCCCTCGGTCCTCGTCACGCCCTTCCTCCCCTCCAGTTCGGGAACGGAGAGGGCGAGCACCAGTGCGAGCACCCCGGCCAGGGCGAACACCCATCGCCACCCGAACACGAGGCCGATCACGGGCAGCGAAATCCCGGCCAGTGTGCTGGCCAGCGGGACCGACGCCTGTTTCGCCCCGAATCCGAGCCCCTGCCGGGCCCGGTCCACCCCATCGAAGATGGCCAGATTCGACGCCACCTGGATCATCCCGTTGGCCGTGCCGCCGGCCGCAGTGGCGATGGGGATGACCCACCAGGTGGCGGCGGTCCCGGCGATCGCACACGAGGCGACCACCAGGTATCCGCCTATGCGCAGGCCGCGCCCGGGCCCGATCCGCCCCATCAGCCTTCCCGCCGGATTGGCCGTCAAGGCCGCCGCCCCGAAGTAGGTGGCGATGGCCAGGCCGAGTCGGCCTACACCGAATCCGATGTCCTCCTCGAGCTGTAGGACCTGGGCGCTGACCAGGGCAAGGGGGAGGAGACAGACACCCGTGTAGACAACCGCGGTGAGCAGCGGCCTCCCGGCCAGAGCCCGGCCCAGTGAGTTGCTCATCTACCTACATCCTCCAGGGCGATCCGGATCAGGTGCAGCCCGGCGATGGTGGCGAAGGTGCGCACCCGCTCGTCGTCGCCAGCGAA
>JBMDXS010000115.1:0-1680 GCA_048595045.1 Acidimicrobiia bacterium
ATGGCCGGATCGCCCAAACGATGGGAATGCGTGTGCCGGGCGTTCTGCACCATCACGTAGCGCTCGCCTCTCTCATCGACGAAGAAGCCGAGCAGGATCTCGAGTGGCTGCTGGTTCGGCGCCGGCCCGACCGAGAACAGATAGGGGAAGCCTCCCGCCCCCGCGCTGTAGGTCGGGACATCGATGGGTTGCAGCGGGTGACCACCCTTGAGAAAGCGAACATCGGTCGAGGTGAGACGAGTTATCGCTTTCCCGAGGTTGGCCAGACGCCGGTTGACATCGGCGACCACCTGATGTCTCGAAGTGGGGTTGGAGTTCCAGGTCCCGGTTGGCTGGTTGAGGATCGACCCTCCCCATTGGGTTGCGGTGGGGTGTCCCACGGCCGCGGCCTGATAGAGGAACCAGTGATGACCGCTGTATCCGAACGCCAGCCCGGCCATCGCCTGCCAGAGCAGGTCGGAGGGAGTGTGGGTCGGCTGACAGGCGGTCTCCTGGCCGATGTAGGCGTTGAGGTATTGCCAGTAGGGGACACCCTTGGCCAGACCCGCTCGCCGGAAGGTCTGCAACACCGTGTAATGGGCGATATCGAAGTTGTAGTCGGCGGTCACCACCAGGTCCCCCTCCGCCGCCGACACGTAGGCGTTGATGATCGCATTGCGTCCCGCCGCGTCCATGCCGCTCGGGTCGGGCACCCAGTAGCTGAGGTTGGTGAAGAGCAGTGCCTCCGGGTCGCGACCCCTGACCCGGCTGATGCCGCTGATGATCTGGTTGACCCCATCCACGGAGTTCGGCTCGTCACCCACCTGATATCCGATTCGTCCCGGGTTGTTGGCGGGGAGACCTCCGACCAGCTGGCCCGTGTCGACGAAGTCGGAGCCGTTCCATGCGACGGAGTTGCCGTTGTCGTGAAGCCAGCTGATGTACCCGGTCCCGCGCCGATGACGAAGCCACCCCTCTACCTGCGGTGGTCCGTCCTTCCAGAGATGGACCGTGTTCGCCCCAAACGGCTCGAGGTATCGATCGGCCACCGTCTTGGGCGGGTTGGGGACCGTTGCAACCAGCGAGGTGATCGGCATCGGGTGCCTGCGGAGCCAGGCCTTGCCCCTGGTACTGGCCACCGCGGCCGTGGTGAACTCGGGGGCGGGCTGGAGGGCGGCGGCATTGATCCCGGTCGGACAGTCAGGGGTCTGTGCCGTTGCCGGCTCGCGGGAGACCAGCACGCTCGTGGCGACGAGGACGAAGACGAGACTCGCCCTGCGAAGTGTGATGCCGGCCGACACCGGCGTCACCATAGGTAGGGGTCGGTTTTATGCAGACGCGGGCCGTCTCACCTAGACGAGGAGCAGATCCCGATACATGGCCAGGTTCTCGGGGTCGAAGCAGACGAATGTGACCGTTTCCACGGGCCCGGGGTCATCAACGACCCAGTCTCTCACCGTCTGGATGGCAACCTCGGCCGCCAGGCGCTTGGGGAAGTGGTAGACGCCGGTGGAGATGTTGGGGAAGGCGATGCTCGCCGCCAGGGTGTCTCTGGCCAGGTCGAGACTCGATCGGTAGCACGACGCGAGTAAGTCGACCGCTTCGTGCTCGTCGACCGTGCCCCAGACCGGCCCCACGGTGTGGACCACATGACCTGCGGGCATTCTCCCGGCGGTGGTGATCACTGCCCTTCCGGTCGGC
>JBMDXS010000116.1:0-3197 GCA_048595045.1 Acidimicrobiia bacterium
TCCGCATCCCAGAGGCGCATCAAGTCCTCCTGCATGAGCTGACGGGTCTGGGCATCGAGGGCTCCGAACGGCTCGTCCATGAGGAGGATGTCCGGAGAGACCGCCAGCGCCCGAGCCAACCCGACCCGTTGTTGCATCCCACCCGACAATTCGTGGGGGTAGTGCTCTGCGAACCCGGTCAGCCCGACCCGGTCCAAGAATGGCCGAGCCGCTTCGCGGCTCTCCTTCCGGCTGAGGCCTCGCATTTCCAGGCCGAAGCCGACATTGGTCAGGATGTCGGCCCAGGGCAGAAGCACGAAATGCTGAAACACCATGGCTCGGTCGTTGCCGGGCCCGGAAATTGGGCTTCCATCGATGAGTATTTGACCGGACGTCGGCCTGACCAGGCCGGCCACCATCTTGAGCAGGGTCGTCTTGCCACAACCGCTCGGCCCGATGATCGAGAAGAACTCCTTGTCTTTCACCGAGAAACTGACGTCCTTGAGCGCTTCGAAGGTGCCCCCGTCGCGTGTGTTGAACTGCCGCCCGATTTCTCTGATCTCGATCAAGCCACCTGCTCCATCTCGTGCTTCCATCTCGAGGCACGAAGCTCGATGCGCCTCGCCAACACCTGGAGGAGGATCCCGAACAGGATCAAAGCCAGGACGACGGCATATAGCTCGGCACTCTGGAAACGTCCTCGATAGCGAAGGATCAGCCGCCCCATGCCCACTGCCACGAGCAAGATCTCGACGACCACCATGCCGACGACTGCACGTCCCGTCCCGATGCGCACTCCGGCCATGATCCCAGGCACCGACGCCGGGAGGATGACCTTTCTGAACAGTCGCCACTGAGTGCCGTTGAACGACTCGCCCATCTCAACCAGGTCACGGTTCACGTAACGCACACCGGCGGCGGTGTTGAGGGTCACCTCGATCACACCGAAGAGGAAGACGATCAGGATCCTGGACGGATATCCGATGCCGAAGAGAATCACGGCGATGGGGACCAGGGTGGAGATGGGAAGGGCGTTGAGGAAGGTGACGTAGGGCTTGGTCAGGGCGTCGAAGGCGGGGAATCGACCGATGAGCAGTCCGAGGGCGATGCCGACCACCAATGACAAGAGCCAGCCCCAGATGAAGGGGATGAAGGTCTGACGAAAGGCATCCCAGAACTCGGTCGTCTGCACCAATTCCGACAGCGCTGTCACGACCGACGTGAACGGGACGAAGAAGAGTGTGGTGTCCTGTGCCCGCCCGTATACCTCCCAGATGAGAAGGACCAGACCCACCGATCCGATTCGGAAGAGCCACGGTGTCCAACGACTGTTCGACCCGCCCCTCGGGGCCAGCATCACCTCGCCGTTTGTGGCCCCGCCGACCTGGTCAGTCACCAACCGACCCAACTCCTACATTGTTGCGTCGCAGTCCCGCGGTGCCGGCCCATCTCGTGGGATGGACCGGCACTGCGTGGTCGGTGATCACCGCTCACCCAACTCCGCGACGGCGTTGGAGAGCAGTTGGAAGTTGAAGTAGTCCTCCAAATTCACAGTGGCGGGGTCGACGTCGATCTCACCCAGATCAGCGAAGAACTCGACCGTGAACTGGGCGGTTTCCTCGTTGAGGACACCGTTGGGATCCCAGATGCCACGCTCCTGGTACTCGGCGATGAGCTCCTCGAGGATGGCGGGGTCGACATCGGGGAGCAGTTCGCTCGCCAGCTCGAGGGCGTACGCCGGATCATCGATCAGGTTGCGCAGTCCCTGGACCAGACAGGTGGTGACCTGCTGGGCCAGTTCGGGGTTCTCTTCCACCCAGGTCTTGTTCATCCAGATGTCCTGCTCGATGAGATCGGGGAGATTCTCACCGATGGTGTCGAGCACGACGAACGAGTCCGGATATGTCGCTTCCAGGGTGACGATGTCGGGCAGGTCGATGACCGAGGCGTCGATCTGGTCGTTGGCAAGCGCCTCCGCCCTGACTTCGCTCCCCGGGATGATCACCTGGGTCATGCCAAGGTCGTACTGGGCGTCGTAATAGTCGGCGATGGCCTTGGTGAACGAGGTCTCGCCGTGGACTCCCATGGTCAGCCCGGCCAGCTCCTCGATCGATCCGATCTCGTTGCGGCTGACCAGCGCCCAAGTGGGTCGCTGGGTCGCCATGACGTCGACGATGGCAGCGCCTTCGTCCACAGCGAGCAGGCCGACATTCACGCCGATGTTGGTTGCGATTTGACCCTCGCCCTGCGCGATGGCCTGGATGGCGACCGAACCGTCCTCGACGTATTGCTGGTCGACGTTGATGCCCTGCTCGGCGCATACATCCCACCCGGCGGCCGGTACGAGTGCGATGTAGTCGGGGCTGCTTCCGTGTACCGCGGTCAGCTCGACCGGCTCCGCTGCGGCGGTCGTGGTCGTCGCCGGCTCTTCGGCCGCAGTGGTCGTCGGTTCGCCCGCTGCTTCTGTGGTGTCAGGGGCGCCGGTAGTGGTGGCGGCCCCGTCTCCGCCACATGCCGCCGCAACCAACGCCAGCACTAGCAGCAGGGCGGTGGTCAATCGGGCTCTCATCCTCTTCCTCCGTATTCAGCCGGGTGGCGGGACGCCACCGGCAGCTATGGTATACCATATGTCGAGGCGGCCGCGTCGGGGCTGGTGCATGATGCTCGGGGGTAGGGCCAGGCTCCATGTCTGACGAAGCCGCTCGGTTCGTTTGGGGCGGGGGGCGTTTCACCGAAGACCTCGCTCGAAGCGATGCATTGCATCTCGTCGTCGTCCGCAGCGTCCTGCCCCATGCTCTGATCACCGGGATCGAGGTGTCCGAAGCCCTGCAGCGACCCGGAGTGGTGCAGGTCTTGACCGCTGACGATCTCGACCCACTCCCCCGTATCCCGATCCGGGTCGGCCCGACGCCGAGGCTGGAGTCACGACTTCAGCCTGTGCTGGCAGAAGAGAAGGTCAGATACGTGGGCGAGCCGATCGCCGCACTGCTGGCCGAGAGTGCGGCAGCCGCGGTCGACGCCGCCGAGGCCGTCCGTGTCGACCTTTATCCCCTCGACCCAGTCGACACGACTTCCGGGCCTGCCCTCTGGGACGAGGACGCCGACAACACGCTCGTCGAGGTGGGGGCGGCATATGGGCCGATCGAGGAGGTGATGGCCGCGGCTGACCATTTGTACGATTTTGTTTTCGACACCTCGCGTCGTACTGGGCTACCCAT
>JBMDXS010000117.1:0-14041 GCA_048595045.1 Acidimicrobiia bacterium
TGCGCCCGGAACTGGCCGAGGTGTCCGCCTTGGACGGGCACAGCCGCCTTCGTGAGGAAGACCCTCACACCGGGAGCGTTGCTCTTCGATTCGCCAACAATGTGGTGGTCCATCGTTCCCGTTTCGAGATCGACCTCAACCGGGAGCGGGAGCATGCGGTCTACCTCACGGCCGACGACGCCTGGGGGTTGGAGGTGTGGCGGAGGCCACTCGACAAGGAGGAGATTGCCGGGTCCCTGGCCCTGTACGACCGGTTCTACGCCGACCTGGCGGCAGCCCTCGATCGATTGGTCGCCGACAACGGTGGGTTCGTGTTGTACGACATCCACTCCTACAACCACGTCCGTTCCGGGCCTGGCGGCGAACCTGACCCGGCGTACGAGAGCCCGATCGTCAACCTCGGGACCGGCTCGCTCCCGGAGCGATGGAAGGCTGTCGCCGAGACATTCGTGGAAAGCGCCCGGGAATCCACCCTGGACGGGGCACGGCTCGACGTCAGGGAAAACATCCGCTTCGAAGGCCGGCAGGTGGCGGCCTGGGTCCACGAGAGATATGGCGACGTCGGGTGCGCACTCGCCATCGAGTTGAAGAAGGTCTTCATGGACGAATGGTCGGGTGAAGTCGACTTCCAGCGGCTGGAGGAGCTGCGGGCCGCCCTCCTCGACACCGCCGAACCGGTGCGACGAGCCTGGAGGGGGTCGTGAGCGTCAGCGAAGTGGACCTTTCCCTGGATCGCCGGCTCAGCGAGGTATCCGGCATGCTTCCGATGCTCCAGCTACTGACACCGATCAATGTCACCGAGCAGAAGAAGGCCTTCTTCGAGGGAAAGGTCGCCGAGCCCGAGTTCGTCTATCGCGATCTCCCCGACCTCGCCGCCCTCGGAGATGAATTGGGGGCGATCAACCCCGAGGAGGCCACCGACCCGGTCCTGGTGCACATGATCAGGGGTATGCACCGTGAGCTGGAGCGGCGGATCGAGCTGCTGGCTGCCCGGAACACGGACCGGTTCCTCCTCGCCGCCGTCGAGAAGTGGGGACATGTCGATCAGACCCTCATCGAATTGGCCGAACGTGTCCTCGAGGACGTCTCCCCCGGGTCCCCTGCCGACGAATATGTCCATGCCCACGAGCTGGCCGGCATGGCCACCATCGAGCTGGATCACTACCGAAAGGCCTTCCCGGAGCTGGCCACCCTGGTCCATGTGAGCGAGCTGGTGCCGGGGGTGATGGTGGAGAACGGGGATCTCTTCATCAGCACCGAGACCTCGATCTCGGCGGATCGGGTCACGCAACTGCTGCACCATGAGATCGGGGTCCACGTTCTCACGTTCGTGAATGGCAGCGTCCAGCCGATCCGTATGCTCTCGCTTGGCCTGGACGGATACGAGGAGACTCAGGAGGCGCTGGGAGTCCTGGCCGAATATCTCGGTGGTGGTCTTCGACCCAAGCGACTGCGGGCCTTTGCCCTGCGGGTGATGGCCGCGCAATCGGTGAGCCGCCGCGATAGCTTCGCCCGGACCTTCGAGCTCATGATGTCTCTCGGCGCAGGCCGAAACCGCGCTTTCAACACCACCATGCGGGCTCACCGCTCGGGAGGCATGACCAAGGACGCCCTGTATCTCGGCGGGACCATCCGGCTGCTCGCCTTCATCCGAGAGGGTGGCGACCTCGATGCTTTGCTCGTTGGGAAGATCTCACTGGCCGACGAGCCCTTGGTCCTCGACCTCCTCGAACGCAACGTGCTCGTCGAGCCCCCGCTCCGTCCCCGCTTCCTCGACTCGGATCAGGCTGCCGAGCGGTTGGCGAGGATCGAAGATGGCGCCGACGTCCTCGAACTGGTAGGCATTGCGGCATGAGACTCGGGCTGGTCGTGAACGACGTGGCGACGGAGAGGCCGGAGTACAGCACCACCCGTCTCGCCCTAGCCGCGCGGAAGCGGGGCCACGAGGTCTGGCTGATGGGGGTGGGGGACCTGGCCCACTCCGCTTCGGGTCAGGTCACGGCGCGGGCGAGAACAGCCCAGGACAAGACGTATCGATCCTTGAAGAACTTCTTGGAGGACGTCCAGAGCGAGGAGATCGAGCCCGAGACCATCGTGATCGATGACCTCGACATCTTGATGCTGAGGAACGACCCGTCGGACGACGCCATCGACCGGCCCTGGGCACAGACCTCGGGGGTCCTCTTCGGCCAGCTCGCCGCAGCGGCCGGTGTGCTCGTGGTGAACGACCCGAGTCACCTGGCCAACGCCATCAACAAGACGTACTTCCAACACTTCCCCGAGGAGGCAAGACCCCGAACTCTCATCTCCCGCTCCGAGGGCGATATCAAGAGCTTCGTCGCCGAGCTGGGCGGTCGGGCCGTGCTCAAGCCGCTGCAGGGATCGGGGGGCCAGGGAGTATTCCTGGTCACGGGCAAGAAGGGCCAGAACCTGAACCAGATCATCGAGACGATCGCGCGGGACGGCTATGTGGTGGTTCAGGAGTTCCTTCGTGATGCGGAGAAAGGGGACATCCGTCTCTTCGTGATGAACGGCCACCCGCTCGAGATAGAGGGGAAGGTCGCTGCGTTCCGTCGGGTCAACGAAGCAGACGACGTCCGCTCCAACATGCATGTGGGCGGCAAGGCCGAGAAGGTCAAGATCACCGACGAGATACTCCATGTCGTGCACCTGGCGCGGCCCAAGTTGATCGAGGACGGCATGTTCCTGGTGGGTCTCGACATCGTGGGGGACAAGATGATGGAGGCGAACGTGTTCAGCCCGGGCGGCCTCGGCAGCGCCGGCGCCATCCACGAAGTCGACTTCGCCGGCGCCGTTATGGAGGCACTGGAGCGAAAGCTGGAGATAAGGGCCAGCTACGGCCCGTCCCTCTCCAACGCCGCCCTGGCCACGATGTAGGGCCGAGGCCCTCCGATCCCGGACGAGCTCCATCCCCGGCCGGTGTCTTTCGGCCGATAACCCCCCCGATCGGCTCTAGACCGGCACCGGGGATGCCTCGAGCACCATGGCTGCGGCGTCGAAGGGGTTCATCTGGCGTCCGTTGTGACGGGCAGCCTGGAGGGCGGGGTCTTGCAGGGAGTCGGCCATCGAGGAGAGGGCGTCGAACAGCCACATGATCAGCGGCCAGGGATGGAGCCCGATCCTCTCCCGCACGTCTTCGGCAGCCCCAAGGGCGATCATGCCCAGCTCGGCCTGGCCCTCGGTGAAGGAGAGTGACGCAGTGGCCTCGAGGGCGTAACACAGACCCTCGCGGTAGTTCATCTCCCTGAACACCTCGAACGATCGACGGAGGGCTTCCCGGGCCTCAGTCATCCGGCCCGTAGAGAAGTAGGTGAAGCCCAGTTGAGCTTCGGACAGCCCGATCAGTGCCCCATTGCCCAGCTCGAGCCCGATCTCACGCGTGGCCAGCTGGAAGCCCTCCGCCGCTTCGGTGTCACCACTGGATCCGGCCAGGATGCCGAGGGCGATCAGGGCATAACCCTCACCCCAGCGGTCTCCGAACCCCCGAAACCGGCTGAGGGCGACATCGAGCCTCCTCTTCACTTCCGACGGGTCATCACCCGAGACCGGCAGGAGGAGTGCGGAGACGAAATCCGACCAGTTGTGACTGTCGATGTCCCCGTTGTCCTCGACGATGGGCAGGGCCAAGTCGATCGATTCCTTCGCCTGAACGTATTCGCCCATCTCGTATTGGATCCCACCCCGAAGAAACCAATACCGGCCGGCGAGAAGACCGTCGAGCTGCTCCGGCGACGAGACCGCGGCGAGATAGCGGGCCCCGTCCCGGAGATGGTTGCCTATCCAGAGATAGACCCATAGGCCGTGCGTCATCCTCACCAGCGAGTCGTAGGCGCCCCTCTCCACCAGCCAGTCGGCAGCCACGTCGATGTTGTTCCAGTCGGCGGCGAGCCGCTCCACCGTCTCTTTCTGTTTGGGGCCGCGCAGATCCTCGAGAGATGATTCCGCCAGGCGGACGTAGTAGTCGGCATGACGATCCTTCACACGGTCGTGCTCGCCGGATTCGATCAATCTGCGGAGACCGAACTCCCGGATCGGTGCCAGCAAGCGCAGCCTGCCGTCACCGCCTTGCGCCGGCAGGACCAGGCTGTTCTCGACCAGGACCATGAGCTGGTCGACGACGTCACCCTCCTCGACCGCGACCTCCTGAGCCGATTCCACCGTGAATCCGCCCAGGAAGACACAGAGACGGCAGAACAGGGTCTGTTCCTCACGGGTCAGGAGTTGGTAGCTCCAGTCGATGGCGGCGTCGAGGGTCTTCTGCCGGCCGGGAACATCGGCCGCCCCCGTGCCAAGCGCATCGAGCGATCGGGTGAGACGTTCGGAGAGGGCCTTGGGGCTCAGCATGCGCAGCCGGGCCGCGGCGAGCTCGATGGCCAGTGGCAGCCCGTCGACCTTGCTCACGATCGAGGCCACCGGGGAGGCGTTCTCCTCGTCGATCGAGAACCCGGGTATCACCGAGAGGGCCCGATCCAAGAAAAGGCGGACCGCCGCCGACGCCGAGATGGACTCGATCTGCTCCGAACCGACGGGTGGCAGGCTCAACGGCTCGAGGGTGTACTCGTATTCGCTCATGATGCGGAGTGGGACGCGACTGGTCACGAGCACCTTCAAGCCCGGGCTGCGCCCGAGGAGGTCGCCTACTGCCGATGCGCCCTCGACCACCTGTTCGAAATTGTCGATGAGGAGGAGCACCTGTTGATCCTGAAACTCACCGGAGAGGGCGTCTAGCGGCTCTCCCTCGATGGGGATCCCGGCCGCGGTGCCGATGGCGAGCAAGACCTGCGAGGGGTCGGAGATCGGTGCCAGGTTCACGAAGTAGACCCCGTCGGGAAACGAGGTCGCCGCCTCCTGGGCGACGGAAAGGGCGAGTCGTGTCTTGCCCACGCCACCGGCGCCGACGATGGTGGTCAGACGGACCTCGGGCCGTCCCAGCATCTCCAGGAGCTCGAATAGCTCCTTGTCCCGCCCCACAAGGTTGTTCTGCTGGGCGGGAAGACGTATCCGGCTGGTGGAACGGGCCCGGGGGAGGGGGAACTCCGTCCTGAGCCCGGGGGCGACGACCTGGAACAGCTTCTCCGCCCGGGAGAGGCCCTTCAGCGCATATGAACCGAGCTCGCGCAACTCCCACCCGGCGTCGGCGACCTGAGCTTCCACCAGTTCCCGGACCGGGGCCGAGACGATGATCTGGCCACCGTGGGCCGAGGAGGACACCCGTGAGGCGCGATGCACGTCGAGGCCGACATAGCCCCCGGACCCGATCCGGGCAGTACCGGTGTGGAGCCCGAGACGGGCCAGGACCGGAAGCGAGCGAGGCCACTCGGTGCTCCCGAGCTCGTCCTGGATCTGCACCGTCGCGCTCACCGCCTGGAAGGGGTCGGTGAACACGGAGAAGAGCCGTTCACCTTCCAGGTCGACCACGGTGCCCCCATGCTGCAGGGTGGCTCCTGCCACCACGCCGTGATAGCCGGCGAGGACCCGGGCGTATTCGTCACCCAGCTGTTCAACCAGTGAGGTCGAACCAGCCAGATCGCCGAACATGAACGTGAGGGTGCCCCGAGGCAGCGAGCCGGGGTCGGGCTCGATAGGGGCGAACCTCTCGGCCATGACCCCGGCAAGGTCGTCCACGAGCATCTCGGCCAGCTCGCCTGGGGACTCGAACGACCTCATCGACATCCGCCCTTCGGCCCGGATGCGCTCGAGGAGCCGGCTCAGCCCCGTCTCGCGCTCTGTGGCCGGCTCCTTGACGTAGACGAGCCCGGGGAGACCGGCGCCTCGGTCATAGTCCCGTTCCAGATCGGAATGGTCGTCCCCCGGCCAGCCGAGCGTCTGCCAGTAGATGCCGACGAAGATGTCCGCATCCTCGAGGGTGGGCCCGCTCTGACTCGGGCGTGAGCCCAGGTCCATCCCGGCGGGTCGGAGCCGAAGGGTCTTGACCGCCGATTGGGCGGCCTCACGCTCCGAATTGAGCTCGCCGAGATTCGACGAGATGTAGACGGTCAGCCTGGAGTCAAGGCCAACACTGCCGGCATCCACGCCGGCCCCCTCCCAGAGCGCACTCACGAGACGTCACGCTACCTGGAAATCGGGAGCTACGAGTTCGCACACCGCAGCTCCCGATCCCGATCTCGCAGGGGGGATGCTCAGCGGTCGAGATGTTCCCAGGCGTCTGGAACGGGATGTGGAGAGATGTCCCATCGGGGCAGGAAGAACTGGACCAGGGGGCCGATTGCCAGCGCGAAGACGATGGTGCCCAGCCCGAACGTGCCACCGAGGACCCATCCGAGGGTGAGGACGGTGATCTCGATGAGCGCCCGGGTCAGCCTTATCGACGGTCCTCGTCTTGCGATCCCCGTCATCAGCCCGTCACGGGGCCCGGGCCCGAGGTTGGCCCCGATGTACAGACCCGAGGCGATACCGATGAGCACGACGCCGGCGAGAAGCATGGCCCACGCCACACCGGTCATCGTCGCCGGAGGTATGAACAGCCCGGTGAGGTCGATGACGACACCGATGATGAGAGCGTTGAGGAGGGTCCCGAGTCCGTAGGGCTGCCGCAATGGCAGCCAGAGCACCAACACCGCCAGTGAGACGATGATCGACCAGATGCCGACGGTCAGCCCGAACTGACGAGAGAGTCCCTGGTGAAGGACGTCCCACGGCGGCACCCCGAGACCGGACTGCAGCATCAGGCCGATGCCCACACCGAACAGGACAAGCCCGACGATGAGCTGGCTGATGCGCCGGGCGAGTCGTTCGCCGGCGACCGGGATCAAATACTTGCTCAGGCGGGAACCTCGATCTCCACGCGGGGGCGCGACGCCAGATAAACACCGGCGGACACGGCCAGCATTCCGATCACATCGAGCACGCCCGGCACCTCATCGAGGAAGGCCCAGGCAAGCAACCCGATCTGGATCAGCATGGTGTTGTTGATCGCAGCCGATTCGGTGGCGGACAGATGCTGCAAGCTCCGGTTCCAGAGGGTGAAGGCCAGGGCGGTGTTCACCCCGGCCAGCCACAGAACGATCAGCCAGGCCCGGCCCGACATGCCGGGCCACCCCTCGAAGGCCACGCCAGCGACGACCAGCGCCAGCGCACCGATACCCATGCTCACCACGGTCACCACCAGAGGGGGGAGGGTGCGGTCACGGTTGGCAGCCCGGCCGATCAGCGCCCCAGAGGCGTTGGCGAGCAGACCAACACCGGCTGCGAGCATCCCGACCGGGGTGAACCCGAGATCACCCAAGAAGTAGGTGGTGGCCCCGAGGACGATGCAGGCCGCCCCCACCACCTGCCGCGCCCCAGGTCTCTCGCCCAGGGTGAGATTGGAGACGCCGGCTACCAGGAGCGGGGTCAGGGAGAGGACCAGGCTGGTCGTCGCCGCCGGCTGCGAGTCGATCGCCACGAACTGAGCACCCTGGGCCAGCGTCACGAAAACGAGCCCGAGCACCGAGAGGGTGACCCAGGACCGGCTGCTCATGCCGGCGATGGCGAAGCGTGCGCTGGGTGTTGCTGCGGTGATCCCCGCCAGGAGGATGGCGGCGAGGAGGTACCTGATGCCTGCGAAGGTGACCGGCCGGAGCCCCTCGTCGTCGAGACCCCATCTGATCAGGACCCACGACGAGGCCCAGAGCATGGTCACGAAGAGAGCGAGGAACAGGGCGCGGGTGTGCTCTCGTCTTGCCGTGTGTCCCCGGGCCTCAGGCACCGAGCGCCGCCGCCACACGGGAGGGGAGGTCGGCTCCGGTGGGAGGCATGAAGCTGACCACGGCGTGTTGTGCGCCCGACGCCCGAAAGGCCGCCACCCGGTCAACGGTCTCGGCGATGTCGCCCGGGTAGCGGAATTGGGCGGAGACCTCGATATCCGCGCGGCTACGGCCCACTTCCTCACACGCCTCTTCGAGTCGGTGAAGTGCTGACTGGAAACCATCCATGTCGCCGGTGAAGTCGGGATAGTTCCATTGATCAGCCCAGCGGGCGGCGAGGGGGATGGTTCGCCTCGGGCCGGCTCCTCCAACCACGAACGGGGGCCGGGGCTTCTGCGCCGGCTTGGGCTCGAACCGGGCGGACTTGATCGTCCGATGCTTGCCCCGGAAGTCGAAGACCTCCTCGGTCATCAGCCCGTGCACGATCTCGAAGGTCTCGTCGAGCAGCTCGAACCGGTCCCGGATCGGAGGCAGATCGATGCCGAAGGCCTCGTGCTCTCGCTCGTGCCAGCCTGCCCCCACCCCCAGCTCCAGTCTCCCAGCGGACATGTGGTCCAGGGTGACCGCCTGTTTGGCGAGGATGGCCGGGTGCCGGAAGGTGTTGGCGCTGACCATCGTCCCAAAGCGGATGCGGCTGGTCAGAGCGGCGAGACCGCCGAAGAGGGTCCAGCCGTCCATGATCGGGCGGTCCTCCTCCCCTCGCGGCGGCGAGAGGTGGTCGTTGAGCCAGACCACATCCCAGAATCCCTCCCGGTCGGCGTCGACCCACACCTGTCGGATCTCGGGCCAATCGTGGTCCTGGGCCCAGAACTTGAACGAATGACGGAAGGGACGGTCGGTCACGGCCCACCCTTGCTGGTGACGAGGGGGACCACTGGGAGATCGTCGTCGGGCTCGAAGCCGAGCACAACGCCGTAGAAGGCCAGCTCGGACTCCAGGCTATGGATGATGTTCTGCGCCCTGCGGAAGCCGTGGTCCTCGCCTTCGTAGGTGATGTGGGCGTGAGGGATCCCGTTCTCGGCCAGGCCGGCCGCGATGATCTCGGCTTGCTCCGGAGGGACCACCTTGTCTTCGAGACCCTGGAACAAGATCACCGGGACTGTGATCCTGTCCACCGAGTACAGCGGGGAACGGCGCCGCATCTCCTCCCGATCGGTCCCGACCAGGCCGTCGAGGTATCGCGATTCGAACTTGTGCGTGTCGTCGACGAGCAAACCGAGATCTGCAACCCCGAAGTAGGAGCACCCCGCGCTGAAGGCGTCGCCGAAGGCGAGTGCGGCCAGGGTGGTGTACCCCCCGGCGCTGCCACCGGTGATGATGAGCCGTTGAGCGTCGGCTTCCCCTTGGTCTGCCAGGTAGCGCGCCGCGGCGAGGGCGTCCTCGACGTCCGTGATTCCCCAGTCCATGCGGAGTCTGTTGCGGTACTCCCGGCCATACCCGGTGGAGCCCCGATAGTTGACGTCGACGATGGCGAAACCACGTGTCGTCCAGAAGAGGAAGTCGGGGCGAAGACGTGGGAAGGAGACAGAGGTGGGCCCCCCGTGGATCTTGACGATGAGAGGAGGGCGCTCACCCTCGGGCGCATCGAAGTCGGGATTCGCCGGTGGGTAGTGGACCGCATGGGCCACCTCCCCGTCCCCGCTGGGGAACGTGATCACAACTGGCGTGGGGACGTAGGCGGGCTCCACCGGCATCCGGTTGGCCCGGATCGTCTCGAGCGCACCGGTGTCGACGTCGAGTTGGTAGATCGCGCTCGGGCTTCGGGTCCCGAAGCCGACGAACCACGCCCGGCTCTCGCCGTCGGTGATCAGGAAATTGTGACAGGTGAGGTCGTCGGGCAGAGGGGTGAGTCGTCCACCCTCCGGGGCGATGATCCCGAGATGATCTATGCCGTCCTCCCAGAACGTGGTCAGGATGCGGCCACCGGAGACAAACCCATACGTCTTGTAGCCGAAGATCCATCCGGGGAGACCGAAGTCGGCATCCATGGCCAGGAGCGGGGTGATGTCATTGTCATCCAGCCGGTACAGGTTCCACCATCCGGTGCGGTCACTGACGAAGACGATGGCGCCATCCGGTGCCCACTCGGGCTGGAACACCGACTCGTCGGGGCCGCCGGCGAGCTCCACGCGGTCGGTCAGACCATCTTCGGCGAGCGTTGCCACCATCAGCCGGGTCCCGTCCCATGGCATGTTGGGATGGTCCCATTCCAGCCACAGGAGCCGCCCGCCGTCCGGGGAGGGCCTCGGGTTGGAGTAGAAGTCGCGTCCGCCGGCAAGCACGCTGACGATCCCGGTCGACATATCGATCCTCACGATCTCGTTGACCGGTTCCGTTTCATCATGACGCTCCCGGACGCAGACGATTGTGCCGTCGGGCAGGAATCGCCCGTCGGCATAGCGGAGCCCGCCGGGCGTGCCGGGCTGGGGCGTTATCGGGCCGGCCCCGAGGAGATGCAGACGCTGGTCGGAGAACTCCGAATAGGCCACCTGGCCGCCGCCGGCGACATAGGCGCCACCCCCGTATTCGTGGACACTGGTGCGCACGTTGATCGGTGCCCCGGTCACGTCCGATATGGCGCCTTCGCCATCCCGTTTGACCAGTACCTGTCGCCCGCCCTCCGATGGCCGCCCCTCGACCCAGTAGAGGTCGCTGCCGTCGATCGCCATCAACCCGAAGTCGACTACGCCACCGACCGTGTCGGCGGCCGACATCGGGGACTTCCAGGTCCCGTAGGGTCTCTGTTCGGCCATGGTCTGAGGCTATCCGCGCTCCGGTGCCCTTCTCCAATCATTACCTTTGCCCAATGCGAGGAGATCAGGCGGCGGCCATGACCACCCAAACACGAGACGAGGGTCTCTACGACTACGCCCTCAGAGAGCCCCGGCTACCCGAGCCGGAGAACCGGGACAACGACCGGCTCGACATCCCCATCGACACCCGGCTGGAGATGTACGAGACACAGCAGTTGCTCCGACAGTTCGAGAAGCGGGCCTACGACCTCTTCATGCAGAACCTGGTCAAAGGCACGTCGCATCTATCACTGGGCCAGGAGGCGGTCGCCACCGGCTTCGCCCGGGCGCAGCGGGACGGTGACTACACCTTCGCCACCTACCGCGGCCATGCCCACACACTGGCCCGGGGAGCCGAGCCTGGTGCGGTGCTGGCCGAATTGCTGGGGAGGGAGAACGGGATCCTCAAGGGCAAGGGCGGCTCCATGCACCTCACGTCGGTGGAGCACGGGATGATGGGCTCCTACGCCATCATCGGTGCCCACCTGACCATCGCCAACGGGGCGGCATGGTCGGCCCAGATGAGGGGCAGCGGCCAGGTCGCCGTCTGCTTCTTCGGCGATGGGACGACCAACATCGGTGCGTTCCACGAGGCTCTGAACATGGCCGCCATCTGGCGCCTGCCGGTCGTCTTTGTCTGCGAGAACAACCTCTGGATGGAGTACACGCCGATCGACCTGATCACAGCTGTGCCCAACCCGGCCGCGGATCGCGCCGCTGCTTACGGGCTGGAGAGCATCATCGTCGACGGCAACGACGCGGATGCCGTGTATGAGACAGCGGCCCGCGTGATCGACCGGGCCCGCCGCGGAGACGGACCGTCACTGGTCGAGGCTCACACATACCGAGAGCAGGGCCACAGCAGGGCCGATCCCGCCAAGTATCGCCCACCATCGGAGGTGGAGGCATGGAAGGCGAGGGACCCGATACCGATGTACCACGAGCGGCTGCTTCGCCTCGGGGTGCCCGAGGGTGATCTGAGCACGATCCAGCAAGATGTCGCCCGCCGGGTCGACGAAGCGACCGAGTTCGCCAAGAGTGGCGCCCATCCCGGCGAGGAGCACCTCATGACCGACGTCTGGGCAGACGGAGGCTCGGCATGGCGGAACTGACCTATCGAAACGCAGTCGCCCATGGGATCGCCCAGGAGATGAGGCGAGACCCCAACCTGGTGATGCTGGGTGAGGACATCGCAGGCGCCGGGGGGGTCTTCAAGACCACGGTTGGCCTTCTCGACGAGTTCGGCCCCGACCGGGTGCGTGACACGCCGATCTCCGAACAGGCGATCCTGGGCGCAGCGATGGGGGCCGCGATGACCGGTATCCCGGTGATCGCCGAGATCATGTTCTCCGACTTCATCGCGGTCTGCTTCGACCTGTTGGCAAACGAGATCGCCAAGTCCCGGTACATGACCGCGGGCCAAGTCAGCATCCCGATCGTGGTGCGAACGGCCAACGGTGGCGGGTCCAGGTTCGGGGCCCAGCACTCACAGAGTGTCGAGAACTGGGTGATGATGATCCCCGGCCTCAAGGTCGTTGCACCTTCCACTCCCCTCGACGTGGTCGGGTTGATGGCGGCTTCGGTGCGCGACCCCGACCCGGTGGTGTTCCTGGAGCACAAGTCGCTCATGGCGGACAAACAGGATGTCCCTGACGGCGAGATCGTGGATGAGCTCGGTGTGGCCAGAGTCGTCCGTGAGGGCTCAGATTGCACCATCGCAGCCCTGGCCTTGATGGTCCCTCGAGCGCTGGAGGCGGCGGCCCGCCTCGAGGATCAAGGGATATCGGCCGAGGTGATCGACGTGCGGACCCTGGTCCCGCTGGACACCCAGGCCATCCTCGGCTCGGTGACGAAGACCAGTCGCCTGTTCACGGTGGAGGAGAACCCTCGTCTTTGCGGCTGGGGGGCCGAGATCGCTTCGATCGTCTCCGATGAGGTGTTCTGGGATCTCGATGGGCCGGTGGTGCGCATCACCACTCCGCACATCCCGCTGCCCGCCGCAGAGGCGCTGGAAGACATGGCGATCCCCTCCGTCGACCTCATCAGCGAGACGATCACCAAACGCATGGGCTGAGCCGTTTCGGTGAATCGGGCTAAACCTCGGCCCGCAACGGCCGAGTAAATCCATGTATGACCGGTCTTCGACCGCCTCCAAGACAGGAGACGCCCAGCCGCGTCCTCTTTCGGATCGTGTTGCTGGTCGTGCTCGTGGTCGCTGCCGGCACCGCGGTCTGGACCGAGGTCACCCGGGACCGGATCGGTCTGATCGAGGACGTCTCCCTCGACGAGCTCGACCTACAACCCATCGTCACCACCACGGGAGCGAAGCTCAACGTGGTGAGGGAGGGAGAGGGGGCCGTGCCTGTGGTGCTGCTTCACGACGCCGACGTCGCCGGTGGTGTCACCTGGGATGGGGTGGTGCAGGGTCTCGATCCCCGCTTCGAGGTGATGCGGGTCGATCTGACCGGGTTCGGGCTCAGCGAGAGGGTCCCGGAAGAGGGGAGCCGCCACACCGTCGCGTCGATGGCCGAGGAGGTCTCTGATGTGATCCGTCAGGCCTATGGGGATGGCGTCGTCATTGCCGGCGTTGGTCTCGGCGGCGAAGTCGGGGCCGAGATCGCAGCCACCCAGCCCTCATTGGTCTCGGGCTTGGTGATGGTCGACGTCGACTTCTACAAGCCCGAGGGCTGGGTGGAGCTGGTGGAGAAGCTGCCCTGGGTCGGCACCGCGGCCACATACGCCCTGGAGACGGCGGGCCCGCTGGCCGCCAACCGCTGGGCCCCGAACTGCGAAACAGGGGGGTGGTGCCCGACCAGTAGCCAGATCGCAGCGCGGGACCTCGCCGAGACCATCGTGGGCACCTCGGAGTCGCTCCGTGCCTTCCGCCGCACCCCAGCCGCGTCGCAGGTCCCGTCGAAGCTGGGAGACATCAGCGTCCCCACCCAGTACCTGTGGAGTGAGGCCGGGAACGTGCCCCGGGAGTCGGTGGACCGAGTGCAGGCGGCTATGCCCGGGGCGGCGTTCGAAGTGGTGCCCGAGGCCTGGCGGGCGCATCTCGATTCACCCGAGAAGGTGGCAGCCGCCATCTCATCGCTCGCCCCTCAGGGCTGAGCGTCGAACACCACCTCGTGCACCGCGTTGTTGGCGTAGCCCCTGGCATTCCAGGGTGGCTGCATCGGCTGGGTGTCGCCTGAGTCATCGGTCGCCCTGGCCATCACGATGTGCCGGCCCGGCCCGATATCGAGCTCGCAGTGCCATCGGATCGCCGACAACGGCCCCGAGCCCGGCTCCAGCACTGCCCGCACCCAGTTCTCGCCGTGGTCGATCGATACCACGACCTCGGTGACCTGGGCGGTGCCGGACCAGGCCGACCCGGTGAAGACCACCCTGCCCGCTCTCACCGTCTCCCCGTCCCCAGGCGTCGCGATGAGTGATCTGACCTGGATGGCACCGACCGGTGCGCCCTCGGGGTGTCTGTCGTCGGCGAGATAGCGATATCTGTCGACGAAGTGCCCGGAGAAC
>JBMDXS010000118.1:0-3846 GCA_048595045.1 Acidimicrobiia bacterium
GGAGATCGTGGGACGTGGGCGCAACCGGCGGGTGCAGAAGGGCAGCCCCATCCTCCACGGGGAGATGGATGCCCTGGAGAACGCCGGTCGTCTCCTCCCTGCCCAATACCGCCGCTCGGAGATCTACACCACCCTCTCACCATGTCACATGTGCACGGGGGCGATCCTCCTCTATGACATCCCCCGGGTCGTGATCGGTGAGAACCGAACCTTCCTAGGCGCCGAGGACCTGCTTCGGGCCAACGGTGTCGAGGTGGTCGTGGTCGATGACCAACGCTGCATCGACATGATGACCGCTTTCATCCAGGCACACCCCGAGTTGTGGAACGAGGACATCGGCGAGACTTGAGAGCGGAGGCGGGGGCCTTGGCCCCTAGCTTCGTTGTCCGACCAATTCTCGCAGTCGGGGATCCAGCTCGGGCCGAACCGGCGGGTAGGTACGCCCGTCGGGTCTTCTGAGGACCAACCCTCCCGGGGATTCGTCTTCGATCGACCAACCGTGCTCGTGCAGGAACCGGTGGTGATAGCCGCAGAGAAGGACCAGATTGCACAGATCAGTGGGCCCGCCGTCGGCCCAGTGTTGGCGGTGGTGGGCGTGGACAAAGTGAGTCTTTGCACAACCTGGCCAGATACAGCCCCCATCCCGGAACCAGAGCTGGCGACGCAGCCAGGCGGGAATGAGCCGGGATCGACGCCCGATTCCAAGCGTTCGCGCATGGTCATAGACCGTGCACTCGACCACAGAATCACAAGACAATCTTCGAGCGGTCTCATTGGCGATCACCAGGCCACCTTCGATCTCAGCCACCCCGGTGGTCTCAGGATCAATCGTGAGGGATTCCAGATCGGCATGGACCACGACCTGGGTCGGACCCGTCGTGTTGTCGTCCCCACTGGTGGCACACAGTTCGACAAGACCGTCGGCCATCCGTTGCTGGTAGGGATCGAACCTGCCCGAGTCGGGATTGGGTGGGATCAGATCGGCCCGTCGTCTCATTTCTGCTTCCACGATGCCCATCTCCGCACCAGGCAGATCGGTGGTCATCCGACCACGGAAACCGTCCAGGGTGTACTGGATCGACATCCACCGCTGCCGCCAGGCTTCCAACTCGTCAGCAGTCGACGGTGGGTTGGCCCGGCGGGCGGCCCGGTCCAAAGCGGCATTCGACAACCCGGCGCACTCGGCGATCACTGCATCCTCGGTTTCCGGAGTGGCCAGCTTCGATACGGCATCGACCTGATCGAGCGATAGTGAGCCTTCGGCGAAGAGTCGGCGCAGCCGGGGCAGATCCTGGAGCCGGCGAGCCACTCGGACCAGTTGGGCTGCAGTGGAATGACGCCATCCGAAGTGCGCCGACAGCCATTCGGGAAGTGTCCGCGCCCCGTCGGCCAGGAACAGCTGAGCCCGGTCCGCCTCCATGATCCACTCACATGCCGCGGCCAGCGCCGCCGTCGAAAGACTCAGGAATTGGCCGATCCCTTGCTCCACCTGATCGTTGGTGAAACTCCTCTCCATGGTCGTCAACGTATCGGGAGGGTGTGACATATTCGGGTCGAAGATGGCTGATCGACAAAGAAATCCGAGAAAGTCCGACCCCTATCTCCCTTTCCAGATCGGCGCCCGCTTCTCCAGAAAGGCGAGCAAACCCTCGGCTGCGTCTTCGGTGCCGAGGGCCACCGATTGGGCTTCGCCCTCCCACGAGAGGGCGTCGGCCAGGCTGATCTGGAAGGCGGCTTCGACGGTCTGTTTGGCGAACATCTGAGCTATCGGCGCCCCCTGCAGGAAGCTCTCGGCAATCTCGGTCACGCGCGGCTCCAGGTCGTCGACCGGGGCCACCTCGGTCACCAGCCCGAAGCGGGCCGCCTCCTCGGCCTCGACGATGCGGCCGGAGAGGACCAGCTCCTTGGCCCTCTGCAAACCTACGAGCCGGGGTAGCAACCAGGAGCCACCGAAGTCCACCGTGAGCCCGCGCCGCACGAAGATCTCGGAGAATCGGGCCCGATCGGTGGCCACGACGACGTCACAACCGAGGGCCAGGTTCATCCCAGCACCCACCGCCACCCCATCGACCGCAGCGATGGTCGGCTTGGTCAGGCGATGGAGGGCCATGGCGGCCGATCCGACGTCCTTCATCCGGATGTGGCGGTCGGCGACGGTCTGGATCCGGTCCAGGCGAGCGGGATCGAGATCGGCGCCGGCACAGAACTCTCCCCCGGCCCCGGTCACGACCAGCACCCTCTGATCGGATCGCTCGAAGTCCTCGAACGCAGAGCGCAGCTCGCCCCATCCTTCGAAGGGAATGGCGTTCTTCCGATCCGGCCGATCGATGGTCAGCCATCGCACCGGGCCCCGATCCTCCGTGTGCAGCCAGGTCACTGCGATGACGGTAGACAGACCGGGTCGGGGTTACCGTTCCGGCGATGGGGTTCAACCCGTTTCGCGATCATGAGAAGGACATCACCGACATCGTCGTGATGGTGGTGGCCCTCGTGGCGATCCTGGCGGTCCTGGCGTGGGCGATCTTCTCGGGGTGACCGTCACGCCGGTGCAGCCCTACGCGGCCCGCAAGACCTATCTCTGCCCCGGTTGTGAGATGACCATCCTGCCCGGGACCTTTCACGTCGTGGTGGTACCAGACGCTGAGCCAGACCTGCGCCGCCACTGGCACCACGGCTGCTGGCACAAAGAGATGCGTCGTCGGTACGGCTCTCCACGTTCCTGACTCCGTCCACACTTCCCTGCTTTTTCCGCCGGTTTTGTGGACCCATATCCTTGTGCCATTAGGCACTTGACTTGGTGCCAGCCTTGTGCCATAGTGGCACCATGAATCTCACACTTTACACCGACACGTTGCGTGAGCATCTGTCGATCGCGGCGGAAGCCGGGGGCGATGAGGCGCGCGCCCTCGCCGATCGCCTCACCGCCCCACTGGAGGCGGCCAGTCGATTGGTGCTGCTCGAGGCACTTTCCGCAGCCGCCGACGAGATCACCCGCGAGATGGCTCCGGGTGTCGTCGAGCTCCGCCTTCGGGGCGGCGACCCGGAATTCGTGGTCGCGCCGGCTCCGTCCGAGGACAACTTCGAGGAAACACCCGCCTCCGCGACACCTCCCGTCGCACCCATCAGCGAAGACGATGGCGGCACCTCACGTCTCAACCTCCGTCTCCCCGAAGGCCTGAAGAGCCGTATCGAGGAGGCGGCCAGGAACGAAGGCCTCTCCCTCAATGCCTGGCTGGTGCGCGCCGCGGCCGCCGCCCTGGGCCCGGACCAGCTCCCCCATCGACGCAAGCCGTCGGGCGGCGAGCACTACACCGGATGGGTCCGCTGATGCAGAAGTTCGATACTCCACACCCAACCCCGCTGACGATCGAGATCGCCGTGGGGACGGTTCATCTCATCGCAGGTGACCGTGCCGACACCGTGGTCACCGTGAACCCCTCGGATCGGACAAGGAGGGGCGACGTCGAGGCGGCCGAGAAGACGATGGTCGACCTCATCAACGGCGGTGTCCTCGTCAAGGGGCCAAGATCCCGTGGCCGTCTCAACCTCATTGGCCCCGGCAAAGCAGGGTCGGTGGACGTGACCGTCGAGCTGCCCTCCGGTTCGACCTTCCGCGGCGACGCCGGGATGGGGGACTTCCGTGCCGACGGGCGTCTGGGAGACACACACATACGCAGTGGCGCCGGAGACGTCCGACTCGACCACACCGCGAGCGCCGACGTGGTCACTGGCGCCGGGAGGCTCAGCCTGAATCGGGCCGACGGTCGGGTACGGGTGATCACTGCCGGCGAGATGAGTCTGGGTGCAGTCGACGGCGACCTCGAGCTCAAGAACCAGAGCGGGAAG
>JBMDXS010000119.1:0-5690 GCA_048595045.1 Acidimicrobiia bacterium
GCGCGCCTATTGCATTCGGCGCGTCGCAGCGCACGAAGCCGACGACGTTTGCGCCGAGATCTTCCTGGTCATTTGGCGCCGCCTGGACGAGGTGCCGCCGCCACCCCAGACCCTCCTCTACATCTACGGCATCGCCGGCAAAGTCCTGTCCAACCACAGCCGGTCATTCCGAAGAAGGTCACGTCTGGACGAGAAGCTGCGCCACTTGGGTGTCGCTCCGCCTGCAGACCCGGCCTTCTTGGTCGTCCAGGGCTCGGACGACGCCCAGGTCGCGGCCGCAGTGCGGAACCTCAGCCACCGAGACCGTGAGATCGTGATGCTCTATGCCTGGGAGGACCTGCCCCGGGAGGACATCGCCCAGATCATGGGTATGACCAAGGCCGCGGTCGATCAAAGGATCCACCGGGCCTACAAGAGACTCGCTCGGGCCCTCGACCCGATGATCAATCCCATCCCTTCCCCTCCGGTCGCCGAGGAAGGAGCGACATGACACACGACCAGATCGATCGCATGGTCCGGAAGGCAAATCCGCTGCCGGACCTAAATGCCCTCGAACCGGTGGATGTGCCTGTCCTCACAACACCTCTGGAGAGGAGGACGGAAATGCAGACAGACAATCGAGTGGTGACGGACGGAAATGGGCAAAATCGCCGGCGGGGCCCCCTGGTCGGCATCGCAGCCGCAGCAGCGGTGATCGTGATCGCCGGGCTCATCTTCTACCTCAACAGGGACGACACCCCGGTGGCCGAGCCGGCCCCGAATGCGACCGAGATCACCCCTGAGGAGGCGCTTCAGGAGGAGGAGTCGCCACTTGAGCCCGGCGCTTACTTCGTCGACACCGACGGTGACGATGCGTCGTCGCTGCGAGGCACTTTCGTCATCGAAGGCAGCGGGTGGACGCAAGTGCCATCGGGGGCGTACAAGGGACGTGAGGGTCAGGAGTATGTGATGCTGATTGTCCTCGAGGTCGACGAGGTGTATTCACAGCCATGTGTGCTCTCCGGTGATGCTCCGGTGGCCGCCAGGACGACGGCGGAGGATCTGGCCAATCAGTTCGCTGCCAATGGATTCACGGTCCGGGAGGCATTGGCAGCAGTCAATGCCTTTGGCCACGACGGACACCACCTGGTCACAGAGGTCCCTGCCGGATGCTCCGGCGAGGAGTTCCAGGTCTGGAATGGCGGCGGTTTGAATGGAGGCGGTTGGGGCGGGCGTTATTACCAGGCCGACGGCCAGGTGGTGGAGGATTGGTTCCTCGATGTGGAAGGGACTCCGGTCATGGTCGAAGCGACCTGGTTCCCCGAGTCACCGAACGAGGACGTGGCCGAGCTCCGGGCCCTGATCGACACCCTGGTGATCACCCCCTGAACAACACCGATCAGCCACCGGCCCCGGGCGGCTCCCGTCGAGTCGTCAGCGGGCCGGTGGTGCCGGGGGTCTCGTAATCCCCGATCCAGTGCTCCTCCCAGGCCTGGTCGTACTGGTCGGGATTGCACCCGGGGTGGTAGATCGAGATCAGCTCACGAGCGATCTGCTCCCGATGACCCAAGGTGTCACCGGGCACCTCGTAGAAGGCGACGTGGAGATCGAAGCGCTTGCCCCCGACCCGGGTCAGCCAACATGCAGCGGCCGGGTGGTCGAACGGGAAAGGTTCGGCGGAAAGATCGTCGGAATGCCCCACGTATAGCACCCCGTACTCGGACTTGGCCGGGTCGGGCCGGTACATGACGGCGAACACCCCGGCTCGGGCCGGAGCGGTCCAACCGGCCAGGACCCTAGGCCCTTCGAAGGGATACCCCGCCAGCGAGCCGAGCCGGATCATCCGAGTGAGCCCACATCGTCGCCGCCGTAGAACTGCTCCTCATCCTCGGCGATCGTCTCGACGTCGACTACCGGCCAGACGGGGAGACCGGCCCTGGCCACCGCCTCGGTGAACACCGCCATCGCCCGCTCGACCGCCTGCTCGCCGCTCTCCGCCTCGACGACGATCTGGGCGCCGTAACTCGCCGTCCCCATCCCACTGGCGATCCCGTTGCTGGCGGCTACCGCGTCGGCGAGCTCGACCACCTCCTCCAGCTCGATGACCCGGTCCCCCTCGGCCAGCAGGGAGACACTCCATCTCATCGCAGTTCGGGGAGCCGGTCGGCGAGCTCCTCCAGGCTGGCCAGATCGTGCCCGGAGAGAAGCAGGTCGATGTAGGGCTCCGCCACCATCATCCCCAACGTGGTGGGCCGAAAATCCCGGTCGTCGCCTTTGTGCGGGTTCATCCACACCACTTTGTGGCTCAATCGCGAGAGGCGCTCCATGGCGCCGGCCAGAAGCGCCGGGTCGCCGCGGTCGAGCCCGTCTGAGCAGATGACCACGATCGACCCGCGGCTCATGCCCCGTCTCCCCCACTGGCGAACGAACGTGTCGATCGACTCGCCGATCCGGGTGCCCCCCTCCCAGTCGAACACCAACCGAGCCGCCTGATCGAGTGCGTCGTCGGGACGCCGGCGCTCGAGGGCGCGTGTTATTCGCGTCAACCGGGTCCCGAAGCAGAACACCTCGACCCGGGTCGCGGCGCGACGAGTCGAGTAGGCGAACTGGAGGAGGTTGCGGCTGTAATCGGCCATCGAGCCCGATACGTCAAGGATGAGCACCAGCGGTCTCGTCTTCAGCCGACGCCGACGCCAGAAGAGCTCTGATGGCTCCCCGTGCATCCGCATAGTGGTCCGCACGGTGCGGCGCAGATCGGGCCGGTCACCAGCAGGAGCGGCCAAGGTGCGTCGGCTGCGACGGCGGGGCGGGACGACCCGGATCCGGTTCATGATCCTCCGCAGCGCGGCCAATTCCTCTTCGGTGCATACGGCGAATGCCTTGTTTCGCCAGATCTCAAGATCGGAGGCCATGAGACCGAGCCTCTCCTCTTCCTCGTCTTTGCCCGGTCGGCCCGGCTCGGTGGCCGGCACCTCGATGACCGCCTGGCTCTCTATGTCGGAGCGCTTCAAGGCGAGCTTCATCGGCTCGGGGAGAACGTCATGAGAATCCAAGAAGAAGCTGCGAAAGACGCGGTCATAGATCGGGATCTGGTCGCGTCGGGTCAGCAGGGTGGCCCGACCTCCCCAATAGACATCGAGCAGGTCACCCGGGTCGAGTGAGGCCACGGCCCCGCAGAAGGCGAGAAGTTCCCCGGACCCGACCGGGATCCCGGCAGAGCGCAGCCGCTCACCAAAGTCGACCAGCATCCTGACCAGCGCGCCCTCGGCCTCGCGGCCCAACAAGCCGATACCGTCGCCGGTCTCAGCCATCGGCGGCTATCTCCTCGAGACGCCCCAGGACCGTTTCGAGGTCGTCACGCTCCTTGATGACTGCGCCCAGCGTGTCCTCAACGGTCTGGGGATCGAGCTCTTCCCGTCCCAGGACGTTGAGGGTCGCCACCCAGTCCAGCGTCTCGGCGATACCTGGCGGTTTGGCCAGATCCAGCCCACGCAGCCGATTCACCGCCGTCACCACCTTTTGGGCCAGTGTCTGGGATGCCTCGGGGGCTCGCACCTGAACGATCTCCACCTCGCGCTCGGCGCTCGGATACCCAACCCAGTGATAGAGACAGCGGCGCTTCAGGGCATCGTGGAGCTCGCGGGTGCGGTTGGAGGTCAGGATCACCACCGGCGGGGCGTCAGCGGTGATGGTGCCGATCTCGGGAATCGTGATCTGGAAGTCGGAGAGGAGCTCCAAGAGGAAGGCCTCGAACTCGTCATCGGCCCTATCGACCTCGTCAATGAGCAGCACGGCACGATCCCCTGCCCGCACCGCGGCGAGCAGGGGTCGTTCGAGGAGGAACCTCGGACCGAACAGCTTCTCGACTTGTTCCTCGTCAGCGAGGTCGCGCTCGGACAGAGCCCTGATCTGGAGCATTTGACGCGCGTAGTCCCACTCGTAGAGCGCCTGGTTGGTATCGATGCCCTCGTAGCACTGGAGTCTGATGAGCTTGCGGCCGAACACCGACGCCAGCACCTTGGCCAGCTCGGTCTTGCCCACCCCCACCTCACCCTCGACGAGGAGGGGCCGTCCCAGGGTCAGGGCGACGTAGACCGCAGTGGAGAGCCCCCGGTCTGCGAGGTAGCCGCCCGATCGAAGGAGATCGGTGAGCTCGCCGACATTGGCCGGCGAAGGGCCCGGCTCGCTCAAGGCGTCACCGCCTCCAGACGGGTGTGAACGATGGGCCCAGGGCTACTGGCCCCGACCGAGCACCAGGTCTCGAATCGACCCCTCCGAGGCGCTCAACTTGCCTTCCCGCGCCAGCCTCGCCCGCCAGGCGGCGCCGATGTCACTGCCATGCTCGGCATAACCGTCGAAGGTCACATCCTTCATGTTGCGACACGACTTGGTAGGGCTGCATTCTTCGTCGAGGTCATGGTCGTGGGCGACCGTCCATACCGATTGCAGCACGTCCGCGGTGGTCTCATCCCGAGCCGTCATCCGTTCGAAGTCTAATCGCGAAGGCCCCGAATCGACTATGGAGCGCTTCGGGCAGCGATGGCCTCGCCCAGGATGGACACTGCGATCTCACCGGGCGTCTCGGCGCCGATGTCCAGCCCGGCCGGGCCGTGAACCCTGCTGAGATCGCTCACCCCCCGATAGCCCAGCCAGTCCGCACGGGTCTCCTGCATCCGTCTGCTGCCCACCGATCCGATGTAGCCGGCTTCGCTCTCCAGTGCCGCCAGCAATGCCGGGCCGGCCAGCTCGAGATCGTGTGCGGCGACCACCACCGTGTCGGCCCGGGAGAGGCCGGCGATGACCCCGGCAGCCGATGCCACATCGGTGACGACCCGGGTCCTCCAACCCAATGCTGCGGCCATCTCTGTGAGCGCCTCCACCACGGGGCTGCTCCCTACGATCGCGATCTCGGGCACGGCGATGAACATCGAGATCACACGATCGTCCACCATCATCGAGGGCCCGGGGCCCTCGGCGAAACGGCGTCGGACATCCTCGTCCGCACCGGCCAAGGTGTCCGGCGTGTACAGCTCGAACCCGATCACCTCGTCACCGCTGAGCTGGGCGACGAGACAGAACGGCTGGCGGGCTCCGGCCAGATCCATGACTCGGGCTGGAAGGCCCTCTGCCGTGACGATCAGGCAGCGTGCCGATGCACCTGCATCCACTCCGGCGATGAGCGCGTCCACGTCGCTGAGCTCGACATCGACGAGGCGCCCGTTATCCCAGCGCCCGGCCAAGTCCGCCAGCTGGGCGTCGAACACTCCCCCGGCCAGGGTCGCGACACGGCCACCACCCGGTGTGAACATGACCGCATCGGACCAGTCCGAGACCGCGATGCCATCGGCTTCGACCAGCCAGGCGACATCGGCGCGCGTCCCGGCGCGAAGACACGCCGCGGCACTGAGGGCGATCCCGTACACGCGCCCGATTGTATGGAGCGCCCACATACGAGGAACCGCCGCCGTTTAGGCTTTCGGGTGTGATTCCCGACACCGTCGAGAAGCTCGACCAGCGTCTCGACGACCTCGACTACTTCGCGGACGAGAGTCTTCTCGTCGCCATCCACAGCGCCGTCCAGTTGGGCCGGCCCCTATTCCTCGAAGGTGAGGCCGGGGTGGGCAAGACCGAGGTTGCGAAGGTCCTCGCTGCCATGGGAGAGGCCGAACTGATCCGTCTGCAGTGTTATGAAGGGCTGGACGTCGGCCAGG
>JBMDXS010000012.1:0-15441 GCA_048595045.1 Acidimicrobiia bacterium
ACCGCCTCGAGCAGGCCGATCTTGTCCCCGAACCGGGAATAGACGCACATCGTGGAAACATGAGCCGCGCCTGCCACCCGGCGGAGCGCCAACGCCTCGACACCTTGGTCGGCGAGCAGTCCGATCGCTGCCTCGATCAGATCGGTCCTGGTCTTGTCCCTGTGTCGGGTGGGTGTGGTCATCGGGGATTGCCAATCTCGATAACAGTGAGTATAACGGCTGTTATGGCAATCGGAAGTGGTGGAAGCGGCCGCAGGAACGGCGGGCGAAGTGGCCGCCGAACCAATCTCGCTTTGGCCGTGCTGCTGGTGACGGCAGTGGTGACCGGGCTGGCCAGTCAGGCGATCGGTGTCGACTGGCCCCTCGATCTGGCGGTGGTCCACGGCGCGCTCGCCCTCGGCATCCTGCTTCTCGTCCCCTGGAAATCCACCATCGTTCGACGCGGCCTGAGCCGGCGCCGGCCCGGCCGGTTGTTCTCGCTGATCCTGCTCGCGGTGGTCCTCACCACTCTGGCCACCGGGCTGCTCCATGCCCAGGGCGACGTCTCACGGATAGGCCCGCTCACCGTGATGCAGATCCACGTCGGTGGCGGGTTGCTGGGCCTCGGCCTCGCCATCGACCACTTTCGACGTCACCCGGTCAAGCCGCGTCATTTCGACCTCGACCGGCGGGCCTTCCTCCGCGCCTCCGCCCTCACTGCGGCGGCGGCGGCCATCTGGCTCACCTGGGAGGGGACACTTCAGGCCGCGGCCGCTCCGGGTCAGGATCGCCGCTTCACCGGAATGCACGAGCAGGGCTCGGGCGATCCAGCCGCCTTGCCCACCACCTCGTGGCTGAACGATCGGGTGCCATCGATCGATGGCCAGGACTGGTCGGTCGATGTGGGAGGACGACGTCTTGGCCTGGCCGCCCTCGATGCCTTGCCACAGGAGAGCTTCGCCGCCATCCTCGATTGCACCGGTGGGTGGTACTCCGAGCAGGAATGGGCCGGGGTCCGTCTCGACCGGCTGATCGATGGCGCGGGCAGCCGCAGCTTCGTCGCCTGGTCGTCTACCGGGTACGCCCGGAGGTACCCGATCTCCGACCTCGACAGCACGTGGCTGGTCACTCGTCTTGGCGGCGAGCCGCTCAGCCCGGGCCACGGGTATCCGGCCCGGATCGTGGCACCATCCCGCCGTGGCTTCTGGTGGGTGAAATGGGTGGACAGGATCGAGCTGTCGTCGTTGCCCTGGTGGGCTCAGTCCCCGTTCCCGCTCACTTGATCGCTGTCAGCCTCGCTCCACCGGCACGTTCACAAGCGACCCGTATTCGGTCCAGGAGCCGTCGTAGTTCTTGACATCGTCGTGGCCGAGGAGCTCGGTCAGGACGAACCATGTGTGCGAGGAGCGCTCGCCGATCCGGCAGTAGGCGATGATCTCGCCCCCGGTGACCCCGGCGCCCTCGTACAGCTCTCTCAGTTCTTCCTCCGACTTGAAGGTGCCATCTTCGTTGGCGGCCTTGCCCCATGGGATGTTCTTGGCTCCCGGGACGTGGCCGGCCACGTAGGGCTGTTCCTGGGGCAGATGATCGGGTGCGATCTTCTCCCCGCTGAACTCCTCCGGGGAGCGTACGTCCACCAGAGTCGCCTGGCCCAGGGTATCGAGCACGTGGTCGCGGAAGGCACGGACCTCCGGCCGCTCGGCGCCGCCGATGGTGAACTCGGTCGGCGTGATGGCAGGGAGCTCAGACTCGAGGGGCAGGGCGTCGATCTGCCACTTCTTGCGCCCGCCGTCGAGCAGCTTCACCCTGTCGAACCCGCGGTACTTGAGAAGCCAGTAGGCGTAGGCCGCGAACCAATTGTTGTTCCCACCGTAGAGGACGACCGTGGTGTCCGGCCCGATGCCGGCAGCCGAGAGAAGCTTGCTGAATCCTTCCTGGTCTAGATAGTCGCGTCGGGTCTCGTGATGCAGGTCGTCGGACCAACTCCATGCGATGGCACCGGGAATGTGGTCTTTGTCGTACACGGTGGCGTCCTCGTCCACCTCGATGACCCGGATGTCGGGGTCGCTCAGGTTCTCCTTGAGCCACTCGGTTGTGACGAGGGCATCAGGGTTTGCATAGGCCATGTGTCAAATGCTCCTTGGGAATCGAAGAATCGGGAGACGCCGGAGAGATTTGGCTCTCGGGTGCTGGCGTCTTCAGGAGCGCTGACGGCGCATGCTGTCCGCGCTCGGGCTTGCCACCCGAGAGCTATCACAGAGACACATGCACATCGTCATACGAGACACGGTGGGACGTTATGCACCGGCCGGGGTGAAGTCAACGTGGTGGACCGGATCAGCCGAAGAAGCCGATCACGATCAGAACTGCCAACAGCGACATGAACCCGGCGACCAGCTGAGCCGCATCCAGTCGATCCGCTCGGCCAGGGACGAGGCTCTGCACGAAACTCGAGCAAGCGCAGCCCGTCACGCACCGGGTTGACGTCAGCCGATGAGACCCTCGAACTCGGGCAGATCAAGCGCCAGGTTGATGTTCTGCACGGCCTGGACCGCGGCTCCCTTGAGGAGGTTGTCCTCCGCGGCGACGATCACTGCGTTGCGGCCGTCGGCGCTGGTCTCGAAGCCGCCGAGGATCATGCCACGATGGCCCGCCCCCTCCCTGAGCTCGGGGATCTCCTCCTTGATCTGGATGAGTGGCTCCTCTCCATAGGCCGCGGTGAATCTGGCCGTCAGTTGATCGGTGGTGATCGGCTCGGCCAACGGGACGTGGGCCGTGACGAGGAGTCCACGGAAGGCAGGGTGGACATGTGGCATGAAACGGACCGGGATGCCCAGATGACGGACCGCCTCCCTTTCGTGGTTGTGACCTACCAGCTTGTAGGGGATCAGGTTGTCGGCGAGGCGCTCCGGGTCGTTTCGTGGGCCGGGTGTGGTGCCCGCCCCCGAGTAGCCAGAGACGCCGAAAAGGGCGGGTACCCCGTCGACGGCGTCTACCAGGGGGGCGAGGGCGATCTGGGCCGCAGTGGCATAACAACCTGGGTTGGCGATCCGGCTCGCCCCCCTCAGCTTCCCCCGGAAGAGCTCGGGCAGCCCGTACGCCCATTCATCATCGAAACGATGGTCGGCCGAGATGTCTACGACGACCGTCCCGGGCGCGACGACGGCCAGATAAGGATCCCCAGCCCCGTCGGGCAGCGCCAGCACCACCACATCGGCCCCCCGTCGAGCCAGCAGATCGGGGTCTATCGATTCGAACCGGAGGCCGTCCTGGCCGGGGACCTCCTCTCCGGCCATCTCGCGAGACCCGGCGAACATGAGATCGAGAGAGGGATGGGCGCCGATGAGACGGACCAACTCGGCCCCGGTATGGCCCCTGGCCCCGACCACACCAACGGCGTGACTGTCACTCATCCCACTCACTCATCGTTGTCACCGACGAACGACGGGGAGAGTGCGGCGATGGCCTCGATCCGGGGGGCGATCCTGGCGAAGTCGCTCTCTCCCTTCCAGAAGACGGTCCATGGCCCCCGCTTGACCGAACCGTCGGCTTCCTCGGCGTAGAAAGAGTTGAACCGGTTATCGGTGCGCGAGCGCCAATACAGGATCGGGTGATCGGCCACCAGCTGCGCCCAGACAGTGCGGGCGAGACCCTCGCCCCGGGCGTCCTCGAGGATGGCGAACTTGTCCAGATAATCGATGTCACCGATCCGGGTAACGATCGCGCCGGCCCGGAGGCTCTCGGAGAGATAGGCGGTGTCGAGGTCGAGCCCGGCCCACCAACCATCCTTCAGAGGCCGGCCAAAGGCCTCTTCCACCAGCTTGGCCACCTGGCTCCCATCGATGGCGTCACGGTCCGTGGATCGATTGATCAACTCGCCTTTGCGGACCAGGGTCCCTGAGCCTCCATGGGTGAACAACTCCTTGACCAGGCCCGATGGGGTTGTGATCGAGACCGAGGTGGAGAGCGGAGTGTCGTCGAGCAGCTTCTTGATCTCGGCCAGCTTGAGACGCATCCCGGAGTGCACCCAGTCCTGAGACATCAGGTGGTCATAGTCGGAGGCCAGGTTGATCGATTCGATGACCCGGTCCTGGTCGTCGAGCAGGCCCCCGACATCGACCAGGAAGATGATCTTCAGCGGCTGCACGGCGTGGACCAACGCCCGGGTCGCCGAGTCCGCGTTCATGTTCACGATCTGCCCCCCGGGGGCCACGCCGAGACAGGTGAGGATCGGGATTGCGCCCGAATCCACGATCGAGCGAATCAGGGCGATGTGCACCTCGGTCGGCTCGCCTACCAGCCCGTACTTGCCCCGATCGACGTAGTCGGCCTCGAAGGCACCCGCAGTGAGTCCGTGGGCGGCCACACCCTGTTCCCTGATCGCCTCGACCAGGACGATGTTCTGCTCGATGAAGGTGTCCCGTGCCGCGTCCAAGACGTCAGGATCGGTGACGCGGAGCCCGTCGATCTTCGTCGACTCGATCCCACGCTCCTCGAGCCGTCGGTCGAGTTGGTGCCCGCCGCCGTGGATGACTATTGGGGTCAGGCCGACGGTATGGAGGAAGGCGAGGGCGGCCGCGGTCTCCTCCAGGTGGTCCGCCAGGATCGCCCCACCGATCTTGATGACGGCGAACCGGGACCGGTCCACCTCGGAGAACCGCTGCAGATAGGAGCGGATCTCACGCCCGTCGCTCATGTTGGAAAGGAGATGGACGATGGTTTGGCGCACATCCCGGTGCGGAGGCGTGGGATTGCGCTCTGGGGAGACCTGATCCGAGCTCATCGACCGATGAGAGTCATCATGATTGCCTTCTGGACGTGGAGCCGGTTCTCTGCCTCCTCGTAGGCGATGCAACCTGGCCCGTCGAACACCTCGTCGGTCATGATGACGTTGCGCCGCATGGGTAGACAATGGCTGACAACGGCATCGTTGGTCATCGCCATCTTGTGGGAGTCGACTATGAAGTCCTGGTACTTGTCCCGAATCGGCTTTTCCTGGTCCCAGCGTCCGAAGTAGGGAAGGGCCCCCCAGCTCTTGGCGTAGACGATGTCGGCGCCCCCGTAACCGGCTTCGATGTCATGGGCCACGGTGACGCTGCCGCCACTGGCACCGGCATCTCGGGTGGCGATGGTCATGTAGCGATCGTCGAGGAGGAAGTCTTCGCTCGGGCACAGCAACGTGACGTTCATGCCGAACTTGGCGGCGATGAGCAGCGCCGAGTTGGCCACGGCCGTGTTGAGCGGCTTGGGGTGATAGCTCCAAGTGAGCAGGTATCGCTTGCCGTCGAGGGGGCCGAGACGCTCCTGGAGGGCCATGAGATGGGCCAGCTCCTGACAAGGATGGGTGATCGTCTCCATGTTGATCACCGGCACATCGGAGTGCTTGGCGAAAGCCTGCAGGATGACGTCCTTGCGGTCCTCCTCCCAGGCCTCGAACTTGGGAAAGGCACGAATCCCGATCAGGTCGCAGTAGCGAGAGAGCACCTTGGCCGCCTCCTTGACGTGCTCCTCGGCGTCCCCGAGCATGACTGCGCCCTCTTCGAACTCGAGGGGCCACATCCCGCCCGTGGGGGAGAGGACCACGGCATGCCCCCCCAACTGGCGTGCTCCCACGTCGAACGAGGTGCGGGTGCGCAGGGAGTTGTTGAGGAAGAGGAGGGCGATCGTCTTGCCCTCGAGGGCATTGCCGTATGGGCTCTCCTTGAGGCGACGCCCCTCGTCCACCATCGTCTGCAGCTCTTCACGGGTCCAGTCGAAGGTGTTGAGAAAATGCCGCATCGATTCAGTTTGATTATCTAGAACGCGAAATCCAAAGGGGCGGTTTGGGTTGCCGTGGAGCGGCAGCCCCGCCCGACGGGTGTCTGTTGGGCTTGGGACGTGACGCTCGGCGGCACCGAGCCTGTGGTTCGACGAGCATCGCCGAAGGGTGAAGTCGGCCGGCAATCAAGTCGTCTCGTATCCCTTCTCCACCCAGGCCGCCAGCCCGCCGGTGATGCTGTGGGCATCCCGATATCCGAGTGAGTTGAGATAGAGCACGGCGGGCAGTGAGATGTTGCCTCGGGCACAGACGGTGAGGACCGGTCTGTCCAGGTCGGTGGGCAGGAGATCCTGGCTGTCGGGTAGCTCGAGGAGCGGGATGTTCACCGCCTCCGGGATGTGCCCCTGGTCGAACTCTTCGGCCGACCGCACGTCGATCACGAACGGAAGCTCCGCTCCCAATCGGTCGTGGGCCGCTTCGACGTCGACGGTGAGGTGCGGGTTGTGGCGGGTGTGCTCGATGATGGCGTCGAACAGCTCCTCCCTGCGGCTCTTGACCCGGGGGAGGGCAGTGGGCGCCAGACCGGCGATGTGTCTGGCCATCGACGATGCGTACTTGAACGCGTTGTCGGGGAACATCACGACCACTCTGGTCCCGGGGGCGTCGGGGATGGCAGCCAGGGCACCGGCGAGCGCCATGCCCGAGCTGGGCCCGGCGGGAATGCTCTCCTCCCGATTGAGTCGCAGGGTGAGCGCATATGCGTCCTCGTTGGCGATCTCGACCATCCCGTCGTACTCGTCGGGCAGGAAGAACTCGGTCTGCCGCAACTGGCGGATGCTGCGCACTCCGGGGATGTCGTGGCCCTCGGTGGGATGGACCCCGATCACCTGGATCGCTTCGCTCTGCTCCTTGAGGAACCGGCCGGTCCCGGTGATCGTGCCGCAGGTGCCCATCCCGGCTACGAAATGAGTGATCGTGCCCTCGGTCTGGCGCCAGATCTCCGGCCCGGTCGTGTGGTAGTGGGCGTCGGGGTTCGACCGGTTCCCGTACTGATTGAGCATCACGAAGTCCGGCTTCTCACCTATCTCCGTGGCCCGGGCGATGGCGCCCTCGGGCGCCCACGGGGCCGGGCATAGGTCGTCCTCGAGCTCTTCGACCGTCGCGCCGAAGAATCGCAGCATCGTCCGCTTCTCGACCGGGATGGCGCTGGAGAGCGGGGTGGTCAGGTCGTAGCCGAGCAGGTTGCCGATCATGGCCAGGCCAAGACCCGTGTTGCCGGAAGTGGGCTCGACCAGCTCCTCGTCGGTCAGCTCGCCCCGTTCACGGGCCTGCTGGATCATGTTGGCCGCAATCCTGTCCTTGACGGATCCAAAGGGGTTGTACCACTCGAGCTTGGCGAACACCTCGGTGTGTTGGAATGGGACGACATGGTTCAGCTTGACCAGGGGCGTTGGATTCTCTGCGTTCGAGAGCAGCCCCAGCATCGAGTCGTAGATGCGGCGTGTGTGGTCGTTCAAATTGCGCTCGCCTGTTGTTCTGAAGGATAGGAGGCGGGCGGTTCTTCCTCTCGGGTGCGGTCAGGCGCCGGCTTCGAACTCGACCTGGAGGGTGACACTGAGCGCTGTCGTCCCGGGTTGGATCGGCGTTGTCTTCTCCATGGCCATGTCGGCCGCCATCATTCGAACCGGCGCGATCGGCGGCCTGATGGTCTCGGTGATCGAGGTGGCCTTGCCCAGGCTCTGCCCGGATAGCTCGGCCAGTTGGGTGGCCTTGGCCAACGCGTCCTTCCACGCTGCCTCGCGTGCCTCGGCCTGAACCGACGTCTCGTCGGAGACGCCGAAGCTCAGGCCGTTGACCCGCGTCTCGTCACCGCCGGCGGAGGTTATGGAGTCGACCAGCGGTCCGGCAGCGGCGACATCCCGGAGCCGGGCCCTCACGATGTTGGTCACCCGGTATCCGAGGAGCCTCTGCTCGCTCCCCGAGTAGTCGTATTCGGGTCTGATCGAGTACTCCGTCGTAGCCATGTCATCGGCAGCGACCCCCGCCGATGTCAGGGACGAGGTGACCGCCTGTGCCTTCTCGGCCGCCACCGAAGCGGCCTCGGCGACAGAGCCCGCCAGAACCGACACGCCTACGTCGACTTCGACCTGGTCGGGGCGACCGACTGCTTCGCCGACGCCGGACACGGTGATACCCATCGCTCGGAGCCTACCGGTCAGCTGGTCAGGCCGAACTGGACCTGCAATGTGATGGTGACGGCCGATGTGCCCGGCTCGATAGGTGTCATGGCCCGGTCGGCGCCCGCCTCCTCGCTGGCATACGGGACAGGGACCGGGGGCATGCTGACGGTTTCGCTGATGGAAGTGGCATCACCAAGGGCCTGGCCGGACAGTTCGGCCAACTGGGTCGCCTTGGCCATGGCGTCGTTCCATGCGGCTTCCCGAGCCGCCGAGACCAGCTCGTCGTTGTCCTCGATGCTGAAGGAGAGGCCATTCACGGTCACGTTGTCGCCTCCGGCGGCGACCGCTGCGTCGATGACCGTGCCGGTCGATTCGATGCTCCGGATCTTGGCGCGGACCGTGTTGTTGACCCGGTACCCGGTCAGACGCTCCTGGTTGCTCGAGTAGTCGTACTCGGGGTAGATCGAGTAGTCGGTGGTTGCGATGTCCTCTTCGGCGACCCCGTTCGAGATCAGCGAATCGATCAGGTCCTGTGCCTTCTCCGCGGCTGTGGCAGCGGCTTCATCTACCGTGTCGGCGAGAACCGAGACGCCGAGCCCCACCTCGACGGTGTCGGGGGTCCCGGTCACCTCACCCATACCGGTGACGGATATGCCACTGGTGGCCTGCTCCGAGGTATTGACGGTTATCTCCTGAGGGGTCGAACCTCCCCCCGTGCCACAGGCGGCGGCAAGTAAGGCGAGAGCTGCGATGGCTGCGATGGTGTACCGGTTGCTCATGACAGATTCGACGCGCCGGCGGTCTCAACGGTTCCTTGTGCCCACCACCCTCCCGTCGATGACGAGAACGCCCTCCGCCCGGAGCCGGCCTGCCTGACCTTCCTCGATCGGTGTTCGGATCTGGCCTCCCGCCCCGACCACCCGCCACCAGGGAACCTCTCCGTCACAGGTGCGCAGCACGGTCCCCACCGCCCGGGCCGCCCCGGGGAATCCGGCCTGGTCTGCCACCTCGCCGTAGGTGACCACCTCACCCTGCCTGAGGGTGGTGATGACGCCGAGCACGGCATCCTGGAAGTCGGTCACAGGGTCCCGAAGAGCCGGTCTCCCATGTCGCCGAGACCGGGTGCTATGTAATAACTGGTGTTCAGCTCCCGGTCGAGCGCGGCTGCCACGATGCGAACGTCGGGATGCCTCTCCTCGATCACGGCGAGACCTTCCGGAGCCGTCACCACGCATACCGCGGTGATGTCCTTGGCTCCATTCTCCTTGGCCTTGTCGATGGCCCAGGAGAGTGAGCCGCCGGTGGCGAGCATCGGCTCGAGGATGAGGACCCGAGCGGTCGAGAGAGCGGGGAATCTGGTGTAGTACTCGATGGGCTCGGCGGTCTCCTCGTTACGCTGCACGCCGGCGAAGCCGATGGCAGCGTCGGGCACCAGGGTGAGGACCGACTCGAGCAGCCCAAGGCCCGCTCGCAGCACCGCGACGGCCACAACCGGTCGGCGAAGCTGTCGCCCGCTGGTCCGTTCCAGCGGCGTCTCGATCTCGACGTCCACCGTGGTCATGTCAGCGAGCGCTTCGGCCACGAGCAGATACCCCAGCCGTTCGGTGATTTGGCGGAACTCCGGTGGCTGGGTGTCTTTGCTGCGGAGGATGGCGAGGAGGTCGGCAGCCAGGGGATGATCGAGGATCGTGACGGGCATCGGTCGAGAATATCTAGCCGGTGTTCCTCATCCCGGCCGCGATGCCGTTTACGGTGAGGAGGAGGGCCCGATCGAGCTCCTCCCCCGATTCGCCTGCGCGGCTCCGTGCCAGCAGAGACACCTGGAGATAGTTGATCGGGTCGAGATAGACGTCGCGCACCGAGAGTGTGCGCCGGAGCAGGGGCAGGTCGTCGAGCAGCTCGGGGCGATGGCGGACGGCGAGCAGCTCCTCGGTGGCCAGTTCGTATTCGGCCCGGACCAAATCGAGCAGGCTCCGGTGTTCCCCGGGCACCAGGCTGGCCACATACCGGCCGGCTATATCGAGGTCGGTCTTGGCCAGCGTCATCTCGACGTTGCTCAGAAAGGTCTGGAAGAAGCCCCACTCCCGGGCCATCTCGTCGAGCACTTCTCCGAATCCCGCCTTGCGGGCGGCTCGTATCCCGGTGCCGATCCCGAACCAACCGGGCACGATCTGGCGGGTCTGGGTCCATCCGAACACCCAGGGGATGGCTCGGAGGTCCTCGATACCGCCGACGCCGCCGGGCCGGCGTGAGGGCCGGCTGCCCAGGTTGAGCCTGCCCAGCTCCTCGACGGGAGTGGAGGTGAGGAAATAGGGGACCAGATTCGGGTTCTGGACGAAGTCTCGATAGACGGCATAGGCCTCGGCGGAGAGGTAGTCCATCGCCCCGGTCCACCGGTCCAGGGTGCCCTTCGCCTGACGCGAGCTCCGATGGAGCAGCGAGGACTCGATGACGGAGGCGAGGGCGAGCTCGAGGTTCCTGGAGGCGATGGCGGGATGGCCGTACTTCTCGGAGATCACCTCCCCCTGCTCGGTGACCTTCAGCTCACCGTCGACCGTCCCGTAGGGCTGGGCCAGGATGGCCGCATGTGTCGGACCGCCGCCACGCCCGATGGTCCCACCACGCCCGTGGAAGAGCCGGAGACGAACCCCATGTTCCTCCGCCATGTTCCGCATCGCCCGCTGGGCTTTGTAGATCTCCCATTGCGAGGTGGTGATCCCGCCCTCCTTGTTGGAGTCGGAGTAGCCGAGCACCACCTCCTGGGTGTGGCCACGGAGAGCGAGGATCTGACGGTACCGAGGGTCCTCGAACAGGGCCCGCAGCAGGGGCCCCGCGGAGCGGAGGTCGGTGATGGTCTCCACCAGCGGGACCAGCCCGATCCGAGCGATGCCTCGCTTGAGGTCGATGAGCCCGGCCTCTCGGGCCAGCACAGCCGCCTCCAGCACGTCAGCTGCGCTCTCGGTCATCGAGATGATGTAGGACTCGATGACCTGGTCTCCGTACAGGTCCTGGGCCTCCCGGATGGCAGCGAAGGTGCCGACGGTCATCTCGGCGCCCGGGCCGAGAGTGGTGGTCAGGCCGGTGAGAGGGCGGGCCCCGGCCAGCTCGGCGGAGAGGAGATTCTGGCGCTGGTCCGGAGCAAGGGCCAGATAGTCGGTGCCGATCAGCGAGAAGAGCTCGCCAACCGCTTCCCGATGCTTCGCCGCGTGCTCCCGCACGTCGAGGGTCGCGACCTGGAAGCCAAAGGTCTCCACGGCGTGACGTACCCGGGACACAGCACCTCTGGCGATCAGCTCGCCCCGCGACCTCGAGAGCGATTCCGCCATGCGATCCAGGTCGGTCAGGAGCTCGTCGGGGTGGGCATAGTGAAGGCCGGCCACGTGGGGCAGATCCTGCTGCAGACGCTCGTTGGTGGCGATGAGCCGGGCCCGGATGTAAGAGCACTTGAGGCGATACGGCTCGGAGGCGGTGCGGCGGCCCTCACGCTGCCACACCTCGGGCAAAGCCTCGCGGTCTTCTTCGAGGGATTTCCTCAGCTCGTCGCTGATCGGGGCCAGCCGCTCTGATACGGAGAGCTCGTCGGCCAGCTCTTCGATCAGGCCGATGAGATGCCGCAACCCCCGATCGTGCTGGAGTCGAAGCGTCTCCAGGGTCGTCTCCGGGGTCACACCGGGATTTCCATCCCGGTCACCGCCGACCCATGAGCCAAACCGGATCGGGCTCCGTGGCGGGGTCTCCCCAAGTCGTGCCAGTTCGTTGGTCACCCGCTCGCTCAGCTCGGGCATAACCTTGGAGGCGATCTGGAGCAGGTAGTAGAGAGCCGATCGCGCCTCTTCCACCGGGTTCGGCTTCTCCAGCCTGAGCTCGTCGGTCTGCCAGATCTGGTCGATCAATTCGGCGGTACGGCGGTCGATCGTCGCATGGTCGGCCTCGGCCGAATCGAGTCTTCTCTCGATGAGCTCTTCCAAGCGGATCGTCTTGCTCAGGATCGAGCGACGGGCGGCCTCGGTCGGATGGGCAGTGAACACCGGGCGCATCTCCAGCCTGCCCAGAACGTCGGCGATCACGTCATCATCGATCCCTGATTCGAGCACACGATCAACCGTGGCGGCCAGACCCAGCTCGGCGGTGCTCAATTGGTCGATGCGGTGCACCTGTTCCGCCACATTGGCCAGGTAGAAGTAGGTGGTGAAGGCCCGAACCACGGGGATGACCTGGTCGACAGCGAGCCCGGCCAGCCTCTGGTCGAGCTTGGATGCTGCCTCCCCGCTGCCGCCACGCCGGGACGACTTGCCCAGGGCCCGGACTTCCTCGACCAGGTCGAGGAGGGCCGGTCCGTGTTGGCGGACCAGGGCATCGCCGAGCTGGTTGCCCAGCCGCCTGATATCAGCCCGGAGCGCCTCGTCCGGGTGATGTTCCATGGGGACAGGGTATTCCCCAAGCCGGCGGACGCGGCTGTCGCCCTCTACTCGTCTTCAGCGCGCTGCTTGTGGACCCTGCCCTCGATCCCATGCAGGGAGAGGCCGGTGCCGTGGCCGTAGCGGACCATGGTCATCTCGGCCAGGATGGAAACTGCGACCTCTTGAGGGCTCTCCGCCCCGATATCGAGCCCGACCGGGCCCCGGACCCTGGCCACGTCTTCCTCGGAGAAGCCCTTCTCGCGCAGCCTCCCCACCCGTAGCTCCTGGGTCCTTCGGCTGCCCATGCACCCGATGTATCGCACCGGGCTCTTCAGAGCCGCCTCGAGGACGGGGTCCTCGTGGGCCGGGGCGTGGGAGAGGATCACCAGCCAGGTGCGCCGGTCGAAGGTGATTTGGTCGAGCACGTTCTCTGGCCAGCCGACGACGATCCGGGCCGTGGGGAACCGGTCGGCAGTGGCAAAGGCGCCTCGTGAGTCCACCACGGTGACCCGATACCCCATCTGGCCGGCGAAGCTGGCCAGGGACTGGCCGATGTGGACCGCCCCCACGATGACCATCTCCTGGGGCGGGGCCAAGGACTCGATGAACACGGAGTGAGGTGGGTATTCCATGGCCCGGTGCTGCTCATGGTCCATCAGCACCCGGGCATCGGCGGTCAGGTCATCGGCGATCTCGGGAGGCAGCTCGCCGGCCATGATCTGGCCCTCGGAGCCCAAAACCACTTTCGAACCGAGACTCGGGCCATCCACGAAAGTGATGACCGATCCGTACTCCTCTCGGTCGAGGATCCCCTGGATAGCCTCGAGGGCTACCACGGCTCGATGAAGACATCGATGGTCCCGCCGCAGGCCATCCCGACCTCGAAGGCGTCATCGTCGGCGATCCCGTAGGTAACCGTTTTGGGCTTGCCACTCTCGATCACCTCCTGGGCGTGGAGGAAGACATCGTTCTCGACACAACCCCCGCTCACCGACCCCTCCATGTCCCCGGCGTCCGAGACCAGGAACTTCGAGCCCTCCGGCCGGGGCGCGCTGCCATGGACCCGGATGACCGTGGCGACCGCCACCCGCTTACCTTCGGATGCCCAGCGATTGCGGACGTCGATCTGGTTTCTCATCACCTCGCTCCGGCCACGGAATCGAGCACTTTCACCACACCCTTGAAGTCGTTGACGCTAGCCGCCGGCAGTAGCTGATCGATGTGTGGCATCACCGCCTGCATGCCCCGCGTCAGCGGTTGATAGGAATCACGAGCAGCCAGGGGGTTGAGCCAGATCACCTGATGGACCGAGCGGGCCAGCCGGGCGATCTCCCCCGCCAGCAGCTCCGGGTCGCCGCAGTCCCAGCCGTCGGACAGGATCATCACCACCGGCCCGCCACGTGCCAGTCGGCGGCTCCACAGACGGTTCCATTCCGACAGTGCCTCGCCGATCTGGGTGCCACCGGACCAGTCGGTCACCCGCTCGGCCACTCGTGCCAACGCCGTCCGCGTGTCCCTGCGCCGCATGTCCTCGGTGATGCGGCTGAGGCGGGTGGAGAAGGTGAAGGTCTCCACCTCTCGGAGGCGACGCTGGGCGGCGTGGGCGAAGACGAGGAAGATGTCGGCGTACCGCTCCATCGATCCTGATATGTCGGCGATGATGATGAGGGGTCGCTCCTTCCGGCGGCGTCTCTTCCAGCTCAGTGACATCATGTCCCCTGTCGGACCCACGGCCTCGCGCAACGTACGACGGAGGTCGGGGCGGCGACCATCACCGGGGGACCAGCGGCGGGTCCGGTAGTCGGTGGGGTGCCACATCATCGTCATGACCAGACGGCGCGCCTCCTGCAGGTCGTCATCGTCCAGATCGGCGAAGTCGCGGGTGGCAAGGCGCTCCACGGCGGAGGCGCCCGACTGGGCGGCTATCTCCCCGCCCGCGGTGCCCGCGCCGCCCTGGAGAGGAGTGACCGGGACGCGCGACACCTCGACGTCGTAACGGGGCGGGACCAGGGACACCGGGATCCCGACGAAGAACCTGTCGAACTCCTCGTCGAACACCGGGATCTGCGAAGGGTCGGTCACCGCCAGCGAGCGCAGGGACGCCCTGGCCTGGTTGCGGCTGGCCAGGTCTACCAGGGTCAGGGCCCGGGCCATGTCCGAGGTCTGGTCGGGGGTGACCACCAGTCCCCTTGCGCGCAGGGCTGCGGAGAAGGCACTGAGCTGGTCGATCAACCTGGCCGGGCTCATCAGACGAGAGTCTCGACCCCTGCGCTGCGCACCACGTCGATGTCGTCCTTGTACTTGAGGACCACACCGATCGTGCTGTCGATAGTCGACGGTGTCAGTTTTCCCGCCTGGAGCAACCTGAGCGATTCGGCCCAATCGAGGGTCTCGGCCACCCCCGGTGGCTTGAAGAGCTCCATCTCCCGTAGCCGCCGCATCGCCTCGGCCAGCGAGACGGCCAGCCCTCCTTCGAGCTCCGGGACCTTCCTCGTGATGATCTCGGCCTCCCGGGCCGGGGTCGGGTAGTCGATCCAGTGGTAGACACAGCGACGCTTCAGTGCGTCGTGGATCTCCCGGGTGCGGTTGGAGGTGAGGACGACGATGGGCCTGGTCTCCGCCTTGATCGTCCCGATCTCCGGGATCGTCACCTGGAAGTCCGAGAGCAACTCGAGCAGGAAGGCCTCGAACTCCTCGTCGGCCCGATCGAGCTCGTCGATCAGTAGCACGGGCCGGTGCCCGCTGCTGCTGGCCTCGATCGCCCGGAGCAGCGGCCGTGCGATCAGGTACTCGCGGCTCATGATGTCCTCCGGGGTGGCGCTGGCGCCTTCGCCACGTGCCTCCAGGAGCCGGATCGCCATCATCTGACGGGCGTAGTCCCATTCGTAGAGGGCCTGGCCGACGTCCAGCCCTTCATAACACTGCAGACGGATCAGTTCGGCCTCTCCCATGGCAGCGAGGACCTTCGCAACCTCGGTCTTGCCCACCCCGGCCTCACCTTCGAGGAATAGGGGCCGGCCCAACTGGACGGCGATGTGGATGGCGACGAGAAGACTCTCGTCCGCGAAGTAGTCGAGGTCGTCGAGACGCTGGTCGAGCTTCTCGACGGTGTCGGGAATCACAC
>JBMDXS010000120.1:0-68401 GCA_048595045.1 Acidimicrobiia bacterium
TCGTCTTCGAGCACACCCGGGCCCTCGACATCGACCGTGCCACGGGCACGGTGGTAACCGATCGGGGGTCGATCCGATCGGACATCATCGTGGTGGCCTCCCATGTGCCGTTCGTGCACACCGGGCTCTTCACGTCGAGGAAGTCGGCTTCGAGTTCATATGCTGTAGCTTTACGCCCCGTCGATGTGGAAGACCAGGGCATGCACATAGGCGTGGAGGAGCCGATCCGCTCGGTTCGTGCCGCCGGCGACGGCTACGTCATCGTCGGTGGGGAGAGCCATCCGGTCGGTGAATCGAGCGACACCGAGGCCCGGTATCGGACGCTCGAGTCCTGGGCACGTGACCATTTCGGGGTGGATCAGATCGATTACCGGTGGTCGGCCCAGGACTACAGGAGCGCCGATGGGCTCCCATTCGTCGGAGCCCTCGGATCCGCGGGCCGGGTCTTCTTCGCCAGTGGCTTCGCCAAGTGGGGTATGGCCAACGGGACCATCGCGGCGGCGATCATGACCGACCTCGCATTGGGACGGGAGAACCCCTGGGCAGAGGTGTTCGACAGCCGGCGTCTCGGTCTTCGACACGGGATATCACGTCTGATCCGGGGCAACGCACGCACGTTGAACAATTACCTGACCAAGCGATGGCGTCGCTCCGGTCTTCCGGAAACCGACGATCTGGACCGGGGCCAGGGTGCGGTGGTCGAGGTCGGCGGAGGCAAGGCGGCCGTGTTCAGGGACGACGATGGCGAGCTCCATGCGGTGTCCTCGGTGTGCACGCATCTCGGCTGCCAGGTCGTGTTCAACCCCGCAGAGAGGACCTGGGATTGCCCGTGCCACGGGTCACGTTTCGGTGTCGATGGCGTGGTGGTGCATGGCCCTGCCGTGGACGACCTGTCAATCGTGGAAATCCGCACTCCTCGGAGATCCCCAGCGGGCAACTGACCTTTCTCTCCGCCTGCCCATATCATCGACTCGCCGATGAAGCGCTCTCTCCCGGTCTTGTTGTTGCTCGTGCTTGCCTGCGCCGACGCCGGCTCGACGACCACGACTACGACCGTCCCGACGACGACGACCACGACCCCATCTGTGAGCAGCACCGGTCCTCCCCAAGAATGCCCTCCTCCGCCCTATGAGCTGGCCTTTCTCCCGGTCGGAGTCGGCTCGGGGACCCTCGACCCGGCGGAGATCGAGCCCGATGTGTGGACATCCGTCCCCGGCATCAGCGCTACCCTCTGGGGACGAGGGGACGAGGTCGCAATCGCCCTGATCCGGGGAGCGCTGCCCGCCGTCGAATGGCCCGGTGACAGGGGCGAGGTCTTCATCGATGGCACACGCGGCGTGGTCGGCCCCCATCCCGACGGAACCTGGGTGTCCGGATGGTTCGAGGAGCCGAGGGAGCGATGTGACCTCTACACGATGGTCTTCTACGCCCCGGTGGCCAATTCCGACGTCAGGGACACGCTCGACGGGATGAACCGGGTAGGGGGGTGAGCCTCATCTCGCGACGGTCTACCGCGCATCGGGGCACAGCAGGCTCGGCCTTGACTGATCGGGACCCGAGGCGTACCGTTTCGGCCGGGATGAGCCGATTGAGCACTCCGCGGGCCGGTCACACCTGGTGGTGGGCTTGGCGCGTGCCGGAGGTGGCTTCGGTCGGATAGTCCCCGCTCTCTGATCCCATGAACCCATCTCCGGATCCCGGCGGTGGGTTTCTCTATTGAAGGGGTCCCCACCGGGACGGAGTGAGGAGCCTTTCTTGAACAACATCTTCGACATTCCGGCCGACCTGGACACGCCGACCTCGGTGTATCTCAAGCTGGGCCCGCTCGGCCCGCGCTTTCTCCTGGAGAGCGTCGAGCAGGGAGATCAGATCGGCCGATATTCCTTCATCGGCTTCGGAGCCGGTCTCGAGGTCAGCAGCGACGGTCGCACCATCCGGGCCGGGAGCACTCTCATCGAGACCGACGGGACCATGACTGGCCTGATGGATGGCCTTCGCAAGACCCTGGCCTCTGCCCCTTCTCCCCAACCGTTGTCGACTGCCATCCCATTTCACGGGGGACTGGTCGGTGCGATCGGCTTCGACGTAGCCCATCGCCTGGTCGGCTCGCCGCCACCGGCGAGTGCCCGGCCCGAGATCCAACTCTACGGCCCACCGAGCCTCATAGTCTTCGACCATCTCAGCCGGCGAGCGGCGCTGCTCCACGATGGGCCCGAGTCGGACCGGCTCTCGCTCCGTCGTGAGGTGATGAGCCTGCTTGCAGGCGGAGTGCCTGCACCTGATCGCGCCGGCCGATTCAGCCCTCCTGTCGGATCGATGACCCAGGAGCAATACCAGGCCGCTGTCGAGAGGGCCCGCCACCACATAACCGAGGGCGACGTCTATCAGATCGTGCCCTCGGTCCGCTTCATGGGTGAGAGCGACCTCGACCCCTTCACCGTGTACCGCGGGCTGCGACTCCTCAACCCCTCGCCCTACATGTACTTCTGCGACCTGGGTGAGACCCGGGTCATCGGCTCATCGCCCGAGGCCCTCGTCCGCCTTCGGGGCTCGACCGCGGAGCTGAGACCGATCGCCGGCACCCGTCCACGGCACAACGACGACCAGCGCGACCGGATAGCCGAGGACGAGCTGGTGGCCGATGCGAAGGAGGCCGCCGAGCATGTGATGCTCGTCGACCTGGCCAGGAACGACCTGGGCCGGGTCGCGGTGCCTGGCTCCATCAAGGTCGATCCCTATCGCGCCATCGAGCGTTACAGCCACGTGATCCACCTCGTGAGCGGTGTCAGCGGCATCCTGGAGCCAGGCACCGACGCATTCGACCTTTTCGCCGCGGCATTTCCTGCCGGGACCGTCGTGGGGGCGCCCAAGATCCGCGCCCTGGAGCTGCTCCGGGAGCTGGAGCCGGTCCCCCGGGGCTCATACGCCGGCACAGTGGGATATTTCGGCCATGGCGGGACGATGGATCAGGCGATCGCCATCCGCACCATCGTCATGAGCGATGGCACCTACTCCTACCAGGCCGGAGCCGGGATCGTGGCCGACAGTGTCCCGACCGCGGAATGGGAAGAGGTGCTCTCCAAGTCGGGGGCGATGCGGGGGGCCCTCGAGACCGCGGCAGGTGGGCTGTGAGCCGGGTGCTGTTGATCGACAACTACGACTCGTTCACCTACAACCTGGTGCAGGCGCTCCGCATCCTGGGTGCCGAAGTCCAGGTGAGGGCCAATGACGCGATCGACCTCGACGAGGCGCGGGATCTGGATCCATCTCATCTGGTGGTGTCACCGGGGCCGGGCCGGCCCGAGGCAGCCGGGGAGTCGGTGAAGATGATCAGCGGGTTTCTCGAGGAGGTGCCAATCCTGGGGGTTTGTCTCGGGCACCAGGCCATAGCGACCGCTCTCGGTGGCACGGTCGACCATGCCAGTGAGCTGAGACACGGGAAGTCGTCCCCGGTGTACCACGACTCGGCCTCGATCTACGCCGGTCTGCCCAACCCTTTCGATGCCGGGCGATATCACTCGTTGGCCGTGATGGAGGAGAACATGCCCCAAGACCTGGTGGTGACGGCCTTCACGTCGGATGGGGTGATCATGGGGCTCCGGCACCGGTCGCTTCCCGTCGAAGGGGTCCAGTTCCACCCCGAGAGCATGCTGACCCCGCACGGTGAGCTCCTCCTCCGCAACTTCCTGGATCTGGGGGCCAAGAGATGAGCCAGATGCTCGAGGACCTCCTCCAGGGAATCGGCCTGACCGAGGACCGGGCCGTGGATTTCGTCCACGACCTCATCGAGGGCGAGGTCGACCCGGCTCTCGCCGGGGCGATACTGACCGCGCTGCGGGCCAAGGGGGAGACGCCTGACGAGGTGCGTGGCTTCGCCAGGGCCATGCGGGGTCTCGCCACAGATCCCTTGGTCGATGTCTCCGGTGCCGTGGATGTCGTAGGCACCGGAGGTGACCGGTCGGGCAGCCTCAACCTCTCGACGGGCTCGGCCCTGGTCACGGCGTCGGCCGGCGTGCCTGTGGTCAAGCACGGCAATCGCTCGATGACCAGTCGGAGCGGGAGCGCCGACGTGCTCGAGGCCCTGGGCCTGCCTATGCCCATGAACGAAGACCAGGTGCGTCGTCTGTTCCAGGCCACCGGGTTCACCTTCTTGTTCGCCCCGTATTTCCACCCGGCCATGGCAGCCATCATGCCGGTTCGCCGCGCCCTCGCCGTGCGCACCGTTTTCAACATCCTCGGCCCGCTGACGAATCCTGCGGCTACACCCAACTTGGTGATCGGCGCGTTCGACCACGCCGCCGCCGGGCTGATGGCCGGGGCTCTCTCCGGTCTGGACATCGACCGGGCCTTCGTGCTGCACGGGGCGGAAGGATGGGACGAGCCATCACCACTGGGTGAGTTCCTCCTCTTCGATGTGCGACCGGGCGCCGTAGTCGAAACCACACGCGATCCGGCCGACCTGGGCATGCCGCCCTGTCGTCCCGACGATCTGGCCGGGGGCACTCCCGAACAGAACGCGAGACATCTCCTCGATGTGCTGGAGGGGGCGCGCGGGGCGCATCGTGATTCCATCGTGCTCGGCGCCGCCCTGGCCCTCGAGGTCACCGGGAACGCATCCGCTCCCGCCGAGGCGGTGGAGATGGCAGCCGCGGCGATCGATGAGGGGAAGACCCTGTCGCTGGCCAAGGCCCTGGATGCCTTCGGCCGCGACGAGGCCACCGGATGAGCAGATTCCTGACGACGATGGTGGAGCGGTCCCGGTTACGCGCCGATCGGCTGGCGAGGCGCAGGTCGCTGCAAGAGGTGCGGGAAGACGCCCGCTCGGCGCTCCCACCTCGCCCGCTCGGCGCATTCGGGACCGTCTTCGACGTCATCGCCGAGATCAAGCCGCGCTCACCGGCCGAGGGCGCTTTCGCCGAGCGATCGAGCATCGATCGAGCGAGGTCGTACGAGGCTGGGGGGGCGGGGATGATCTCGGTCCTGGCGGAGCCGTCCGAATTCGGTGGGTCGATCGAGATGGTGCGAACCGTTTCCGAGGTGGTCACCACCCCGGTGTTGGCCAAGGACTTCCTGGTCGACCCGATCCAGGTGTACCAAGCACGAGCTGCCGGCGCGGACGGCGTCCTCGTCATCGCCCGGATCCTCGACGACCGCGACTTGACCTCACTTCTGGATGCCGCCTCCGACTGCGGTTGCTTCGTCATCCTCGAGGCCTTCGACCGGGCCGATCTCGCCCGAGTGGCCAAGGTCGCATCGGCGCGGCCCAACACGCTGGTAGGTGTCAACTGTCGTGATCTCGACACACTCCAGGTCGTCCCGACGCGTCACGTTGACCTGGCCGAGGGCCTGCCCGATGGCCCGGTTGCTGTGGCCGAGAGTGCCATCGGCGCCCCCGCCGACGTCGAGCGGGTTGCTGCCCTCGGCTACCGGGCCGCTTTGGTCGGATCGGCGCTGATGCGAGCCGAGCGCCCCGACGACCTGGTGAGTGAGCTGATCGAGGCGGGCCGCAGGGTGGCCACGATGGCATCGTGACCCTCTTCGTCAAGCTGTGCGGGATCGCCGACGAGCACCACCTGGAGATTGCGGTGGAGGCGGGCGCCGATGCGATCGGATTCGTCCTCACCCCTTCGCCGCGTCAGGTCTCGCTGAAGCGAGCCGCACGACTGCGGGCGCTGCTGCCCGATTCGGTCCTGGGGGTGGCAGTCTTCCACGATCCGTCACCGGCCCTCTTACGCCGGGCCTTCGAGGTGGTCGGGCCCGATCTGCTCCAATCGGAGCGCTCCACCCTGGTGGGGATGCCTGCTGACCGGGTGCTGCCGGTGGTCGTCGACGGAGCCGGGCTCGAGTCAGACCTGGCCGGCGCCGCGAGCCACACGACGCGGGAGATGGTCCTGGTGGACAGCGCGGCAAGGGGCGGGACCGGCCGCCCTGCCCGATGGGAGAGGCTCGCCACCCTGGATTTCCCCGGCCTGCTGATCCTGGCGGGTGGGCTGGACCCGGAGAACGTCGCCGATGCGGTCGGGCTGGTGCGGCCCTTCGGGGTCGATGTCAGCTCGGGGGTCGAGTCGTCGCCGGGCGTCAAGGACCCAGAGAAGATGCGTGCTTTTGTCGTTGCGGCGCGCGAGGCAGGGAGGAAACATGACCATCACCGCTGAGACCGGCCGATACGGGCGATTCGGCGGCCGTTACGTGCCCGAAGTGCTCGTTCCGGCCCTGACCAGGCTCGAGGACACGGCGAGTCATCTCCTCGGAGACCAGGGGTTCCTCACCACCTATGAGGCCGAGCTGGCGACCTGGGTGGGCCGGCCGACCGCGCTGACACGGGCCGCCCGACTCGGAGAGGCCTGGGGGGGTGACCTCTGGCTCAAGAGGGAGGACCTGGCCCACACCGGTGCCCACAAGATCAACAACGCGGTCGGGCAGGCGTTGCTGGCCAGGGAGCTGGGTGCGCAGCGGGTCATCGCCGAGACCGGCGCCGGTCAGCATGGGGTCGCCACCGCCGCCGCCTGCGCTCGTCTCGGTCTCGACTGCACCGTCTACATGGGCTCGGTCGACATCGAGCGGCAGGCGCCGAACGTAGAGCGAATGCACATCCTCGGGGCCAAGCTGGCACCGGTGACCAGCGGGGATGCCACGTTGCGCGCAGCCATCAACGAAGCGCTGCGCGATTGGGTCACCCACCCTGAGACCACCTACTACCTGCTCGGATCCGCCGTCGGCCCGCATCCATACCCCTGGTTGGTCAGGGAGTTCCAGTCGGTCATCGGTCGGGAAGCCCGCCAGCAGATGATGGAGCGGGCCGGGCGACTCCCCGACGCCGCCGTCGCCTGTGTCGGCGGGGGATCCAACGCCATCGGGCTGTTCCATCCCCTGCTCGATGACCCGATCGAGCTGATCGGTGTCGAGGCCGGGGGCACGTCATCGGAGCTCGGACGCAACGCCGCCACGATTGGCCGAGGCAGCCCGGGGGTCCTCCATGGCAGCTTCTCCTATCTGCTCCAGGACGAGCACGGCCAGATCCAGGAGACTCATTCTGTCTCCGCCGGCCTCGACTACCCGGGGGTGGGACCGGAGCATGCCTGGCTGGCGGAGTCGGGCCGGGTTACCTACGAGAGCGCCACCGACGACGAGGCCCTGTCCGCGCTCTATGAGCTGGGCAGGCACGAAGGGATCCTTCCGGCCCTGGAGTCGAGCCATGCCCTGGTCGGAGCCAGGAGATGGCTCGCTGAGCACCCCGGGTCGTCCGTCCTGGTCGGCCTGTCGGGACGGGGCGACAAGGACATCGACATACTTCGAGGGCTGGCCCCATGAGCTCGCGTCTGGCTGGTGCCGCTGCCCTGGAATCGAGGCTCAGGGGTCCGGGCACATCCATCGTTCCCTACTTGACCGGTGGTTATCCCACCATGGCGGTCTTCGGCGAGGCCCTGGCTGCGTTGTCGGGCTCGGTGGCCATCGAAATCGGGATCCCCTTCTCCGATCCGATGGCCGACGGGGCGACGATCCAGGAATCGAGCCGGGTGGCTCTGGAGGCGGGCGCATCGCTGGACTCCATCTTGACGACGATCCAGTCCCTGGGCGGGGTCGGCTCCGAACTCATCGTCATGAGCTATCTGAACCCTCTCATGTCGTTCGGCTACGAGGAGCTCCTCCCACGACTGGCCGCATCCGGAGTGGCCGCCCTGGTGGTCCCGGATCTCCCCCTGGAAGAGTCCGGGGAGCTGGGCGCTCACTCCCGCGAGCACGGGATCGGCTTGGTGCAGCTGGTGAGCCCGGTCACGAGCCAGGAGAGACTGGAAATGCTGGGCAAGGCAGCCGAGGGGTTCACCTATGCCGTGACGATGACCGGGACCACGGGAGGGACCATCGGTGGGGGCGAGGAGGTTACCGGGTATCTGGACCGTGTCCGGGCGTCATCGCGTCCCCCGGTGCTGGCCGGTTTCGGGGTCCGCACCGCCGAGCAGGTGAGGGCCCTTGCCCCACACTGTGACGGGGTGATCGTGGGGAGCGCCCTGGTGGAGGTCATCGCGGCCGGGCAGGACCCTGTGGCGTTCGTGGCAGGATTGAACCCATGATCGCCACCCTCTCTTCCGCCTGCACCCTGGGAGAGAAGGCCGCCATCCTTCGCTTCATCGAAGGCCACGGCCTGAGGGTCCATGTCGGAGAGGCCGGCGCCACGACCATCGTCAGCATCATTGGCGACCCGGAGCCGGGCCTCGCCGAGGCGATCGAGGGTCTGCCCGGGGTCGCCTCACTGAGCCTCGACGCGCCGAGGTATCCCTTCGTGGCTCGTGAGGCGCGAACCGAGCCGAGCACCGTCAAGGTCGGTGACGTTGTCATCGGGGGCAGGGGAGTGGTGGTCATCGCCGGGCCCTGCTCGGTGGAGTCGGAGGACCAGCTGCTGACCATCGCCAGGTCTGTGGCCAAGGAGGGGGCGGCGCTCTTGCGGGGCGGTGCCTTCAAGCCGCGCACTTCGCCCTACAGCTTCCAGGGGCTGGGCGAGGAAGGCCTGGAGATGCTGGCCCGCGCCCGGGAGGAGACCGGGCTCGGCGTCGTCTCCGAGGTGGTGGCGCCGGAAGACATCCCCCTGATGAATGGCTTCGTGGACATGCTCCAGGTGGGAAGCAGGAACATGCAGAACTTCCGACTGCTCTCCGCAGTGGGGGAACAGCCCACGCCGGTGCTGCTCAAGCGGGGCCTCATGTCGACGATCGAGGAGACGCTGCTGGCCGCCGAGTACATCGTCGGGGCCGGGAATCCCAGGGTGGTGCTCTGTGAGCGGGGAATCCGCTCCTTCGAGACCGCGACCCGGGGCACCCTCGACATCAGCGCCGTGCCCGTGCTGAAAGAGCGCACCCATTTGCCGGTCGTGGTCGACCCGAGCCATGCCGCCGGGAAGCGCTCACTGGTGCCCAGTCTGTCGGCCGCTGGTGTGGCGGCGGGAGCCGACGGATTGCTCATCGAGGTGCATGATCGACCCGACGAGGCGTTGAGTGATGGCCCGCAGAGCCTCACGCTGGAGGGATTCGCCGACACGATGGAGATGGTGGGCCGGATCGCGGCCGCAATCGATCGCCCCATCGATCACGCGGCGATGGGTGGAAGACTTCCCTAAGCCGTGACCACTATCTGGAGGTGGACCGGCTCGCTGATCCCCTTCATGGTGACCGGGCCCAGAGGGAGGAGACGCAGGTCGGTGGGCACCGGGTCGAGGACCCCGTCCGCCGTCAGTACCTGATGTGGCTCCGCCAAGGCGGCGATCCGCGCCGCCAGGTTGACGGTGCGTCCAAAGTAGTCGCCGTCGCTGAACACGACCGGCCCGGAGTTGATGCCGACATGAGCCTGAGGCAGACCGAGCTCGGGGATCTCGTCCACCAGTTCCAGGGCGCACCGAACCGCTGATTCGGGATCATGGAAATGGAGCAGCGCCCCATCGCCCATGAACTTGACCGTCTTCCCTCCGGCGCCAGCCACCCGCTCTCGAACGGCCTCGGTCAGCCGTTCCGCCACCTCGGCGGCCGCTTCATCGCCTTGTTCTTCGGTGAGGGCCGTGAACCCGGTCAGGTCGAGGAACATGATCACTGCGGGATCGCCGAGTCGGGTGCGGCGCATGCCGGCGCGCTCCATTGCCATCTCGATGGCTTCCACCGTCATCTCGACGCTGTAGTGCTCCAGATGACGTCTGTATCCGATGGCAACGGCCCGCTCGGCTAGAGGGAGGAGACTCCCTGCGATCTCGGTGATCATCGGGGTCAGCTGAGGCTGCGTGGTGCCCTCGTCGAGGGCCGGGATCATCACCTGGCTGCGGAACCACCGCATCTGGGACTCGGCGATCCGACGGAGGTTCTCACCGAAGTACCTGATCCCGGCCACCGTGCGGTCCTCGTCCCCACCGAGCACTTCGTGGACCGCGGCCACCACCTCCAGGATGGCCCGGTCATCCGCCCGAACCGGATCTCCGGGGCCGGGCGGCGGCACGGACCAAGCCGTGAGCGCACGTCTGGCCAGGGAGAGGGGGATCCCCAGATCCTCGCTGACCTCCTCCAGGCTTCCGTCGATGAGCGGCACTGGATCCGAGAAGAGGGCGTCGCCGGCGGCGAAAGAGAACCAATCCTCGCTGATCAGCCGGGCCAGGTCCTCGGGGGAGATCCCGGCGCCGGCCAGGGCCTCGGTCACCCGGACCCGTTGCACGTCCGCGGGGCGAAATCGACCGGCTATCGGGACCAAGACACCAAGTTCCACCAACCGGTCGATCCGCTCTGCGGCCGTGCCCGACCGCTGAGCCAGCTCGGCAGTGGTCAGCGTCACCAGTTGAGTTTGTCACGCAGAACGCTCCGCGAGGACACCTCAGCTCTCCGTGGATGACTCCTTGAACATCTCGCCGATGGCGGCCACGCTGCCCAGCACCCCACTGGTGTCCAGGGGTAGGAAGATCTTGGTGGCCTGGCCGTTGGCGACCTGCTGCAGAGCCTCCAGATAGCGGATCGCGATCAGATCGGGTGTCGGGTCGCCGTTGTGGATTGCGCTGAACACCCGCTCGATCGCCTGCCCCTCACCCTCGGCCACCGTGAGCAGCTGGTACTGCTCGGCATCGGCGACCCTCTTGATCGCCTCGGCCTGTCCGGTCGCCTCGAGGATCTGGCTCTGCTGGATGCCCTCGGCGCGGAGCACCGCCGCCGCCTTGGCGCCCTCCGCCTCGGTGACCTGGGCTCGCCGGTCACGCTCCGCCTTCATCTGACGGTGCATGGCGTCGGTGACATCGGCAGGCGGCTCGATTCGCTGCAGCTCGACCCGGACCACGCGCACACCCCACTTGTCGGTGGCGTCGTCGAGGATCTGACGCAGCTTGGCGTTGATCACCTCACGGGAGGTCAGGGCCGCATCGAGGTCCAGGTCCCCGACGACATTCCTCAGATTGGTCTGGGCCAGCTTGGTGGCGGCCAGGATGAAGTTCCCGACGTTGTACTGGAGCTTCACCGGGTCGGTGGCCTCGTAGTAGATGACGGCGTCGACGGTCACCACGACGTTGTCCTTCGTGATCACCTCCTGGGGTGGCACGTCCACCACCTGCTCTCTCATGTCGACCTTGGTGAGTCGCTTGACAAAGGGCATGACCCATCTCAGACCGGAGTCCACCGTCCTCTGGTACCGGCCGAGGAACTCGATCAGACCCTTCTCGAATGGCCGCACCACCCTGAAGCCGGCTGCGGCGACCAGGATCAGCACCAGCGCCAGTACGGCGAACAGGATGATCACAGGCTGCATGTCTCTCCTTTCGAATAGCTATGACCTGGCTTTTTCACGCTTCGCTCTCCAACGGCTCGACGACCAGACGCGCCCCGCGCACGTCGGTCACGATGATCTTTTGTCCTGTCGGGACCGCCTGCGGGGCGATTGCCCTCCACTCCTCCGACTCGACCTTGACCATCCCGCTGCCGCTGATCGGGTCGATGGCTACAGTGACGACTCCTTCCAAACCCACCCAGCGGTTGGCGCCGATGCGTGGCTGGTCACCCTCGTCCTGACGGGAGATGAAACGTCGCAGGTAGGCGAGCGAGAAGATGGACACCCCAAAGAAGACGAGCCATTGCGCGATCACGGCTGCGTTGGCCCAGGCCAGGATGGCGGCGGCCCCGGCGCCGATGGCGAAGGGCAGGAGGAAGAACCCGGCTGTGAAGATCTCGCCGATCCCCATGACGACGGCAAAGATCGTCCATAGCCATCGCCAGACCTCGTTATCCACGTCGTTACCTCCTTGTCCGGCCACCGCTACCGCGGCGACCACTGCCGCCATCCCGACTCCATAGAAGATCAGGTCGCGTCTGGTCTTGCGTCTCGCTTCCGCCTGACCGCTCTGCACCTCGGTCCAGCTGGCGGTGGTCTGGCCCCGTACCCGGTAGGCGGCAGCCCAGCTCTCGGCAAAGGTGGCCGGGTCGCTCCCGACTACATCTCGCGCGGTTCGCCCATCCGCCTTGGCCAAGGAGAGGTGCTGTTCGAGCTCGGCGCGCATCTCGTGGACCGCCGCCCTGGGCACCCCCGTCTCCAGCCAGTAGCGCTCGATCCTGTCCACGACGTCGACCCGGTCAGCCACGGTCGTCTCCATTCAGGACCGCGTCCACCGAATCGCGGAACTCCGACCAGTCGTGACGCCACTGCTCGAGGGCGACCTGTCCCGGTTTCGACATCCGGTAGTACTTGCGGGCTGGACCTTCGCTGCTCTGCACGAGATAGCTCTCGATCATCCCCTGCTTCTGAAGACGAGATAGGAGCGGGTAGATGGAGCCTTCGCTGGCGAGGCTCAGCCCTCGGGCCCGGAGCTTGCTCACCATCTCGTACCCATAGGAGGCCTCCTCGTCGATTATCGACATGAGGCACATGTCGAGGACGCCATGGAGAAGCTGGGTGCCCCGATCCTGTCCGGTACTCCTAGGTACCATGCGCCACAAACTACCAGGCACGGCCTAGAAGCGCAAGCCATCCGGAGATGTTGGGCCGGACTCAGGGACGCGGTCGGGCGCCGAGGCTGTCCCGGATCTCCCTGAGGAGCACGATCTCCTCGCTCGGCTCCTCCACGACCTCGGCCTCGGTCTTCATCCTGTTGTACGCCTTGACCACGAGGAACATCACGAAGGCGACGATCAAGAAATTGATGATCGCCACCAGGAACGCCCCGATCCGGATGTCTGACACGACCCAGCCGTTCAGGTCGTCGACGTTGAAGATCTTGGCGATGATCGGGTTGATGATGTCGTTGGTGAGACTGGTGATGACGGCGGCGAAGGCCAGGCCCATCACGAATGCCACAGCGATTTCGACAAGATTCCCCCGGTTGATGAAGTCCTTGAACTCCCGGATCATCGTGTTCTCCTCTCTGGGCTCGGGGCCCGACCCTAGCCGGGCATTTCCGCCGCCCCTTCCTGCGATCCTGACCAGATGAGCCTCAACCATCCAAGGACCGCCGTTCTCGAAGACCCGGCCCTGCCCGAGGTCACCACCCTCCTCTCCTCTCCTACCCCGGGCCCCATCCGCGCCGCGGTGTCGGCAGCCGGGGGCCGGGTGGAGAACGGGGAGTTGCTCCAGGTGACCTGGTGGCCGGGTGTCAGCATCACTACCCGCTACCGGATCTCGATCGACGGAGGTGACCTGGCCGGGGTCTCGACGTTCGTATGTGTCGCCGGCCGTGTCCCCGACGGGGCACTTGTTGTCGAGGGTGAGGAGGGTCGTGTCGGTGTCTGGCGGGTGCCTCATGATCCGGCCCTGCCCGGTCTGGGGGCCGCCCTGGACGCCGAGCGGGCGGCACGGCTGTTGGAGGATCTCGGTGGAGCGCCCGGCCCCGTCGACACCAGGCTCGTCGCCTATCGCCCGGGTCGCCGGGCCGTGGTCTCGGTCTCGGGGAGGCAACAGGGCCTCTATTTGAAGCTGATCCGGCCCCGAATCATCGAAGACCTGCACCGGTCGCATCAGAGTCTGGCCCGGGCCCTTCCGGTCCCGGCCAGTCTCGGCTTCTCGAAAGAGCTGGGCCTGATCGCACTGCAGGCGGTTCCCGGGCTGACCTTGCGGGCCGTCCTCGAGGATCCGGGCCAGCCGATTCCGCTGCCGGAGGACATCGTCGACCTCCCCCGCCGCATTCCCGCCCCCGACGACGGGCGTGAGTCGTCGTCTCCCGTGGGCAGGCTCACCGACATCGGCCCGCTCTTGGCGGCGGTCGCCCACGACCTCGCGGGACAGGTCGAAGATGTCATCGACCAGATCGGCCCCGAGACCTCACCCGCCGATACTCCATGCCACGGTGACTATTACGAGTCCCAGCTCCTGGTCGAAGGGGGGGTGGTGGTCGGGATGTTGGACGTGGACACCTACGGACAGGGTCGGGCCGCCGACGATGCCTCCACCATGCTCGGTCACCTGGCGATCTGGTCCGGGATGAGCCGGCAGCCCGACCGGGTCCGACATCTGGGCAGCCGGCTGATCCGGGTCTGGGACGAGCTGCTCGACCCGGGCGACCTGCGTCGAAGGACCGCAGCCGTGGTGTTGTCCTTGGCGACGGGTCCGTTCCGGGTGCAGACCGCTCGCTGGCCGGAGGAGACCGCCGATCGGGTGTCCATCGCCTCGGAATGGGTGCGGAGCGCCCTCGCGTATGGATGAGAGAACTCTCATCTCCGTCTCAGAATGATCTAACCCCCGCTTCGGAGAGTGTCATCAGGAAACGAAGGACATTCCACGAAGGAGGGAATGATGCAAACCGAGGATCAGGGCCGGCGGCCCAAGGATTGGAAGGTCGTGGCGGCGGTCGCCACGGCATCGGCACTCGGGCTTAGTGGCTTGGCCCTTGCCGATTCCGATGACAGGTCGGGAACCCCCGACCCGATCAAACTCGAAGATGTGACTCCGATCACCGAGGTCACGGTGTCCAAGACCACCTCGACCACACTGGCCGATCTGGGGGTGGTGGTGGAGACACTGGACAGTGCCAGCTCGCCGTTCGACGCTCCCACCACGACCACGACGATCGCGGACAGCGTGGCATCGGCCGACCCGGAACCCGCCCCCGCACCTGCCCCGGCACCCGCTGCAGACTCACCGGACGCGGCGCCGGCCCCTCCGGCCGCCGACTCGCCCGACCCGGTGCCTGCCCCCGTGGTCGACGACTCGGCCGACTCGGGAGCAGGGAGCGTGGACGGGTCCGCAGACTCCTGAATCGAGCCCCGGCGAGAAGGCGACCGGTCCGAGACCGGTCGCCTTCTTCCTACTCTCGATCCCGATGAGGACACGTCTTCGTTGGCTGGCAGCGGCAATGGCCGGCTTGGTCGTCGTGACCGCCGCGATCTCCTTCGCCCCAAGGCCGATCCCGGCGGGGCCGGCATCCGTACAGCTCGACGGCGAGCTCGTTACGGCGGACACCCCCGCCACCAGCCAGTTGGTGGTCGTGCCCGTACCCTCGATCGACCTGGGCGGGAGCATCCCGGTGACGACGACAACGGCCACGCTGCCGCCGGCACCGTCTTCCCCAGCAGATCCAGCCCCGGCACCGTCTTCCCCTGCCGGCCCATCGCCGGCGCCGTCGGTTCGCTCCGACGATGACGAGCCCGACGACGATGACGGGCCCGACGACGATGACGGGCCCGACGATGACGGGTCGGCGGATAGCCCGGATGACTGAAGAGCGAGGGCGCCGAAGGATCTCATCGACTCGAATGCGGATCCTGGGCTGGTACGTCGCATTGCTGGCGGTGGCGATCGTCCCGGCGCTGTTGATTCAGCGCTCGTTCATGCTCGATGAGGTCGTGACCCAGGCCGACCAGGCCCTGGACCAGGAGGTCAGCGAGCTGCGCCAACTCGCCGGCGGGATCGACCCGGACACGGGTGAGCCGTTCGCCGGGGACGTAACCGCCATCTTCGACACCTATCTCGACCGCAACGTGCCACTCAGTGACGAGTCGGTCGTCACCATCGTCGGCGGCGCTCCCTACAAGAGCGACGTTTCGGGGGCAGCCTTCCGGGGGACCGAGTTGATGGACCGCTGGTCCGCGCTCCAGGCCCCGGAACGAGCCCAGGTCGATACCGATCGGGGACCGGTCCGGTATCTGGCAGTGCCTCTGGCGTCCGGCGAGAGTGTCGGCGGGGTGTTCGTCGCGGCCATCAGCCTCGGGGAGCAGCTGGCGGTGGTAGATGGGGTCATGAGGGTTGGTGGCCTGGTTCTGGGCTCGATCCTCCTCATCTCTTCGGCGGTGGCCTGGATCGCGGCCGGTGAGGTCCTCCGCCCTTTGCGGCTCCTCTCCGAGACTGCCCGATCCATCAGCGAATCGGACCTCTCGGCGAGGATCCCGGTCGAGGGTGACGATGAGATCGCGGTGTTGGCCGAGACCTTCAACGACATGCTGGATCGGCTCGAGGGCGCTTTCGAGACCCAGAGACGGTTCGTCGATGACGCCAGTCATGAGCTGAGGACACCCATAACGGTGATCCGGGGCCAGCTCGAGCTCTTGGGAGATGATCCCGAGGACAGAGAAGCCACGATCCGCCTCGTGACCGGTGAGCTGGACCGCATGTCGCGAATAGTCGAGGACCTGCTGGTGCTGGCCAAGGCCGAGCAGCCGGACTTCGTCCAACCCCACCCGATCGATCTAGCCGAGTTCGTCGACGAGCTGTCGATCAAGGCCGCTGCACTCTCCCCACGGCCGGTCTCGGTCGCATCCGCCGATCACGCCGTCGTGGTCGGTGATCGACAGCGTCTCACCCAGGCGGTGATGAACCTGGCTCGGAACGCCGTCGAGCACACACCCGAGTCTGCGGAGGTGGCCATAGGGGCGCGAGTCGACGGCTCCATCACCCGGCTCTGGGTTTCGGACACAGGCCCGGGCATCCCGGCGACCGACCGGAAGAGGCTCTTCGACCGGTTCGCCCGCGGCTCTCACGGTCGGAGGAGCACCGGGGGGGCCGGGCTCGGGTTGTCCATCGTGAAGGCGATTGCAGAGGGCCACGGCGGATCGGTCGAAGTCGAGAGCGGCGACCTGGGCACTACCTTCACCATCGTCATCCCAACCGATAGCAGCCCGGGAGATCGGGAGGCGAGTTGAGCAGGATCCTGATCGCCGAGGACGAGCCGGGAATCGCCTCCTTCCTCGAAAAAGGACTCAATGCCGCGGGTCACACGACGATGGTGGTCGAGGACGGGCTGAGTGCGGCGAGCGCGGCTCGTGACCGCGACTTCGACCTCCTCATCCTCGACCTGGGTCTTCCCGGTATGGACGGCAAGGAAGCGCTGGCCGAGATGAGGGCGAGGGGCGAGCGTATGCCTGTCATCATCCTCACCGCCCGCACCGGCGTCGCCGATACCGTTGCCGGGCTCGAGGGTGGCGCCGACGACTACGTCACCAAGCCATTCTCGTTCGAGGAGCTCCTGGCGCGAGTTCGGGTGCAGCTCCGTGACCCCGGCAGCGCGGAGCAGCCCGAGTTGTCGGCCGGAGATGTCGTACTGGACCTGAGGACGCGGAAGGCCTATGTGGGCGGGAGAGAAATCGAGCTCTCGGCCCGCGAGTTCGTCTTGGCCGAGACTCTGCTCCGCCACCCGGGTCAGGTGTTGTCCCGCCAGCAGCTGCTGTCCAACGTGTGGGGCTACGACTTCGATCCGGGATCGAACGTGGTCGACGTCTATGTGGGCTATCTCCGAAGGAAGCTGGGCAAGGGCCTCATCGAGACGGTGCGGGGGATGGGCTATCGGCTCGTGGACGACTGACATCGGACAGGGCCCACCAGGTCACGGCGAGGGCGGAGCCCAGATGCCAGACGGCGTGAGGCTGGAACACCGATTGCGGGTCGCAGAACGGGCCGCCGGTGGCGCCAAGACGCCCGTAGATGGCCACCAGGGCGAGTAGAGACAGCGGGAGCAAGGCGCGATAGTCACGGCCGCGCAGGACCGAGACGATGGCGACGACGGTGAGGGCCACCGCGATCGGATCTCCCCATGCAGGAGCCAGAGCGAAACCGACTCCGACGACTACGAGAGCGGGGAGATGCGAGTATCGCTCGGCGCGAGTCCCGGCTGCGGCCACTACGACGAGCAGCCAGGCAATGGTGACGTCATGGGCCCACTCGTCGCCGGGGGGCATCGGGCCGTGGAAGAGAAAGGACCCGACGCCGGTGGCGGCGAGGGCGATCCCCACCCAACGCCGATTCTGCCGCCGGCTCGCCACGACCACCCCGCCGAGTACGAACCCGAGCGACGTTATCGCGTTCACCGGCTGTCCGAGGAACCCGGCCCGGATCAGCTCACAGTCGGCCGCCGCGCCCATCTCTGACCATTCTGGCGCGGAGATGTGGGTCTATAGAGCGTCTTCTCCCAGCCAGAACGGGGTGCTGCCGCCGAGACTGGTCACCTCGGAGATGGCTTTTTCCCCGTTGGTGCCTTCGGGAGTGAGCTGGGCCCGTCCTCTCCCGTTGCCGGGCACCTCGAGATCGACCACCAGGGCCTTGCCCGCGACCGCGGTCCCTCTGAGCGTCTCCAGGGTGCCCTTCCAGCCGCCCATGTCGGGATCGGTCTCGAGGTCGACCATACCGGTGGTGAGGAGTATCCCGTCGGAGCCGAGGACCCGCACCGGACCCTGGAAGGTGTCAGTCATCAGCGATCGTCCCCGATGACCGGGCGGAGATCGGAGCGGAGGACGATGTCGTGCCGGTATGACCGGTGTGTCTCCTCCACCCGGCGTTCCATCTCCTCTTCCAGATCCTCGACCTTGTCACGCAGCTTGTCCACCTTGCGCTTGAGACTGCGGTTCTCCTCTTGAAGGGTGAGCACACGGCGAACTCCCTCCAGGTTGAGGCCCTGACTGGTCAGCTCCTGGATGAGCTGGAGACGCTCGATGTCCTCCTGTGAGTAGCGACGGGTGCCACCGGGTGTCCGAAACGGCTCGAGAAGCCCTTTGCGCTCGTAGATGCGCAGTGTCTGGGGGTGCATGCCCGCCAGCTCGGCGGCCACCGATATCACGAACACCGCTCTTCTCGTCTCACTCATGGGCGCCTCATGTTCTCAGATGGGAGCGGACGTCGTCGGATTCGATGGCGGCCAGGTCCTCGAGGAGCTTCTTCTCCTCCTTGGAAACCTTGGATGGGACCGCGACCTGGACCGTCACCAGCAGGTCCCCGGTCCGGCCTCGATCGGGTGTGACCCCCTTGCCGCGTACCCGGAACGTCTTGCCCGAAGGCGTGCCGGCGGGGATCTTCAGCTTGACGCCCCCGTTCAAGGTCGGCACCTCGATCTTGGTCCCGAGCACCGCCTCCGGATAGGTGATCGGAACGTTCAGGGTCAGATCGTTCCCCTTTCGCCCGAAGGTGCGGCTGGCGGCGACGTGCACCTTCACCAGGAGATCGCCGTTGGGGCCACCGTTGCGACCCGGCCCGCCCTTGCCCGGTATCCGCAGCGTGTTGCCGTCCTGCACGCCGGGCGGGATGCGCACCTTGATCTGGCGGGTTCTGGTCTCCGACCCGGTTCCCCGGCAGACACGGCATGGGGTCTCGATGAGCCGCCCCGTACCCCCACACTGAGGGCAGGGCTGGGAGAATGAGAAGAAGCCCTGGTTCTGGGCGACCACACCCTGCCCGCGGCACGTCGGGCAGGTGGTCACCGGTGTCCCCGGCTCGGCGCCGTTGCCCCCGCAGTTGGAGCAGGATGCGGCCCCGCGCACATTTAGCGTGGTGGTGATGCCGGTGACCGCATCGTCGAACGGGACGCTGAGGTCGGCATGGACATCGCCGCCCTTGGCCGGTCCGGCCCGTCCCCGCGTGCCGAAACCGAAGAGGTCGCCCAAACCGCCGAGCCCGCCGAAGAGATCCGATAGGTCTTCGACCCTGACCTGCTGGCCACCGAAGCCGCCAAAGCCCCCACCGGGACCCCCGTATCCGGCGAACCCTCCGCTGCTGACCATGCGGCGCACCTGGTCGTATTCCTTGCGCTGCTCCGCATTGGACAGCGTGGCGTAAGCCTCGGAGATCTCTTTGAATCTCTCCTCCGCCGCCGAGTCGTTTGGGTTGGCGTCGGGGTGATAGGTCTGCGCCAGCTTGCGGTACGCCTTCTTGATCTCGTCGGCGCCCGCCTCGGGCCCGACACCCAAGATCTCGTAGAAGTCCTTCTCGACCCAGTCGCGGTTCACTCTCGTTCTTCCAGCATCACCATGGCGGGGCGGAGGACGCGTTCCCGCAGCCGATACCCGCGACGCAGCTCTGACGAGACCACGAGCTCGTTGGCTCCTCCAGGCGCCCCCACCGGCTCATGGATCTCCGGATCGAATGCCTCACCGACTGTCGGCACCACCTCGAGGCCCTCCCGGTGCAGGGCGGACAGGAGCTGTTCCCGGGTGTTGATCATCCCCGAGAGGAGCTGTCGCTCGTTATCGGTCTCGGCGGCAGTGGCCAGTGCGGCATCGAATGTGTCGAGCACCGGCAGCAGCTCGACCACCACTCGCTCGGCGGCTCGATCGAGGGTGGCGGCCTGCTCGCGGGTGGTCCGCTTCCGGTAGTTGTCGAAGTCGGCGGCAACCCGTTTCAGATCGTCCAGATAGGCGGTGGCCTCGTCCCGTGACTCCTCGAGGCGGGCGAGGAGGAGGGCTATCGCCTCATCTCGGTCCTCGGGCAGGTCGATGCCGAGGGCGGCGGCGCCTACCGGGCCCGTGGCTTCCACGATCTCGTGCTTCGAATCACTCATCACGTATGCGGTACGACGTAGAACCTAGAACAGATGATGAGGACGCCTCAGACGCCCTCATCATCATCGATGATCTCGGCTTCGACGACATCGTCGTCGCTTCCCCCGCCATCGCCGGAATCGGACGGGGCACCCTGTTCGGCGGCGGCCGCCTGCTGCTGATACAGCCTGGTGGCCATCGCCTGGCTGGCAGTCACCAGCTCGTCCATGCTCGACCGGATCTCGCTCGCCTCGGCGCTCTGGTTCTCCAGTGTGAGCCGAAGCGCGCCCAGGGCCGTGTCCACGCTCGACCTCTCCTCGTCGGTCATGTTCTCGCCCTGCTCCTCGAGCAGCTTCTCGGTTTGATGGACCAATTGGTCGGCCTGATTGCGGGTCTCCACCGCCTCGCGGCGCTTGGCGTCCTCTTCGGCATAGGCCTCGGCGTCCTTGATCATCCGGTCGATCTCGTCCTGGGCAAGGGCGGTGCCACCGGTGATGGTCATCTTCTGCTCCTTGGCGGTGGCGAGGTCCTTGGCGTGGACGTTGACGATCCCGTTGGCGTCGATGTCGAAAGTGACCTCGATCTGGGGGATACCCATCGGAGCCGGCGGGATGCCGGTGAGACGGAACTTCCCGAGGCTCTTGTTGTCGTTCACCATGGCCCGCTCGCCCTGGAGGACGTTGATCTCGACCTCGGGCTGGTTGTCCTCTGCGGTGGAGAAGATCTCCGATCGCTTGGTCGGGATGGTCGTGTTCCGCTCGATCATCCGGGTCATCACCCCGCCCTTGGTCTCGATGCCAAGCGTGAGCGGGGTCACGTCGAGGAGGAGGATGTCCTTGACGTCACCCTTGAGCACGCCCGCCTGGATGGCGGCGCCGGCCGCGACGACTTCGTCGGGATTGACCCCTCGGTGGGGATCCTTGCCGGTGAGGCCCTTGACCAGCTCCTGAACGGCCGGCATGCGGGTGGAGCCCCCCACCAGGACGACGTGATCGATGTCCTCGACGGTGATCCCGGAGTCCTTGATCGCCTGCTCGAAGGGGCGCCTGGTGCGCTCCAGCAAGTCCTCGGTCAGCTTCTGGAACTCGGATCGAGTCAGTTTGCGCTGGAGATGGAGCGGTCCTTCGGAGGTGGCGGTGATGAAGGGAAGGTTCACCTCGGTCTCCGAGACCGTCGACAGCTCGATCTTGGCCTTCTCGGCGGCCTCCTTGAGACGCTGCAGGGCCATCCGGTCCTTGCCCAGGTCGACCCCGTGGTCGTTCTTGAACCCTTCGACCAGCCAGTCCATCACCTTCTGGTCCCAGTCGTCCCCGCCGAGCTGGGTGTCACCCGAGGTCGCCTTCACCTCGAAGACACCCTCCCCGATCTCGAGGACCGAGACGTCGAAGGTCCCGCCGCCCAGGTCGAAGACGAGGATGGAGTGGTCTGACTCCTCCTTGTCCAGGCCATAGGCGAGGGCGGCCGCCGTCGGCTCGTTGATGATGCGGAGCACATTGAGGCCGGCGATCTGACCCGCCTCCTTGGTGGCCTGGCGCTGAGCGTCGTTGAAATACGCAGGGACCGTGACCACCGCATCGGTGACCTTGTCGCCCAGGTAGGCCTCGGCGTCCCGCTTGAGCTTCATCAGGATGCGTGCCGACACCTCCTGTGCGGTGAGCTTCTTGCCCTCGACCTCGATGGTCCAGTCGGTGCCCATGTGTCGTTTGACCGATCGGACGGTCTGGTCGGGATTGGTGATGGCCTGACGCTTGGCGACCTCCCCCACCAGAACTTCGCCGTCCTTGAAGGACACAACCGACGGTGTGGTCCGACCCCCTTCTGCGTTGGGGACGATGGTGGGGTCGCCACCCTCCAATACCGCGATCACGCTGTTGGTGGTGCCCAGGTCGATGCCTACTGCACGTGCCATATTCGAAGATCCTCCAAAATCGGGTCGAAACTGCTCAAGTTGAGTGTGCTGCGATGGTACAACCTGAGTCGGGCATTGTCATATTCCAACCAAACGCAGAACGTTGCAGGTGAGGTCGGACCCTCTATGCCAGCGACTTGATGTATTCGACCAGGTCCTGGATCTCGGCCTCGCTGAGGCTGTCGGAATAGGTGGTGGGCATCACCGCGTCGAACCCGGAGACCACCTGGGATTGAGGGTCGACTATCGAGTTGAACAGGTAGGCGTCATCGGCCACCACGGTCTCGCCGTTGTCGAGGGTGACCGTCGACCCGGCCAGACCCTGCCAGCCCGGCCCGGTGCCGGCGCTCCCGTCTATGGCGTGACAGGCCAGACACCCGGTCGCCGCCGCCAGCGCCTCGCCTCGTGCCGCCGCCGCCGTGTCGTAGGAGACCGAGGGGCCATCGTCTCCATCCACCGCTCCTCCCATGGGCCTGCCGCTGAACAGCCACATGCCCAGCCCGATGACGAGGGTCACCCCCAGCGCCACCAGACCTTCCGCCCAGTTGTTCATGGACCGGCAACCGTACCCATAGAGCGGGCAATCCTATGGTTACGCCTGCTATGGCGTCGGCAGTGGTGCCGGCATGACCCGAGAAGCACCTGAACGGTGCCGGGAGGAGGAGAGATGACGGCCATCGACGTAGCCCTGCTGCTGTTGCGGTTGTGGGCCGCGATCGTGATCATCGCCCACGGCGTGAACCACGGGAGGACCCAGGAGGGTACGGCGAAATGGTTCGCCTCCAAGGGGTTCCGGTCACCCGAGCTGAACGCCCGCATCTCCGCACTGAACGAGATAGCCATCGGGCTCGCCCTCATCGCCGGCTTCCTCACCTCGGTGGCGGCGGCCGCGCTGGTGGCGACGATGTTCGTTGCCTTCTGGACGATCCATCGTTTTGCCGGCTTCTTCAACTTCCATCGCCCCGACGAGGGTTGGGAATACGTGGCGACCTTGTCGGTTATCGGCGTGGCATTGGCCATCGCCGGACCGGGCCGGTACTCGGTCGACGAGGCGATAGGAATCGCAGGCAACCTGGACGAGTGGGTCGGCCTCGCCATCATCGCCGGAGGCCTTCTCGTGGCGGCGGGGCAGCTGGCCACCTTCTGGCGCAAGCCGACGAACGTCGGGAGCTCATCTTGAGGGTCGGCCCCCTGCCCGACGACTTTCAATTCGCCCGCGATCAGTTGCATCAGCTCGCTTTCTTCGCACTGGCCCCGGCCCGGTATGCCATCGAGGAGCGGATGGGTCTGCGGTCGACGCCCGGAGGTTTCGGGACCCCCGAGTACGACGGCAAGGTGTCGAGGATCGAGGGCAGTCTTCTGGTGCAGGAGACCGGCGGGGAGATGGCCACTCAGGTCATCACCACGATCCGTGCGGCGGCGGAGTTCTTCGGCGTGGCATACGACGTCGACTGGTTCACCGGGTTCAAGGACCCGCTTCCGGCCATGGAGCCCGACCGCCCGTTGCGCGTCGAAGAGGAGCCTGCGCTCGCCCTGGCCGATTGGTTCGCTTTCGGGTCCCAGATCCTCGAGACGTTGCGAGGTGAGGGGACCGCCACCGATGATGTTTCGGGGGTCCAACTGTGGCCCGAGCACTTCGACCCCGCCATCGAGATGGGCAGCGAGACCGAGGGGCGGCGGGCCAGCTATGGAGCGTCACCCGGGGACCGGGGCCATCTCGAGCCCTACCTGTATGTGTCGGCTTGGGGCGAGATCGACCGGGATGAGCCCTTTTGGAACGATCGATACTTCAACGGGGCCAGTCTCCCTTACGTCACGTTGCTCGAGGCCGAAGATCAGGAGCGGGTCGCCCTCGAGTTCCTCACCGAGGGTTACCGGCTCCTGCAACGCTGAAGCTCATTGCCGGCTGGGCAGCCGAGGATCTGCCGAATGGCCGAATAGCTCGGCGACCAGGCCGCGGGCGGCAGCCCTGACGATGCGGACCGTCTCGTCGTAGCCGGCCTCGGGCCCACCCCAAGGGTCGGGCACCTCGTCGCTTTCGGCCGAGTCGTCGTAGGTTCGGAAGAGGCGGGCCCGCGCTCTCGCCTCCCGGGTGGGCGCGAGCTCGTGCAGATCGCGCAGATTGGCCCTGTCCATGGCCAGGAGGATGTCGAATCGGTCGAAATCGGAAGGGGTCACCTTGCGGGCCCGGCCGTCGATGTGCAGCCCCGCCCGCGCCCCGGCGGCGACACTCTCCGGATGTGGTGGCTGCCCGATGTGCCACGATCCCGTCCCCGCCGAGTCGGTTGTGATCTCGATATCGGCCTCGGACGCCGCTTCCCTGATCGCGGCCTCCGCCGCCGGGGACCGGCAGATGTTGCCGGCGCACACCGCGAGGATCCTCACGTCGCCTCTTCGGCCAGCCGGGCCCGGGCCAGCTCGACATAGCCGGGATCGGTCTCGACGCCCACGTAACGGCGCCCTGTCCTGGTCGCCGCCACGGCGGTGGTGCCAGAGCCGATGAATGGGTCGAGCACCAGGTCGCCTTCGTAGGTGTAGAGCTCGATCAGACGGCGGGGCAAGGCGACCGGGAAGGGAGCCGGATGGCCGATGCGCCGAGCGCTCTCCGACGGGATCTCCCAGACGTCGAGGGTCGCCTCGAGGAACTCGTCGGTCGGGATCGTCGGCAGGTGGGGTCGACCCTCCTCCTCACGACGGGCCCGACTCAGAGCCCGATCGAACCTTCCCTTCGATGCGATGACCACCCTTTCGGTGACGTCCCGAAGCACTGGGTTCTGCGGGGAACGAAACGAGCCCCACGCGCAACTCCCTCCAGCCCCCTTCGCCTTCTGCCAGATGACCTCGCCCCGCATCAGCATGCCGAGGTCGTCCTGGAGGATCGAGATGATGTCGGCAGAGAGGGATCGATAGGGCTTGCGGCCGAGGTTGGCCACGTTGATCGCCATCCGGCCCCCCGGCTCCAGCTTTCGCAGGCAGACGGCGAGTGCCTCGGTGAGCATCTCGAGGTACTCGACATATGACGACGGCACGTGGCCGGCGGCCAGATCTGTCTCATACTCCTTCCCGGCGAAATACGGGGGTGAGGTGACCACCAGGGCCACAGAGCGGTCGGCCACCATCTCGTCGGTGATGTCACGTGCGTCGGCGTTCCAGATCAGGTCGATGGCGACTGGCTCCGCCACCCTCTCGTCCCGGGTGACGGTCGGCGGGGTGAAGCGGTCGTAGAACGACGAGGAGTCGTGTGACTCCCGTTTCCCGGATCCGAAATGGGTTGTGGCCGTGGCCGTCCGCCGCCTCGCCATGAGCGGGAAGTTACCCGCCACCCCTGGGGAGACATCGGCATACCCTGATGGGTCAACTATGCTTGCAATTGCAAGCACCGGCTGATGACCATCGAGAACCAAGACGACGAAGTAATCCAGGTACCTCTCCGTGACGGGTCGGTGGCCGAGATGAGACCGGTAAATCCCGGTGACAAGGAACTGCTCGTGGAGGGTCTGAGCCAGATGTCACCACAGAGCAGGCGGGCTCGCTTCGGTTCGGGGATCTCCGCTCTCAGCGCGTCCGAGCTCCGTTACCTGACGGACGTGAACCAGGTGAGCCACGTGGCCTGGGGAGCGACGATCGACGATGACCCAGCCGGCGTAGGGCGCTACATCGTCGATGGTGTCGATGCCGAGATCGCGATCACCGTGGTCGATCGATTCCAACGACGCGGTCTGGGTCGGGCCATCTTCGAGGCGCTGGCGGCCACGGCACGAGCCGCCGGCCTCGAGACGCTGCATTTCGTCGTCGAGCCGTGGAACAGGCCCGTCCTTCACATGCTGGCCGGGATCGATTTCGTCGAGGACGGCGACGGGATGCTCACCGGCCGTATCGCAGTGGCCGACATACCCAGGGCCGCTCGGGAGCCCGAGTTCGTGGAGTTGCTCGATCGCGACCGGCAGCGCATGGCCGGTCCCGTCTGAGCTACTCGGCGCGATCGAGGTCGAGCGCAGCCGAGTTGATGCAGTACCGGAGCCCGGTCGGGCTCGGCCCGTCGTCGAACAGGTGTCCCAGGTGCCCACCGCATCTGGCGCACTTCACCTCGGTTCTCACCATCCCGTGCGATATGTCTCTCGACTCCTCGACCCGGTCGGGGTCCAAGGCCTGATAGAAGCTGGGCCAGCCGGAGTGTGACTCGTACTTGGTGTCGCTGGCGAACAACTCCTCGCCACATCCGGCACAGCGATAGGTGCCCTCGGTCTTGGTGTCCCAGTATTTCCCGGTGAAGGCGCGCTCGGTTCCCGCCTGACGCAGAACCTGATATTGCTCGGGCGAGAGCTTCTCTCGCCATTCGGCATCGGTGCGGGGGATGTCGGCCGCCGTGTCTCTCTGTTCGCTCATGTCAGTGTCAATCCACCTCCAAGGGAGATTGTTCCCGGCGTGCTGCGAGATGATCGACGAGGCGGTCGACGAAGACACCGAGGGCGGGATTGAGCTTTGCCTTCGCCTCCTCCGCGCCCACCCAGCGCACCTGGTCGATCTCGGGGTGGCTGACGCCATTGATGAAGAACAGACCAGGCACCAGGGTGGCGGGGTCGAAGTCGGCCTCGACGCCGTAAGCCACCACGACCTTGCGCGACTTGAGGGTGGTCTCGCCCAACTCGATCCAGGGCCGGGCTGGTGCCGGCCAGCCGGTCTCTTCCTCGAACTCCCGCAACGCCGCCTCCAGATCAGACTCCTCCGGCTCCACGATGCCCTTGACGATCGACCACCACCCGTTGTCCCGGCGGGCGAAATAAGGCCCGCCCGGATGGGCGATCATGACCTGGATCTCACCGTCTGATCGGAAGGGGAGAAGACCCGCGGATCTCAACAAGGCCAAGGTTACGCTGGCCCGGTGACTGTGATCCAGGGCAGGGATCGCCTCGCCGATGGAGTGATGATGGCCCTGCCCTCGTTCCGCCTCCACCGAGATGAGCCGTTGGGGGCAGGGTTGAAGAGGCTCAGCCTGGAGGCAATCGACGATGCGATCGCGGTCTTCTACGACGGTGAGGACGTGTTCCGGGAGGCGGTCCACACCTCCCGCAAGGCGACGAAACGGATAAGGGCCTTGCTCCGCCTGGTCCGCTCCGAGTTGGGAGACCAGGTATATCGCTTCGAGAACGTCTCGATGCGAGACACATCGAGACTGCTCTCCGAGGTCCGAACTTCGGCGGTCTTGGTCAATGGGGCACAGGACATCCGTGACATCTACGCCCCGATCCTGGCCCCGGGCACCTTCGAGGAGGTGGTGGAGAGGCTGACCAGCCAACGGGACCGCATGGAGCAGAGAGCGATGGAGGATCCCGAGGTGGTGCCCCGCGTCGTGTCGAATCTGGAGCGGGCCCGCCAGCGCTATGAATCCTGGCCATCGGACTCGGACGCCCGCCGGGTCTATGGCGTCGGCATCCGCAACGACTATCGCGCCATCGGCCCCGGATTGAGGAGGACCCATTCCAGGGGCCGTGCCGAGATGGTGGTCGCCTACCAGAAGCGGAGCCCCGAGGCGTTCCACATGTGGAGGAAACGAGCCAAATATCTCAAACACCAGATGGAGATCCTCACCCCGCTCTGGCCCGAGGTGATGATCGGCATGACCCTCACCCTCGACCGGATCGCCGAGATCCTCGGGCAGGATCGCGACCTCGCCGAGCTGCTCGAGACCCTGGCCAAACGTCCCGACATCTGTCCCAACCCGTTGGAACGATCTCTGATGAGCGCGCTGGCCGAGCAACGGCGCTCTGATCTTCAGACGGCTGCCCGGATCCTCGGCCGGCGCATCTATGCCGAGAAGCCCGATGCATTCGCAGCCCGACTTGGCGCGTATTGGGAGTCGATGGAGCTGGCTCGCGTCACCACCCTGGCCTCGATTCCCGCCTAGGTCGACAGGTCGTCCCAGCCGGTAATGTCTGCCCATGGCCGACATGGGCCGTGTTCGAGTCGAACCGTGCACCAAACGGGTTCGGGCGGTGTTGGGTGACGAGGTCGTGGCCGACTCCTCCGCCACCCTGCTGGTGTGGGAGGTGCCCTATTACCCCACGTACTACTTCCCATCATCGGATGTGCGCACGGATTTGCTGACCGCGACGGGCGAGTCGAGGCGGTCCCCGAGCCGTGGTGAGGCCACCCAGTACATCGTGAAGGCGGGGGAGGCACAAGGGGCGGCGTACGCCTTTCACGACCCCAACATGCCCGAACTGGGCGACCGCTACGTGCTGGTGTGGAACACGATGGACCACTGGTACGAGGAGGACGACGAGGTCTTCGTCCATGCCCGGGACCCACACACCCGCGTCGACATCCTCGCCTCGAGCCGGCGGGTGCGGGTCGAGGTCGACGGGGTCACCATCGCCGACAGCAACAAGGGGCGGTTCCTCTTCGAGACCGGTCTCCCTGCCCGTTACTACCTCCCCAAGGACGACGTCCGCATGGACCTGCTCACTCCGACCGAGAGGATCACGCAATGTCCTTACAAGGGAACCGCTCGGTATTGGTCGGTGACCACTGACGACGCCACCTACCCGGACCTGGTCTGGGGTTATGAGAATCCGCTGCCGGAGTCGGAGCGGATCGCGGGGATGGTCTGCTTCTACAACGAGAGTGCCGACATCTACCTTGACGAGGTCCTACAGGATCGACCGAAGACCAAGTTCGGTTGACCGGGCCCCCGGCCGGCTCAGGTCGTAGCTGAGGGGATCCGGCCAGATTGGGACACGGAGTCATCCATTGTGCACCTCTCGGTCCAATCTCGGTGCAGGTCTGCTCACCCGGGCAGGATCAGATGGCTGTCCCCGAACTCATGCCATAGGTAGCCACATTCGAGGGCGGCCCGGTAGCTGTTGGCCAGGGCCGATCGGCCGGCGAAGGCCTCGAGCAGGTCGAGATGGGTCGACTCCGGCTCGTGCCAGCCGGTCACCAGCCCGTCGACGACCCCGGGCTCGTGATGCGGACCGATCACCAGATCGGTCCAGGATCGCCCCGGGTGGGACACACCCCTGGAATCGGCGGTGGTCTCCAGGGCACGAACCACGGTGGTACCCACCGCGATCACCCGGCCCCCACTGGACCTGGTGTGGTTGACCAGGGCGGCGGTCGGCTCCGGGATGTCGAACCACTCCGGGTACGGGCCCTCACCCGCCTCCAGTGACGACACGCCGGTGTGCAGGGTGAGGGTGGCAATGGCGACGCCGGACAGGGTCAGCTCGGTGACCAGGCGCTCGGTGAACGGCCGACCGGCGCTCGGCATCTCGGCTGACCCGGGTTTGCGGGCGAAGATGGTCTGGTAAGCCTCGATCTTGTACGGCCCATCGGTGTGCCGATAGCGGATCGGCCGGCCCCAGGTCGTCAGATACTCCGTCGTCGGACCGGGCAGCTCCGTGCGGGCCACCCAGAGCCGGTGAGGTTCCCCGGCGCCGTCGGGGTAGGGAGCCAGCAACTCGAGCATGGCGCCGCCGGGCAGACTCAGACGCCCCGGCGCGATGCTCTCGTAGGGGAGCGAGGCGGCGCCAGACGGACGACGCGGCTCCACCACATGCAATCCACCAGGGAGCCGGGTCGAGAAGTGTATGACCAGGCTTCGGTCGACCATCACCGCGGCGGGCAAGGTCGCGGAGTCGTTGACGACGACGAGGTCCCCGGTAGTCAGCAGAACGGGCAGGTCGGAGAAGACGTGGTGGCCGATCCCCTCTGGACCCGTGGTCATCAGACGCACCCGGTCACGTCTGATCCCCCTCGTCTCTGGCGGCCTGGTCGCCTCCAAGTCAGTCGGGATGGTGAAGCCATCGAGCAGATCGGCGCTCCGCAAGGCCGCAGGGGCGGGGCTCACGCCCCCACCTCCTCGGCCAGGAGGTCGGCGGCGCGGTAGCGGCCACTCGGGTGATTCCCATCCAGAAGCCGTATCACCGCGGGCACCCTGGTGGCGGGGAGGGGACGATCCGAGATGTCCTCTCCCGGGAATGCCTCCTGGTGCATCCTCGTGTTCATGTCCCCGGGGTCGAGCCAGTAGATGGTGATGCCGGTCTCTTCGGCGGCAAGGACGTTGGATAGCTGCTCCAGGGCGGCCTTGGAGGCGCCATACCCGCCCCACCCCTCGTAGCTCTCGACGGCGGCGTCGGATGTGACGTTGATCACGGTGCCCTGGGTCTGCCGGAGGTAAGGCAGCGCGACCTGGATCAGCCGGAGGGGTGCGATCAGATTCGTGGCGAGGACCCTTTCCAGGACCTCGACCGGATATTCCGCCAGCAATGGCTGTGGGCTGGGGCCCAACAGGCTGGCGTTGTTGACCAGGAGAGAGAAGCCGCCCACCGACGTGGCCGCTTCGACCAGGCTGCGTAGATGACCGTGATCGGTGACGTCTCCGTCGAGGGCGGTGACGCTGCCGCTCCCGGCCGCGTCGATCCGGGACGCCGCCCGTCCCAGGTCTTCCGGATGCCGCGCATCGACTACGAGGTCCCATCCCGCTCCGGCCAGCTCCAGGGCCAGGGCGAGCCCGAAGCCGCGCGATGCCCCGGTCACGATGGCTGTGCTCATGGTCCCAAGGTATGACCCGGCCCTTTCGGGGTCATCGGTCCCCGGCCCGATTCGGGCTACGTCTGCGGACCTAGGAGCCCATTTGACCGTCAGACCGGGAACGCCGGCCGACAACGGTCAGTGGTCGACCAGCCCGCTCTTGACGGCGAAAAGGGCGGCCTGCGTCCGGTCGTCCAGGCCCAGCTTGCGCAGTACCGCTGACACGTGGGTCTTCACCGTCTTCTCCGAAACGAACAGCTCTTCGGCTAGACGGGCATTCGACCACCCCTGGCCCAGCCCGGCCAGGACCTCACGCTCGCGGGCGGTGAGATCGGCCAGGGCCTCGTGAGGGTCGCCCCCGGAGACGAAGGCGGACAACGCGGCGGCCGCCTCTTGGGCATACACGGTTCTCCCGTCGGCCAGCTCCCTGATGGCCTCGGCGAGCTGGTCGGGGTCGGTGTCCTTGAGCAGATAGCCGTCGGCGCCGGCTCTGATCGCGGGCACCACTTCGCGTCGATCGGCGAAGCCGGTGAGGACGAGCACCTTGACGGATGGTCTCCATTTGCGCATCTCCGGGATGAGCTCGGCGCCAGCGGCGTCGGGAAGATGGAGGTCGAGCAGCACGAGGTCCGGCTCGCCCGTGGCCAGCTCCCGCATCGCCTCGCGACCGTCGCCTGCCTCGCCGACCACCTCCATGCCGGGCTGGGTCTCGAGGAAGGCGCGCAGGCCCTTGCGCACGACGGGGTGGTCGTCGACGATCATGACTCTGATGTCGTGGCTCACGCCGGCACCTCGAGACGAACCGTCGCACCTCGGCCCGGGGCGGAGTCGATGGTCAGGCGGCCCCCCAGACCCGAGGCGCGGTCCCGCATCGAGGTGAGGCCGAGCCGTTTCCCCCTGAAATTCCGGGCCTGCGGCTCGAACCCTTGCCCATCGTCGCTGATGGTCACGGCGAGACCATCGCCGTTGGCAACGGAGACCGTCACGTTGTCCGCCTGGGAGTGGCGTACTGCGTTGGTGAGGGCCTCTTGCACGATGCGGAACACTTCGTGCTCTGCCCGGCCCTCCAGACCCGGCTCTCCATCGGCGAGCACCTCTATCTCGATGTGATGGACACGGCTGAGCAGGTCGGCGAGGCTCCGGATCGCCGGGACCAGGCCATCTCGCTCCACATCGGGTGTCCTCAGGCCATCCACCACCGCCCTCAGCTCCGTCATCGCCTGCCGGGAGAGAAGTGCGATCTCGTTCAGCTCCTCGGCGGCCCGGCCCGGGTCGGTGGCGATATGGCGCGCCGCGGCCCGGGCGGTCAGGCTGAGGCTGAAGAGGGATTGGTTGAGGGCGTCATGCAGTTCCCGCGCCAACCGTTCCCGCTCCTCGGACATGGCGAGGGATCGAGAGTCCTCGAACATCCCGGCCGCTTCAATGGCGGCGGCCGCGTGCGAGGCGAGGAGGGCGATCCCGGCCTGATCCTCGTCGGTGAACTCGGCCGCCCCCATCTTATCGGTCAGATAGAAGGCACCGACCACCTCTCCTTCGCTGACGATCGGGACCCCCAGGAACGAGCTCATCGGGGGGTGGGCCCGGGGCCACCACCCCCGGAATCGCCGGTCCTTCTTGATGTCGGGGAGACGCACGGGCTCGGGGTCGTGCAACATGACATCGAGCATCCCGTGGGTCCGGGGGAGTGGTCCCATTTCCGCGACCAACTCGTCGCTCATGCCGACATGGATGAATGCAGCGAAGGCGTCACCCTCCGGCTCGGGTATCCCGATGGCCGCGTAGGAGGCTCCGGAGATGTCTTTGGCGGCCTCCGCCAACCTGGTCAGCACGTCTTTGAGAGATCTTCCTGAGGCCACCGCCTCGGTGATCGCGGCCAGGATCACTTCCGCCGTGCTCTGCGAGGTGTCCACTTTCGAAGGCTACCGGCCCCCTGGCCCGGGCCCACTTGCCGTCTTCCCTGTGTGCGCCCTCTCCGCCTCTTCGAGTGAGTGTGACTCGGTGAGGTCCCGATCACGCCGGGCGAGCTCCACCAGCTGGCGGTAGTACCCATGGAGGATGTCGAGGTCGTCCTCGGTCAGGGCTTCGACGTCGATGAGCCGGTTGCTTGCCCCCTTGGTGGCTGCAACCAGCTCGTTGAGCTTCAGCTCCATGGCCTTGCTGTCCTTGTTCTGGGTCTGCTGGATCAGGAACACCATCAGGAACGTGACGATGGTCGTCCCGGTGTTGATCACCAGCTGCCATGTGTCACCGAACCCGAAGACGGGGCCGGTCACCGCCCATACGACGATCACGACCAGGGCGATGAGAAAAGCCCACGGTCGCCCGACGGCATGCGTCACCCGCTGTGAGAACCCCTCGAACCGCTCGGTGAGCCCTTCACTTCTTGCCATGGCGCCTCCTCGGTCGTTCGTGACAGAGTCACTCAACACCCGGCGCGAGGCCGGGTGTCGACTCCGGAGGGACCATGCGATCCAGGTGGGTTCCTGCTCAGCGGCGAGCGGCTCGCTTGTACTGGCGAATCGAGAGCGGTGCGAAGATGGCGATGAAGATCACCACCCAGATCAGGGTGTACAGGATCGGGTTCTGCAGGGACCACACGGTCGGCTCGGGCGTCCCGGGCGGGATGTTGCCGAACAACTCCCTCGCCGCCTGGGTCACCGCCGACACCGGGTTCCACTCTGCGAACGTCTGCAGGGCAGACGGCATCGTCTCGAGGGGCACGAAGGTGTTCGCCACGAAGGTGAGCGGGAAGATCACCATGAACGAGGCGTTGTTGATCACCTCGACGCTCGGGACCAGCAGCCCGATGTAGGCCATGATCCAAGAGATCGAGTAGGCGAACAGAAGGAGCAGGCCGAACCCGGCCGCCGCCTCCCAGAACGAGGTCCTGATCGCCCATCCGACCAGAAGCCCGGTGAGGGACATGATGGTGATGGAGAGGGCGTTGTAGATGATGTCGCTCGAGGTTCGCCCGACCAGCACCGCCGACCTCGACATGGGGAGCGACCGGAACCGGTCGATGATCCCCTTCTGCATGTCGTCGGCCAGCCCGGCGCCGGTGAAGGTGGCCCCGAAGACCACGGTCTGGGCCAGGATCCCGGCGATGAGGAACTCCCGGTAGGACCCTCCGGCCACGTCTATCGCCCCTCCGAACACGAAGGCGAAGAGGAGGACGAACATGATCGGGGAGAGCAGGACGAAAACCAGGATCTCGGGGACCCGTTTGATCTTGATCACATTCCGCTTGGCGACGACTGCCCCATCGCCCAGCGCGGTCATCAACTGGCTCATCGACTTGCCTCCTCCAACTCTTCGGGCCGGCTGGCGCGTCTGCCGCCGTTCCCGGCGGCCGTTTCCTCCTCCGCAACGTGCCCGGTGAGACTCAGGAACACGTCGTCGAGGGTGGGACGACGCAGGCCGACATCCTGGACGATTACTCCTCTTGCGTCGAGGTCACGCAACGCCTGGGTCAGGGTGCTCGCGCCACCGGCGATGGGGGCGGTGAGACCGCGGCTGTGGTGGTCGATGCGGATCTCGCCCACCGCGAAGGTGGTCAGGATCTCGTGGGCGGTGTCCACGTGGTTCAGCTCCGAGACGGTCACCTCGATTCGCTCGCCACCCACCTGGGTCTTGAGCTGGTCGGAGCTGCCATGGGCGATCTCATGCCCGTGGTCGATCACGACGATGTCGTCGGCGAGCTGGTCTGCCTCCTCCAGGTACTGGGTGGTGAGGAGGAGCGTGGCACCCTCGGTCACCAGGTCACGGATGACCTCCCAGAGGTCCACCCGGCTTCGGGGGTCGAGACCGGAGGAGGGCTCGTCCAGGAACAGAACCGGAGGCTCGGCCACGATGGCGCCGGCCAGGTCGAGCCGGCGGCGCATCCCCCCGGAGTAGGTCTTCACCGGGCGATCGCCGGCTTCGGTCAGGTCGAAGATCTCCAGGAGCTCACGAGCCCGCTCCCGGGAACGGGTCTTACCGAGGTGATAGAGCCGGCCGATCATGTCCAGGTTCTCGAACCCGGTCAGATGCTCGTCTACGGCGGCGTACTGCCCGGACAAGCCGATGAGGCGACGCACGCCCTTGGGGTCCTTGCGCACGTCCTTCCCGGCGACGGTGGCCTGGCCCTCGTCGGGCTCGAGCAGGGTGGAGAGAATCGACACGGCGGTCGTCTTGCCCGCCCCATTGGGGCCGAGCAAGCCAAGCACGGTGCCCTCCGGCACTTCGAGATCGAGGCCGGCCAGCGCGGTCACATCCTTGTACCGCTTGACCAGACCCGACGCCTCGATGACGTTGGTCATTTGTTCTCCTCTTGCTTTGGGGATCTCACTACATCAGACCTCTGACGGATCCAGAACTCATCGGTCCTGGGGACGAGAAGCGGTCCGTCTCGGGGACGATCGAAGTACTCGCGCCGCTGGGGATCTGTCTGAGAAATGTATCGGCTAATGCGGACAGTTTCGGTCCGCAATCCCGAGGTGGGGCCTCGGCACGATAGGCGTCAACCGATGACGGTGCGACGGTATTTCTGATGAGATACCCGTTCCCGTCCCCCGGGGGTGGCTCAGGAGGTGGCCACGTCCGGTCGGTGATCTCCTATCCCGGGAATCATGGCTCACCTGGCCCAGGAGCCGATGGGGCTCCCCGCCCGGGTTGCGCCTCGCCATTCCGGGGTAGTTTCGTGCCCATGTGTTACAACGGAGACTCGACGCCGCCGATCGACCCGATCGACGGCGGCTCCTCTGGTCAGGACCTGGTACTGACGGCGTCGGATGGCAACAAGTTGGCCGCATTCGCAGCCTCCAGCACCGAGAGCAAGGGCCCCGGCATCGTGATCCTCCCCGATGTCCGCGGTCTTCATCATTTCTACGAGGAGCTAGCACTCCGCTTCGCCGAGCACGGGTATGACGCGGTGGCCCTCGACTATTTCGGTCGAACGGCCGGAGTCGGCAAGAGGGACGATGAGTTTCCCTACAAGGAGCATGTGCCCCTCACCACCCTGGAAGGCGTCACCGCAGACACGTCGGCCGCCATCGCCCATTTGAGGGACCAGGACCCGACGCGTCCGGTGTTCACTCTTGGCTTCTGCTTCGGCGGCTCCAACTCCTGGCATCAGGCTGCGGCCGGTCATGGGCTGGCCGGGGCGATCGGCTTCTATGGGAACCCCCGACGGCCTCCGGCCGGGCCGATCGAGTTCGTGGACCGGTTCGCTTGTCCCATCCTTGCGCTCATGGCGGGAAACGACCCCGGTATCCCTGGCGAGGTGGTCGACGAGTTCCGGGAGGCATTGGACCGGGCCGACGTCGAGCACGAAGTGGTGGTGTACTCCGACGCACCACATTCCTTCTTCGACCGAAAGCAGGAGAGTTTCAGCCGCGAGTCGGCGGATGCATGGGAACGGGTCTTGGAGTTCATCGAACAGCACGGCTGACCCCGGGTTCTTAACATCGATCGAGATGATCCAGCCTCCCGGCAGCCCGCTTCCCGCAGGGACGGTCACTTTCCTGTTCATGGACATCGAGGGCTCGACCGGGCTCCTCGAACAGCTGGGAGACGCCTATCCCGGGCTGCTCGGTGAGTACAGGAATCTGACCGAGGAGATCGTCCGCTCCCACAACGGGACTGTGTTCGGTGCGGAGGGGGATGGTCTGTTCGCCGCGTTCACCGAGGCCGGCGAGGCGGTTTCCTCTGCGATCGACGCCCAGCGGGGCTTCGAGGCGACGGCCTGGCCCGGGGCCGTCAATGTCAGGGTCCGCATGGGGATCCATACCGGGGCCCCCACGTTGATCGGCGATGACTACACCGGGATCGACGTCCATCGGACAGCCCGGATCATGGCTGCGGCCTGGGGGGGCCAGGTCCTCCTTTCGGAGGCGACCCACTCTCTGATCTCCGACCTGGGTCTGGAAAGCCGCGAGCTCGGCCTCTTTTCCATGAAGGGGCTGAGCCGATCCGAGCGGCTCTATCAGCTCGAGGCGACCGATCTCCCATCCGGGTTCCCCCCGGTCAGGGCACGCCCGCAGGAGGCTCATCTCCCCAACAATCTCACCGACCTCATCGGGCGGGAGGAGGAGATCGAGGCGGTGATGGAACTCCTCCGAGTCGGCACCCGACTGGTGACCCTCACCGGGCCCGGCGGAGTAGGCAAGAGTCGTTTGGCGATCGCCGTTGCGGGCCGGCTCGGCTCGCGATTCGCTGATGGGATCGGGTATGTCGACCTCTCCAACTACGCCGATGCAACCCGCGTCGCCACTGCGATCGCGGAGCAACTCGGTCTCCCCACCGATCCGACCCACCCGGGGTTCGATTCCCTCTCCGATCACCTCGCCCCAATGGAATCGCTCCTGGTACTCGACGGCTTCGAAAGGGTTTCCGACGCCGCCGTGGGTGTCGCCGACCTCCTGGCGCAGTGCCCCCACCTCACCATCCTGGTCACCAGCAGAGGGGCGTTACGCATTGCAGCCGAGCACGAGTTCCGGGTGGAACCGCTGGGGTGGCCTGCTGACGGCGCTCCGCACGACGAGATTGCCGCTTCCCCCGCCGTTCGGCTCTTCGTCGCCCGGGCCCGAGCAGTCCGGACGGATTTCATGCTGACCCCGGAGAACTCGGGTGTGGTCCGGGATCTGGTTGCCCGGCTTGAGGGCAGTCCACTGTCGATCGAGCTGGCGGCAGCCCGAGCCCGGCTCCTCCCGCCGGAGGGCATCCTGGAGAGCCTGCGCGGGATGCTCGATCTCGCGACCACATCTCCGGCACTGCCCTGGCGCCAGCAGAGCCTTCGGGCGACCATCGAGTGGAGTCACGGGCTCCTGTCCACCGCGGATCAGACTCTGTTTCGCCGGCTTGCTGTCTTCGTCGACGGTTGGACGCTGGACGCGGCCGAGGCAGTGGTTGGGGATGACGCGCCCGATGTTTTCCTGGGGTTGGAGAACCTGGCGGCCCAGAGCATGGTCTTGGTGGAGGGCGATGGCAGGATGAGCATGGCCAGCGCAATGCGAGAGTTCGCCGTGGAGCGCCTGGCCGAGGACCATGACGAGGAGCAGACCCGGCTCCGTCACGCCGAGCATTTCGCCTCCGTCCTGCTCCGCGCCGAACCGATGATGCGGGGCCCGCGCCAGCGGGAGACGGTCATCGATCTCTCGCGCGACTGGCCCAACATCTCAGCCGCCGGCGAATGGGCCCTCGAGGCGGATCGGATCGAGTTGGCGGCGGCTCTCTACGCCAACTCCTGGATCCTCCTATGGCAGGGCGACCATTGGCTGGGCATGGAGTCGTACACGGAACGTCTCATCGCAGAGAGTGACCGTCTCGACCCTCATCTCAGGGCGTTCATCTATTTCGTCGCCTCCGGCTATCGGATGGAGATAGGCGACTGGTCGAAGGCAATGGGCCTGGCCCGCACCGCCATCGAGCTGGCCTCGACCGTGGAAGACCGCGAAACCGAGGCGTGGGGGCGTCTGATGCTGGCGGGCTCTCTGCAGTTCTCCGATCCACTCGACGTGGAGTCTCGCAGTCAGATCGAGGAGGCTGTCCATCTGGCCCGCACTCTCGACGACCCTTTCCTCCTCGGTTACGCCCTCAGCTTCCAGGCGGGGAGGGCGACCCTGGATGGGGACCTGGTAGCCGGGTTGGCGTATCACGAGGAGGTGCTCGAGATCGCCAAGGAGCTCGACATCGTCTCCCTGATGTCACAGACCTACAGCCAGGCGGCGATGACCTATTTGACCGCAGGGGACGTGGGGCGGGCGAGGAAGAAGCTCGAAGACGGGGTGGAGCTACTCGACCGCATCCGGAGTCAGGAAGCCCTGGCGATCTTCCTCGATGCAGTGGCGTGGCTGGCCTTCGCCGAGAACGATCCGGTACGTGCCATGACTGCACTGGGGGCAGCCAACGAGGCGAGGTCGAAAGTCGGCTTGACCCGCTGGGCCCTGCTCGCCGGGCTCCTCGACGCGGCCGGGGTGGCGGCGGAGACGGAGCAGCCCGAGCTGGCCGAGGCTCGGAGCGCCGGGGCCGAGATGACGCCCCGGGACGCCATCGTCTATGCCCTTCAGCCTCATCACGAACTGGCCCTGACACGCTGAATGATGGAACCGGGACTCGCCGACCTCTGGACCTGTCCTCGTTGCAGGGTGGCCCACTACGGCGGGCGTGACTGGGTCTACTACCTCCGCATCTCCAGTCTGGATGACCTCGACGAGGAGATACAACGCTGGCTGTGCCGCTCCTATGAGGTGGGCTGCCAGAGGCCGTGAGTACTCAGGCGCCGGCGGGAGGGATGTTCTGGTTGAGACGGAACAGGTTCCCCGGGTCGTAGCGCCGCTTGACTTCCCGGAGCCGGTCCCAGGTTCCACCTGGATAGGCCTGTCTCACCCTGGCCTCGGCGACATCGCCGAGGAAGTTGACGTAGGCCTCTTCGCCACCCCCGCTCAGGGTCTTGGCCAAGGTGTCTACCCAGGACTCGTGAGTCGTCCGCTCGGCAGGGTCCGCAAAGGCGGAGGCCACGTTGATCATGATCGGCCGACTGCGGTGCGCATAGGCGGTTGCGTCGTCGCGCACCCGCGCCACCGCGCCACCCATCACCCTGATCTGGGTGACCGCCATCGGGGCGGTCGACGTCTCCAGTGCTTCGAGGATCGCATCGCCGTCGGACTTGTCGATGTCGTCGGCGAACAAGTTGCGCACTGCGAAGGTGAACGGTGGCGCCTGTTCCTCTTCCTCTGCCTCGTAGATCCCGGCATAGGTGCCCGGCTCCACCATGTCGACGATGGGCGTGTCCAGGCCGCGGAAGGGTGCCACGACTTCCTCTCCGGTGTCGACGTCACCTGCGTAGACGAGGATCGAGAAGAGCACCGGCCGGCCTACCAGGTCCTCGGGGAGGAAGGGCATTGGTGGCGCCTTCATGACGTTGGCGATCGTCGTCAACTCTTCCGGAGCCGACCCGGCGAGCTCGACGAACGAGGAGATGTTGTCCGCCGTCGCGGGGAGGATCAGCATCCCGCCCACGATCTCGCCCACCTCCTGGAGGCGGAACAAGAACCCGGTCGCCACTCCGAAGTTCCCGCCTCCTCCCCTGATTGCCCAGAAGAGGTCGGGATGGTTCTCCGAGTCGACCCGTGTCACCTTCCCATCGGCGGTCACCAACTCGGCGGCGATCAGTGAGTCGATGGTCAGGCCGAATTTGCGTGACAGGAAGCCCGCTCCACCCCCCAGCGTCAGGCCACCGATCCCTACCGAGCCCGTGTCGCCGAATCCGACCGCCAGCCCATGGCGGCCGAGAGCACCGGTCAGCTCTCCTGCGGTGAGACCGGTCTGTGCCCAGACTGTCTTGTTCTCGTCATCTGTGCTCATCCCTTTCATCGCCGACAGATCCAGGACCAGCCCACCATCGGACACCGAGTGCCCGGCGATGCTGTGACCACCGCTGCGAACGGCCAGCTCGGTCCCCGTGTCCCGGGCGATCGACACGACATATGCGACTTCGTCGGCATCCGTGGGCCGGACGATCGCTGCCGGCTTGCGATCCATGCCGTAGAAAACCGCCCGTGCTTCGTCATACCCAGAGTCCTCCGGCCCGATCACCTCGCCGGTGAGCACCTGACCTAGCTGAACCACGGACGGTGTCTTCGGCGTCTGGGACGAATGCTGCATGACAATCTCCTTCGAATTCGGGATTCTGACCGCCCGGCTTTGGGTTACCCCTTCCGGGTTACCCCACGTACATAGACCGCAATCACAACCAGAATTGATCGATGCTGCTCTCGAGTCATCGGGCAGGGGGCTCATTCCCCCTCCGACTGGAGACGTAGAACGAGCGATCGGAGCGGGATGGCCGAATCCATCACAACCGGGCCCGGGCGACAGGCCCCTTCCTTCGAGGACCTGGAGCCATACCGTTCGGAGCTGACCGGGTATGCATACCGGCTCCTGGGCTCGCCATTCGAGGCCGAAGATGCGGTTCAGGAGAGCATGGTGCGGGCATGGAGGGCGCTGGATCGGTTCGAGGGCCGCTCCGCCCTGCGAACCTGGCTCTACCGGATCACGACCAACGTCTGCTTCGACATGCTGAAGGGACGGGAACGCCGGGCCAGGCCGATGGACCTGGGGCCTGCGTCGAGTGCGGACACGATGCTGCCGGCTCCACTCCCTGAGATCACCTGGCTGGAGCCGGCGCCCGACGGCATCCTCCTGCCTGCCGGGCCCGATCCGGCCGACGTCGTCGTGTCCCGTGACTCGGTGAGGCTCGCATTCGTGGCCGCCCTCCAACACCTGCCATCGCGGCAACGCGCGGTCCTGGTCCTGCGTGACGTGCTGAGATGGCAGGCCGACGAGGTGGCCGAGTTGCTCGAGACCACCGTGGCTTCGGTAAACAGCGCTTTGCAGAGGGCCAGGGCGACCCTGGCCGAGCAGAGCCCTGGAGAATCCGACCCCCTTGACCCACTCGACGATGACCAGAGGGCCTTCCTCTACCGATACGTCGACGCCTTCGAGCGCTACGACCTGGACTCTCTGGTCGAGCTGCTCCGCGAAGACGTGGTCCAGTCGATGCCGCCCTACGGGATGTGGCTCCGCGGCCCGGAGCAAGTGCGGGGGTTCTTCCTCGGCACCGGGATCGGGTGCCGCGGCTCGGTGGTGGTACCGGCGGGCCCGGCCAACGGTCTGCCCGCCTTCGGCCAGTACAAACCCGCCCCGGGAGGTGGCCATGCCCCCTGGGCGCTCCAGGTGTTGGAGATGTCAGGTGGTTCGATCACAGGGCTCAACTTCTTCCTCGACACCGACCGGCTCTTCCCCCTGTTCGGGCTGCCGCTCAGTTACGAGGAATGAGCTGTCGCCCAGCCCGCACAGGGTGAGCAACTCCTCGAGCTCGGGTGTGGCATCTCTGAGACGAAGCAAATATCCCATGTGAAACACCGACATGCGGAGACGGGACACGGCATCGACGGTCCCGAGATCGGGCGAGGAGACCGCGCCCATGTCGCAGGTGACGAATGCACGACTGGAAGGGTCATCTGCAGGCAACGTGGTTAGAGACTCCCGACGAGGGGGAAACTCATCGAAACCGCCCCAGAGGAGGCAGTCAATGTTCACCGATACCAGGGCTTTCAGCGGGTTCTCGGTCGACGACATCCAACGAGCCAAGGACTTCTATGGCGGGATCCTCGGCCTCGAAGTGACCGAAGAGAACGGGATGCTCGCCCTGCGGATACCCGATGGTGGGCACATCATGATCTACCCCAAGGACGATCATGAGCCGGCCACCTTCACCATCCTGAACTTCCCGGTGGAGGACATCGACCTCGCGGCCGACGAACTGGCCGAGCGTGGTGTGAGCCTGATCAGGTACGAGCAGTTCGACCAAGATGAGAAGGGGATCTGGCGCGGTGAGGGTGGCCCGCCCATCGCCTGGTTCGAGGATCCCGCCGGCAACATCCTGTCGATCCTCGAGGACTGACTCTCAGAGTTGTCCCGAGCTGACAGGCCCGGAGATGGAGGACAGGTACCCCGGGTCGTCATATCGGGCGAGAAGGAATGCCTCGGCGTAATCCGGTAGCTCGGCGCCCACCACGTGCCGGGCCAGCAAGTCGGCCGCTCCGGCTGCCACCATCACCCCGAACCCGGAGAATCCGACCAAGAGATGAAAGCCGCTTGGGCCCGCGGGCCCGATGAGGGGGCGATTCTCCCGGGTCTTGGTGTAGTAGCCCCCGTCCACTGTCGTTTGAGGGAGACGTTCCCGATAGGCGGACAGACCCGGGACCATCGTGCTCAGCCCTCGCAACACCACCTCGGGGTAGAGGGGGTCTGCCGGCAGGGGCCAGACCGGTTCGTCGACTATGCCGTGGTACTCCCACAACCCGAGCAGGTAGGGGGAGTCACTTCCGCCTTCGGGTCGGCCGTGACAGAACACGGGGAGCTCTCGGAGCAGGTCATCACGCCCTACCGCCGATAGGGCCTCCCGCTCTTCGTCGGTCCAGTCGAGCTGCTGCGGATCGCTCCAGATGATCATCGGGGCGTCCCGGGGGACAACACGGAGATGGTCCCTGCAAGCGACCTTGAGATGTAGCTCGGAGTAGAGAGGCAGGTCGAGACCGGCCATCGCCGCCACCGGGCCGGCCATCGGACCCGCGGCATTCACGACGACCGGTGTCTCGATTGGCCCGTCGCCGACCAGATTCACCTGGCCGACCGCCCCACCAGCCGATTCGATGCCGGCCACCTCGTCGACGACGAGCTCCAGCCCGTGTGACCTGGCCTGGTCCAGCATCCACGCCCCGAGCTGCTGGGCGCTGAACCAACCGGCCCTGCGTACGTGCACGGCGCCCACCGCCGCAGGGGTGATATAGGGGAAATGTTCGACGACCATGTCACTCCCAACCAGGAGGTCGACCCCTTCCGGGGCACCGGCGAATCCTTCGTGGTGTGACGGCCGGTAGGGCAGCGGCCCGGGGTGGAAACGGACCGGGCCCGCCCCGAGGGTGGAGGTGTGGTGAGCGTCTTCGACCATCCGGTGAAAGCGCTCCGCGTCCGCGGTCACGAACAGGTATCCCCTTCGATTGAGGCCGAAGACGTTTCCTGACTCGGTCGCCATCTTCTCCAGGAGGTCGATCGATCTGCTCATCAGGTCGACCATCGGTCTGTTGGGCCACCAGTTCCGGTAACACTCCGTCGACTTGTCCGAGGTCAGCGTCAGCGGCGGACGTGGATCGACCACCACGACCCTCCCCACCTCGTGCCGCACCGCCAAGTCGTACGCCACGGAGACTCCGGCGATCCCCGCTCCGATGACGACTACGTCGACGGTCCGGCTCAACTCGATATCGAGAGATGCTCCCGGACCTTTGCCGCCACGGCCGGGCCGGTATAGCCGAGCTTCTCGGCGATGACTGTGTCGGGGGCCGATTCACCGAAATGATCGATGCCCAGCATCAGCCCGTCGGTCCCGATGATGCGCTCCCACCCGAAACTGGCTGCAGCCTCCACTGCCACCCGTGGGGCCTCGCCGAGGACACTCGACCGATATTCCTCGTCCTGTTCCGCGAACAGCTCCCAGCAGGGCAGGCTGACCACGCGGGCCGCGATGTCATCGCCCTCCAGCTCGGCCGCGGCGTCCAGGGCGACATGGACCTCGGATCCGGTGGCGATGATGGTGACATCCCCGCCGTCCCGGAGGACGTAGCCACCTCGTGCCACCCCGGCTCGATCGGTCTGGAGGATGGGCAAGTCCTGGCGGGTGAGAAGCAGCCCAACAGGGCCGTCGTGGCGGTTGAGGGCGATCTCCCAGGCGGCGACCGTCTCGTTGGCGTCGGCGGGGCGAACCATCCACAAGTTGGGCATGGCCCGCAGTGAGGCGAGGTGCTCGATCGGCTGGTGTGTGGGGCCGTCCTCACCCAGGAACACCGAGTCGTGGGTCCAAACCCAGACCGAGGGGGCGGACATCAGGGCCGACAGCCGCACGGCCGGTCGCATGTAGTCGCTGAACACGAAGAAGGTGGCCGCGTAGGGCTTGAGCCCACCGTGCACCGCCATTCCGTTGGTGATGCATCCCATGGCGTGCTCCCGCACCCCGTAGGGGATGTCCCGGGAGCTCGGGTCGGCAGCCGAGTAGCGCCGGGAGGTGTCGAGGACGGTCTTGGTGGAGGCAACCAGATCGGCCGATCCACCGAGGAAGCCGGGCACCTTCTCCGAGATCTCGGGGAACACCTTGCCCGAGGCAGACCTGGTGGCCATCGTCTCGCCGACGGTGAACTCGGGCCCATCCAACGAGACCGGGTCAAAGGAGTGGAGCTCTTCCCAGAGGGCCCGGCGCTCCTCGTCGGCGCTCTCCAGTCTCTTCTCCCACTTGGCGCGCTCCTCTCTGCCCCAAGCCATCGCCCCCTCGAAGAACTCGTACACCTCCGGATCGACTTCGAATCTTCGATCGACCGGGTAGCCCATGGCCTGCTTGGCCAGAGCTATCTCCTCTTCGCCGAGGGGTGACCCGTGGGAGGCGGCAGTGTCCTGGGCGTTGGGAGCCCCGTGGGCGATGTGGGTATGACAGATCACCAGCGAGGGCCGGTCCTCGAGGTTGATCGCAGCCTCGAGCGCCTCGTCGATGGCGTCCAGATCGTGGCCATCGATCTCCTGGGTGTGCCATCCCTGGGCCCGGAAGCGCTTCCCCACGTCCTCCGAGAAAGTGATATCGGTCGACCCGTCGATCGAGATGTCGTTGTCGTCGTACAGATAGATCAGCTTGCCGAGCCCGAATCGCCCGGCCAGTGAGCCCGCCTCGGCGCTGACTCCCTCCATCAAGTCGCCGTCGCTGACGAACCCGAACGTCCGGTGGTCGACAAGGTCCGCGCCGAGGCGGGCCCGAAGATGGGTCTCGGCGATGGCCATCCCCACCCCGGTGCCGAAGCCCTGGCCCAGAGGGCCCGTGGTCATCTCGATCCCAAGCTTCTGATGGATCTCCGGGTGTCCCGCAGTGGGACTACCCCACTGTCTGAAGTTCTTCAGATCTTCCATGGCCATCGGGAAGCCACAGAGATGGAGCATCGAGTAGAGGAGCATCGACCCATGGCCGTTGGAGAGGACGAACCGATCCCGGTCGGGCCAGTCGGGGACGTCCGGATCCACCTTCAGGAAACGGCCCCACAGCGTGACCGCTATCTCCGCCATTCCCATCGGCATCCCGGGGTGACCGCTGTTGGCCTTCTGCACCGCGTCCATGGCGAGGGCCTTGACGGTGTTGACCGCCAGCCGCTCCATTCCGTTCCTCATGGTCGGCGAGGGTACCCGGGCCAGGCCCGGGTCAACCATCCCTACCCAGGACGGCACTCGGGGCAGGGCTCGAACCCTGCAGCCCGCGCTGCATCGGTGGTCTTGAAGTCCACGACGTTCCATTGCCCCGAAGCACGGATGACGTGACAGGTTGGGTGGCAGTACACACCGGTCGACGGGTCTGCCTGGACCCGGACGTGATGCTCGGCCAACTCGACCAGATGCCCCAGATCCACACCCTCATGCCGGAGCAGGTCCCACTTGTTGTGCTTGCCGCCCAGGGAGTACTCCCCGAGGTGCCCGTCGGAGCGCACCACCCGATGACAGGGGATGATGAGCGGGATGGGATTACGGGCCATGGTCGAGCCCACGGCGCGGGCTGCGTCCGGGCGCTCGGCCTCCCGGGCCAGCCATCCATAGGGCCTGACCTCGCCCCGGGGGATGGATGCGGCGATCTGCAGCACCTTCACCTCGAACGGGGTGCGGGACCTCAGATCGACAGGGAGACGGCCGGGCGTGCCTGCCTCCATCGCCTCCGGGATGTGCTTGGCCCACTGCCGCGGTGGCTCGGCCCGAAGCAGCGGTCGCCCGTATCGGGAGGCGAACCGGCCTTCGAAGCCCGTGGTGGCGAGATCAACCGACGAGACGCCATCCACGTTGAAGGTGATCACGACCTCGCCCACAGGGGAGGCGTAGATGTCGTAGCCGTCGGCCAGCCCGGTGCCCAGGGCCACCCCTTCGGCAATCCCGTCGGGCAGTGCGCCTGCCAACCCCGAAAGTCGTTGTTCGATGCTCATCGTTCTTGCTCCATCACTCGTCTCAAGTGTTCCAGTCCGCGATGGATGTCTGCCTTTACCGTCCCTTCGGGTCGCCCGGTTGCTTCCGCTATCTCGCCGATGCCAAGACCCACGACGTGGCGCAGCACGACCGCGCGGCGCTGGTGGATCGTGAGGGCTGACAGACGCGCATCCCATGCTGCGGTGTCGGGGGGCTCGGGATCGTGGTCCCCATGGTCGGTCATCTCGACGAAGACCGGGCGTCGTGACCTGTTGCGCAGGTGGTTGCGGCCCAGATTGAGGGCGATGGTCCACAGCCAGGGCGAGAGCCGCAGGTCGGCGAAGCGTCCCCGGTCGAACTCACTGAGCGACCGATAGGCCCGAATGAAGGTTTCTTGGGTCAGGTCCTCGGCTTCCTGGTGATCGCCGCATAGCCGCCGCAGACCCCAGTACAGACCGGGGCCCGCCCTCTTCACCAGATCAGGGAAGGAGGCATCCAGGTCGGCGGCCAGCTCAGCGGTCAGCTCATCCATCTCGAGGAAGAACCCCGGAAGAGATGCACCGGTTGCACCAGAGCACCGTACTTAGATGTGCCTCTATGGACCGGTCGCGGGTCGGGGCGATACTGGACGACGCGGAACGGGCCGCCTCTGCGGGCGAGCCGTTGGGCCCGACCGGGTTCTGGAAGGCTGTTGGAGTGGTGAAGGGGGACCCGGCCCTGATCGACGAGTATGCCGATCGGATCGCCCGCATCGATCGGGCAGCCTTCAAGACGTGGGCATTGCTCATCGTCCCAATCTGGCTGGGCAACGTGCTCGCCATTGGCGCGACTCTCGTCGGCCTGGCCCTGGTCGGCTGGTCGTATTACCTGGGCGAGTTCGGAGCGGCGATCGCCTTCCTCTTCGGGTTCGGGATCGTCCTGGTCACCACCCACGGATTGGCCCACCTGACTGCTGGGACTTTCATGGGGATGCGTTTCACGCACTGGTTCGTCGGCACCCTTCTCCAGCCACAACCCGGTGTGAAGCTCGACTACGCCACCTACTTGCGGGCACCGGCATCCTCTCGAGCCTGGATGCACGCTTCCGGCGCCATCGTCACCAAGGTGATGCCATTCGCCTTCATCGGCGCGGCCATCGCCGCCGGTGTGCCGGCCTGGGTGCCCTGGGCCCTCGTGATCATCGGCTTGGGGATGATCGCTATCGACATCCTCTGGTCTACGAAGTCCGCGGACTGGAAGAAGTTTCGCCGCGAGATGAGGTTTCTCCCCTCGTAGGGGGGAGTGCCGTCGTGGCGGGGAGGGGACCTGCTCAGTCCGCGTCTTGATCGGCCATGGTCGGAATCGACCCGTCGGTCTGGTGCATCGCCTCGTGGGTTATGACCAGCTCCTCGAAGTTGGGCGGGTCTTCGACGTCGACCGAGATCAGGTGACGGGTCACCGGGCCCCCTGCGCGATCGAAGGAGCGGGCCCGGGCGATGATGTCGGCCGAGGCGTCGTCGATCCTTCGGTGTTGGGCGAGATGCTCCTCCCATGAGCCGGTGGCGAAGAGCTCGGTCAGCCTTGTCGGCTCGCTCACGTTGCGCAGGAGACGCCAACGGTAGGCGCCGGTGCGGAGCCTCACCAGGCGGACCAGGTTCATCACGGCGGTGAAATCGTCGAAGTCCTCATGGTCGATCTTCCAGGTGTTGAGAATCAGGACGGGCCCGCCCTCCACGGCCTCCTCGTGGGAGGGGACCGGGCGGTCGGATGTGAACTCCGGGGACTCGATCTCATCGAGGCTGGGGATCCGGAACAGCGGCACCAGGGCACCGAGGACGACGGAGGCCGAGCAGAGGATGGTGATGGCGGGACCGGTCCCGACGGCGTCGGCCAGGATCCCGGAGATGATCGAACCGATCGGCATGATCCCGACGAAGGAGAAGCTGTAGAGCGACATCGCCCTGCCCCGGATCCACTCGGGTGCCATGAGCTGAGCCGTGGCGTTGAGGTTGGTGAGGGTGAGCACCCAGAAGGCACCCGAGAAGAACATGAAGATGCCGGCTACCTCGACGGTGGAGGACAGCCCGAGCCCGATTCCGACCAGGCCGAACGAGCAGATCGTCAGCACCGGGGCCCAATTCTGGAAGCGATCGATGAACCGTTGCCTCATCGCGGTCGCCACCAAGGCACCGGCACCCATGGCACCGAGGAGGATGCCGAGAGTCCCTGGTGTGCCCCCGATGGCCAGGTTGTGGCCCGGTAGCACCGACTGCACCACCGATGAGGTGATGGCGAATAGGGACACCAGGAGGAGGAGATTGCGAAATGCCTTGGTGAACCTGGCATAGCGAATGCCGAGCAGGATCGCCGTGCCCAAGGGGGCGGGATCCCTCTCCCGACGTTCGAAGGTGCTCATCACCATGAGCAGTCCGGCGATGACGAACCCGTAGGTGAGGGCATTCACCCCAAAGCCCACCGCAGCACCGAACACCGCGTAGATCAGCCCGCCCAGGGCGGGGCCCACGGCGCGGGCGACGTTGAACGCAGCCGACTGGAGGGCAACTGCCGATGCGATCAGACCCCGGGGGACCATGTCGGGGAGCAGCGCCTGCCAGGTGGGGAGGTTCAGGGCCACCCCCGTCCCGAGCACGAACCCCAGCCCGAGGAGCAAGGGCGGTGTGATGACATCGGTCCAGGTGAGGACGGCCATCGCCAGGGCCGACCCGCCCATGATCCCTTGGGCCAGGAGCATGAGCTTGGCCCGGTCGAACATGTCGGCCAGGGCTCCGGCGGCGAGGCCGAAGAAGAGGAGGGGCAGCGAGGTCGAGGCAACCATCATCCCTACCCAGGTGTTGGACCCGGTGAGATCCAGCATCAGTTGGGCCGACGACAGGTTCTGGATGAACGTCCCGAACGCGGACAGCATCGATGCCACCCAGAGCGTGCGGAAAGAGCCGTATCGAAGAGGGGCGACCGCCGAGGTCATCGGGTACCAGGGTAGGCCCGGTATTTTCTCGTCGTGGTTCGCGATCTCGCCTACTTCGTCTCTGGTGACGCGGGGCCGGGCCCGGGCGTGCTGGTCCTGCACTCCTTCTGGGGACTGACCCAGTCGGTGAAGAGTCTGTGCGACGATCTGGCCGATCACGGGTTCACGGTTCTGGCTCCCGACATCAACTTCGGCGAGCACCCCTCCTCCGAGCAGGAGGCTCTAGACCATCTGGGCAAGGCCGATCCCAACCGGCTCGCCTCCTTGGTCCTGTCGTCGGCGAAGCTGCTCCACGAGAAATCGACAGAAGGCCCGATCGGGATCGTCGGCTTCGGGATGGGCGGCTCTCTGGCACTGTGGGCGTCGGTCCGTCTCGCCGATCTGGTCGATGCGGCCGTGTCCTTCTATGGCAGCCAGCAGATCGATTTCGCCGGCTCCAGGGCCTCCTACCTGATCCACCTCGCCGAGGAGGATGAATACGTCTCGGACGACGAGGCCGCCTTCATGGAGGCGACGATGCGTCTGGAGGACCTCGATGTCGAAGTGGAGAGGATCCCGGGCACCAGACACGGGTTCGCCGAGCCCGATGGCGCCACCTTCGACCCCCAAGCCCGGGATCGGGCCTGGACACGGACGCTCGGCTTCCTTGAGGAGCACCTGCGTTGGGAGGGATCGACGCCGACGGGCTAGCCGGGACTCACCGAACCCGACTGCTCCGTTCGACGCGTCGGCTTCGTCGTCATGGCTAGCGTCGTTCGCCAGCCAACCGAGGAGCATGTCCGATGATGCAGGCCGAAACCTATTCCCTGGGATGGCCGAGATGGGCTCTGATCACCTTTGGCGTCCTTTCGATCATCGCCGGCGTCCTGGCCCTGGTTTGGCCCGGTGTGACCATCCTGGCCCTGGTGATCCTCCTCGGCATCCAGATCCTGGTCTGGGGCGTCCTTCTCGTGGTCAACGCCTTTCAGACCGGTGAAGGGCGCGTCCTCGCAGTCATCTTCGGCGTGCTCGCTCTCATCGCCGGGACCTCGCTGTTCCTCCGACCGATCCGCAACCTGGGAGCTGTGGTCATCGTGCTCGCCGTCTTCTGGGTGGTCGGAGGCCTGATCGAGACCATCGAGTCGATCGTGGACCGAGGCCCGGGATGGGGATGGGAGCTCGGTTCGGGTCTGATCTCGATCGCCGCCGGGATCGTGGCCATGGTCTGGCCGGAGATCACCTTGTTCGTCATCGCCGTCGTGGCCGGCGTGTGGATGATCATGATCGGGGTCATGCGTCTTGTGGCGGCCTTTGGCCGGTCCGGCAGTGGCGCGGTGCCGCCACCCGCTCCCGCCTGACTCGTCGCCACCAGTGAGAGCCGAGCCACTGACCGATCCCGTGGTGTACCACGGGGAGGGACCGGTGTGGTCCGATGCCTGGGGTGGTCTTCGCTGGGTAGACATGCTCGATGGCGACGTCCTCTCTCTGGGCACGGACGGTTCGATCGACCGCCGCCATGTGGCCGACATCGCCGCCATCGTCAGGCCCCGCCGTGGAGGGGGGGCGGTGCTAGGGATCGAGCGTGGCTTCGCACTCGAAGAGCCCGATGGCTCGATCCGCCGACTCGGCGATCTCTGGGACGGTGACGACGTCCGCATGAACGAAGGTGGTTGTGATCCCGACGGTCGCTTCTACTGCGGGTCGATGGCTTACGACCAGCACCCCGGAGCGGGATCGCTCTATCGGCTGGACGCCGCGGGTGAGGTCGAGGTGGTGCTCGAGCAGGTAACCATCTCCAACGGTCTCGACTGGAGCCCCGACGATTCGCTGGCCTATTACATCGACACCCCGACCCACGAGGTTTCCGTGTTCGACTACGACTCCGATCGGGGCCTGCGCGGCAGGCGCACCCTCGTCGAGATCCCCGCAGAGAACGGTGGCCCGGACGGTCTCGCCGTCGACGAGGAGGGAGGGATCTGGGTTGCCCTGTTCGGGGGCAGTGCCGTGCATCGTTACACCGATTCGGGGAAGCTGGACGAGGTGATCGAGGTCCAGGCGCGTCAGGTGACGGCTTGCTGTTTCGGGGGGCCGGGTCTGGACCGGCTGTTCATAACCACCTCGCGTGAGAACCTCGAGCCCGATGACGACCCCCTGGCCGGCTCGCTGTTCACCGCAATCCCCGGTGTAGCCGGGCTCCCGGTCCGGGACTTCGCCGGTTAGGCCGCCTCCCCTTCCTCCGCCCAGAGCGATCGCATCAGCTCGGAGCGCTCCAGGAGATCGGGCAGCGTTCCGCGGTCGATGACTCGTCCCTGGTCCATGACCAGGATCTGGTCCGCCCTGGAGAGGGCGGCGCGTCGGTGGGACACGACCAGGCACGTCACATCGCGCTGACTGAGGAGCCGGCGCCACAGCTCGGTCTCGGTGTGCACGTCCAGGGCGGAGGAAAGGTCGTCGAAGACCAACAGCTCGGCGTCGGTGGCCAGCATCCTGGCTGCGGCAGAGCGCTGCACCTGGCCACCGGACAGCTTGACGCCCCTGGCCCCGACCATGGTCTGCTCACCCATCTCGAGACGCTCCAGGTCGGGCTCCAGGACGGCCAACTGCACCGCCTCCCGCAGCCGCTCTCGGGCCACCCGTTGCCCGAGGGCGATGTTGTCGGCGAGCGACTCGGAGAACAATCGGGGAACCTGGGCGGTGTAGGCCGAACGGGGCGGAACGAAGAACGAAGCGAGGTCTTCGACCAGCTTGCCGTTCCAGCGAACCTCCCCGTCCGAAGGGACCAGCCCGAGGAGGGCGCGGACCAGGGTGCTCTTCCCCGATCCGATCTTGCCGGTGACCACGGTGAACGAGCCGCGTTCGACCTCGAAATCGACTCCCTCCAATCCCTCTCCCCCGTCCGGGAACCAGTGGTTCAGCCCGCGCACCTCGAGTTTTCGCAGCGGGTCGATCCCGATGTCGGGCAGGTCGATATCGGGGATGTCACCCACCAGCGGCACCCTGGTCCGATCGAGCAGCTCCTCGTCGGGGGCGTCTACTGCGAGGGAGCGGATCCGCTCGAAGGCGACACCGGTCCTCCGATGCTGGGCGACGATGTCACCGACAAAGGCCATGTAGTCGGTCAGCCGGGGCAGATAGGTGAGGAAGAGGGTGAATTCGAAGATGCTGAAGGTTCCCTCGCTCACGGAGCCGGCCGCGGACAGCAGCACGATGGCGACGGTGATGGTCGACATGTTCCGGTTCACGCCACGAAGCACCTCGGTGAGAAAGGTGTCGGACAGAGCTGCTTTGTGTCGGGTCTCGTTGAGCCGGTGGAGACGCTCCAGCATCTGATCCTCGGCCGCGGCCAGCTTGATCGACTGCACTCCGGCGAATGTCTCCCCAATGAACCCGGTCACCCGATCGGTCGACTCCCGCATCGCCCGACGGCGCTTTCGGATCTGCGGGCTGAGGGCCTGGGTGAGGATCATCGTCAGGACCAACGGCACTACGAGGATCGTGGTGAGTCCGGCGTCGATGGACGCCATCACCACGATCGCCCCTATCCCGAAGAACAGCAGGCCACCCATGTCCACCCAGTTCTCCATGTACTCGAGGACGTCGTCCACGTCGTCGCGGAAGGTGCTGACCGCCTGCCCCGGGGCCAAGGGCACCACTCGTGAGCCCGGGGCCTCCATCAGCCAACGGAGCAGATTGCGCCTCAGTTGGAGAGACTGCTCGAGCCAATGGTTGATCCAGTGGATGTCGCCGAGCCATATGACCAGGTTCCGACCGATTGCGAGGATGGCGAAGACGATGGCGGGCGCCCATGCAGTCTCATCGACGGGACTGCCCTGAGCGAGACGGTCGAAGACCTGTGCGATCAAGATCCCGAAGGCGAGCGGTAGGCCGTGGACGATGGTCCACATGGCGAAGCAGTAGAGGAATCGCCCGGGGCGATACCTGATCACTTCCCAGACCAGACGCAGTGTGCTCATGGCCGGGTGTCTCCCAGGATGTCGCCTCTGCCCGCGGCCAGCAGCGCTGAATAACGCGTGCCGGGATCGGCTGCCAGCTCATGGCGGGGCCCATGCTCGACGATTCGACCGGCATCCACCACCATGATCTCGTCGGCGAGACGGACCGTCTCCAATCGGTGGGCGATGATCACCACGGTGCGGCCGGCGTACAGGCGCTCCGTGGCCGTGGCGAGCAGAGCCTCGGTCACCGGGTCGAGACGTGACGACGGCTCGTCGAGTATCACCACGCCCGGGTCCTGGAGGAAGACGCGGGCAAAGGCGAGCAGCTGCTGCTCCCCGGCGGACAAACCCTGGCCACCAGGCCCGAGCTGACTATCGAGCCCGATTCTCCGGATCCAATCCCCCAGCCCGACGGATTCGAGCACGTCGTAGATCTCGGCATCCGCTCGCTCCTCGAAGAAGGTCAGGTTCTCCTTGATCGTGGCCTCGAACAACTGCACGTCCTGGGTGACGACCCCGACCGACTCCCGCAACGACGCAGAGCGGACACTCCGCAAATCGTGCCCCCCGAGGCGGACCACTCCATGGTCCGGGTCGTAGAGCCGGGCGATGAGACGGGTGATGGTTGTCTTGCCACCGCCGGTCCGGCCCAACAGCCCGAGCGAACGGCCGGGGGCCAGGGCGAAGCTGACATCGTCGAGCACGCCGCGGTCCTCATAGGCGAAGGAGACACGATCGAACTCGATGGCGAGAGCGCCGGATGGGAGCACTTCGTCGCCATCGGAGATCGAGGTCCGGAGACGTCGGAGATGATCGATGCGGACGATTCCGCCTGCTGCCTTCTGCAGCTCCTGGAGCTCCTGTGTGACCTGCTCGATCGGCCGACGCACCAACTGGACGTACTGGAGGATCAGGAAGGCCGTGCCCACCGAGATGGTGCCGTTCAGGGTGAGCCACACACCAACGATCAGGGCGAGCGCATCGCCCGCCCAGAAGGCGGTGTTGGCCGAGACCCAGACCAGGATCCTCTTGCGCCAGGCGTGGGTGGTCCGGGTGTAGAAGTCCCGCATCACCGGGACGAACCGATTCATGGTGAATCGACCGGCGCCGAGCGAGCGGATGTCATCGACCCCGGCGAGCCGTTCCTCGATGAAGCCATAGAGCCGGGCCGACGTCTCCCGCTCCTCTTCGGCAGCCGCGACCGCGATAGACCGGAGACGGACGAGGAAGAGGACGACAGCGATCACATAGATGGTGATCGTCAGGCCCATCGCAGGCGTCTCCAGCCAGCAGACCACGATCACACCGGTGAGCAGGATGGCAGCTGCGATCAGCCTGACCAGGAACCGGGAGATGAACTCGGAGAGGGCGGTGACGTCTCCGTCGACCCGCTCGATCATCTCGCCGGGAGTCGTGTCGTTGTGGAACCCCATGTCGAGGGTGAAGAGATGTTCGGTCAGCTCCTCACGAAGACGGTTCGTCGCGCTCCAACCGATGTCCGTGCCCAGATAGGAGGCACCGGCGTCGAGAAACTGGTTGAGGATCCCCGCAACCAGGTAGGCGATGCCGGCGGTGGTGAGCCCGGCCACGGCGGACCCGCTGATCGCAGTGTCGATGAAGTCGGCCAGGATGAGCGGTATCACCAGTTGCAGCCCGATCGAGCCGAGCAGCAGCACGCCGAGCACGGCCACCCGGCCCCGCAGCGGGCGGAGGTAGGTGGTGAGTGTGGCGCGGTAGGACGGGGCCTGAGCAGTCATGGGCTGTGCCAGACGGTATCCCGAAGGGCACCTTTGGCTCGTGGAATTAGATCGTGGCCGATGGGTGCAAGACGGGCTCGAAGCCATGTCGCATGGCAGCGACGGAGGTTGGTGGTGTGAGCACCTCCACGGTTTCGCCGAGGGGAATGGGTCTGGGATCGGCCCAGCCCGAGAAGTCGAACGACATCAGGCGATCGTCGATCACCAACAAGGGGTTGCGCCCGGCGTCGATGATGATCGTTCCCCGTGGGAGCAGACCGAGTGACGTTGCCCATGTGATGCGGTCGGCAGCCCGCTCCAGGCCACGACCGGGCCGGAGCCGCTCCGTTGCCAGGAGCCGGTTCAACCTGGTAGCGCCCGGAGGAGGCTCGGCTCGCGCTCGGGAGACCGCCTCCCGATATCGGGCGTAATCGGGGCGCCGGCACAACCCACAAGGGCGATGACCGGCCGCCAACGCCACCGCATCGTCGAGGAAGAAGAGCGGGGTCCATGTCCCCGGGGCGTCCACCGGATGTCGCCAGCCTCGGTATTCGGTGACACATGTGATCCATAGGTCACCGCGATGATGACGAGCTATCCGACCGTGATCGTCGACGAGACAGCCACGGTTACCGGTGAACAGACCCCGATGAGAGACGGCGTGGAGGTCGCCGAATGGGTCGACCCGGTTACGACGGGGCACTCGGAGAGTCCGGTGGGAGGAACTCGATCACTGTCTTCACGGCATCGGCCTCGCGCCGAAAGGCGTCCCGCCAATCGTCGATCGGCACACGCCGGTCGATCATCCGCTCCAGCCATGAGTGATCGGCGGCAGCCAGGACCCGGGCCGCCTGCTCGTAGTGCCGCCGGTTGGCGTTCACCGTCCCGAACATGGTCCGATTCTCCAGGACCATGTCGCGGGCGAAACCGGCGGCTCCGGAGCTTCCTTCCCCGGCCACGCCGGCCAGGCAGACGATTCCGTTGGGCCGGGTCTTCCCCGGGGCCTCCTGCATCAAACCGGTGTCACCGGTGCACTCGATGACCACGTCGAATCGCTCGTCGATGGCGGTCAACCCCTCATGCTGGTAGGTGGCGCCCAGGTCGCCGACCAACTCCGGTTTGGTCCCGTCGGCCACGCGGTCGAGGACGTAGACCTGGTCGCAGTGGTCGAGGGCGAACAGGGCTGCGAGGAGCCCGATCGGCCCCGCCCCGGTCACCAGCGCCGTTTTGGGCTCCCAGACGGCTCTGGCACCGATGTGGAGGATGTGCTCCCATGCCTTGGCCACCACGCTGGCCGGCTCGACCAATACCCCGAGAGCCCCGGTGCCGGCCACGACCGGCACGGCGAACTCCTCGGGCAGGGCGAGCCGTTCTGTGGCGTAGCCGTCGAGCCCGCGTATCCCCGCTTCGGCGAATCGGCCGTTCTGGCACATGTCCCACTCTCCGACCGCGCAGTTGGGGCATGGGAATGGGTCGGGCCGGCGGACGATGGGCGCCACCAAGTCGCCGACCGCGAATCGACTTCCCTCCGGTGTGCCTATGACACGGGCCACTGCCTCATGACCGAGGACGAGACGGTCCCGCCCAGGAGGCGGGTGGCCGAAGTCGCCCTCGATGATCTCGTGGTCCGTGCCGCAGATGCCGACCGCCAGCACTTCGACCAGCAAGTCACCCGGGCCGGGCGCAGGCTCGGTCCGGTCCTCCAGGCGTAGCGAGTCGGGGGAGGATCCCGGCTCGATGGTGACTGCTATCACGAATCCGCTGCCCGGTGCCGGGCAGGTCCGTCGGCCTCGGAGGCGAGGTTGTAGGCGGAGTCGATGAGGCCGAGGTGGCTGAATGCCTGCGGGAAGTTGCCCACCATTCGCTTGGCAGTGACGTCGTACTCCTCGGCGAGCAGGCCCACGTCGTTGCGCAACGAGAGTAAGCCCTCGAATCGCCGCCGAGCGTCGTCGGCTCGACCGATCAGGCTGAGGGCGTCAACCATCCAGAACGAGCAGAGAAGGAACGCCCCCTCTTCACCTGGAAGCCCGTCGTCGGTCTCTTCGGTGTCATAGCGACGGATGAGGCAGTCATCGATAGACAGCTCACGCTCGATGGCTTCGATGGTGCCGACGACGCGTTTGTCGTCGGGCGGGAGGAACCCGACCTGAGGGATCAGCAACAACGCTGCATCGAGCGCCTTCGACCCGAAGGATTGGGTGAAGGTGTTGCGCTCCGATTCGTAGCCCTTTTCTTCGATCTCGGCCCGGATACGTTGGCGAAGGTCCCTCCAGTGGTCGATCGGCCCGTCGAAGTCCCATTGCTCGGCGCATTTCACCGCCCGGTCGTAGGCCACCCAGCTCATCAGCCGGGAATGGGTGAAGTCCTGAGACTCGCCCCGGATCTCCCACAGGCCATGATCGGGACGGGCCCATTTCCCCTCGAGATTCTCGAGGAGGAGCTTCTGTAAGTCCCAGATGGTGGAATCGTGGTCCATCCCCATTCGCCGGGCGACGTAGATGGCATCCATGAGCTCGCCATAGACGTCCACCTGAAGCTGGGAATGGGCGGCATTCCCGATGCGGACCGGCCGGGAGCCCTCGTAGCCCGCCAGCCAATCCAGCTCCATCTCGGGGAGACGACGCTCTCCGGCCACCCCGTACATGATCTGGAGGTCCTCCGGGTCCCCTGCCACGGCCCTGAGTAGCCAGTCACGCCAGGCCAGGGCCTCCTGCCTGTGCCCCGCCGTCATGAAAGTATCGAGGGTGAAGGTGGCGTCACGAAGCCACACGTATCGATAGTCCCAGTTACGTTCGCCGCCGATGACTTCCGGCAGGGAGGTGGTGGGCGCGGCGACGATGCCTCCCGTGGGCGCATACGTGAGGGCCTTCAGGGTGATCAGGGAGCGGTCCACGGCCTCCTCCCAGTCGCCGCGGTAGGTGTTGGCATCGGTCCACTCACGCCACCACTTCTCGGTGTCCTCCATGGCCTGTTCGACCTCGACATCGTCGGGCGGGGGCCGATGCGAGGGGTGCCAGGTGAGAACGAACGGGACCCGGTCGCCCTTGCCCACCTTGAATTCGGCCACGGTGCTCAGGTCCTCTCCGTGGTGCGCCATCGGTGTTTCGAGGGTGAGGGCGTCGGGGCCACCCACCGCCTGGAGTCTCCCGTCCAGCCGTGTCGCCCAAGGGACCAGGTGGCCGTAGTCGAAGCGGATGGTGAGGTCCATCCGCATCTGCACCGTTCCACTGACGCCCTCGACGACTCGAACGACATCGGCGTTGTTGCGGTCCCCGCGGCCCCGGATCGGCATGAGGTCGACGACGCGGACCGTGCCGCCATCGGCTTCCATCTCCGTCTCCAAGACCAGAGTGCCGGGTCGGTACTGTCTTCTGACACGCTTCAGGGCTCCGGCCGGGGCGATCCGCCAGCGCCCGTTGCCCTCGTCACCGAGGAGGGAGGCGAGGCAGGCACCGGAGTCGAAGCGGGGCAGGCACAGCCAGTCGATCGAGCCGTCCCGGCTGACCAAGGCCGCGGTCTCGGTGTCGCCGATGATGGCGTAGTCCTCGATGGGCCTGCTCATCCCGGTCGAGCCTAGGTGAGTGTCAGCCCCATTCCTCGGGCGGGTCGTGCCTCCCGGTCATGAACTCGTAGTACTCGTGGAGGCGGCGGCACCGGCCGTCGTCGGCGAAGTCGAGGAGCAGGCACCCGGGCAGGGTCACGTCGGCGCCCTCGTTGTTCATCGTCGTCCAGAACTCGACCGACACCCGTTGGCCGTCCACTATCGGCCTACCCATCCGCACCTGGATGTCGCTCTGCGTCGAGGTCACCGAGGTCCAATAGGCGGCGATCCCTTCGTGACCGGAATGAGGCTCCTCGAAGATGTTCGAGCGATATGTGGCGTCTTCGGTGAAGAGGCTCGCCGCCTTGGCGGCGTCGCTCTCCTCCCACGCCTGTCGATACGTCTCCACCCAGGCACCCACGTCGGTCATTTGGCTCCTCGCTCTCCAGTTGGGCTGTCCCAGGCTACGACTTGATCGTGTCACACCGGTACGGTTTCGGTGATGGGTACGCAGGAGAAAGCCGCGACCATGGCCCGTCTCCTGCGCGAGCTCGAGGCCCGGTGCCGGCACGAGGGGCGCACACCGATCGAGGTCGTGGCGCCGTTCACCCTGGATGTGATCGGACGGGTCCCGCAGGCGACCGAGGACGATGTCCGGGCGGCCGCCATCGAGGCTCGGGCGGCCCAGTCGGCATGGGAGGCGCTGGGAGCCGAGAGGCGTGCCCGGATCCTGTTGGGATTCCACGACCTCCTCCTCGACCACGTGGACGAGGTGACCGACCTCGTCCAGCTGGAGGGGGGCAAGGCCCGGATGGATGCCTGGAAAGAGGTCGTCGACACCATCGGAGTCACCCGATACATCGCCAATGTGACACCCGGCGCCACCAGGCGGCGCCGTCGCCAGGGGGCCATGCCTCTCTTCACCAAGACGCTCGAGTTCAGGCACGCCAAGGGCGTCGTGGGCTTCATCAGCCCCTGGAACTACCCGTTCATGCTGGCCATCAGCGACGCCATCGCCGCTCTGGCGACCGGCAACGCGGTGCTCATCAAGCCCGACGGCAACACCCCCTTCTCGGCCTTGCTGGGCGCTCGACTTCTCGAAGAAGCGGGGGTGCCCGAAGGGCTGATCCAGGTGCTCACCGGCGCCGGGGAGCCGATCGGGGAGGTGTTCGTCGATTCGGTCGACTACGTGATGTTCACCGGGTCCACCGAAGTGGGACGGCTCATCGGCGAGATGGCTGGGCGCCGTCTCATCGGCTGTTCCATGGAGCTGGGCGGGAAGAACGCCGCCATCGTCCTCCCCGACGCCGACATCGGGAGGACCGTGCGAGAGCTGGCCGCAGGGAGCTTTGCCAATGGGGGACAGACCTGTGTCTCGATGGAGCGGGTCTACGTCCATGAATCGATCGCGGAGGAGCTCACCCGAAACCTGACCGAACACGTCGCCGGGCTTCCCATCACTTCGGGTTTCGACTTCTCGAGCGAGTTCAGCTCCCTGATCGATCAGGATCACCTGGACCGGGTTCAGGCCCACGTCGACGATGCCGTGGCCAAGGGTGCCAACGTCCTCACCGGTGGCAAGCCCCGTCCCGACGTCGGACCGCTCTTCTACGCACCGACGATCCTCACCGGGGTCACCGAGGAGATGGCGATGTGTCGTGAGGAGACCTTTGGCCCGGTCATCGCCATCTACGGCTATTCCGAGCTGTCCGAGGCGATCAAGAGATCGAATGATTCGGAGTTCGGGCTTCATTTCAGCCTGTGGACCTCGGACACCGGCAAGGCGGTCGACATAGCGGTCGAACTGGAGGCGGGCTCTGTCACGGTGAACGACGGCCTCGTGGCGAGCTGGGGCTCGCACGACGCCCCGATGGGCGGGATGAAGTCCTCAGGGTTGGGGCGACGTCACGGGCTCGACGGGATCCTCAAGTTCACCGAGCCACAGACCGTGGCCATACAACGGCTGATCCCGGCCTATTCGCCTTTTGGTGGGATCGCCCCGGAGCGCTACACCCGGATGGTCGAGACGCTCACCAGGGTGTTCAAGCGCCTCCCCTGGTACAAATGACGGGACGCAGGACGGAGAGCGAAGACGCTCATCTCTCCGACATCTCGGCCAGATCGGCCTCCAGGGTGTCACGCTCTCCGGGATCCTCGATCTCGGTCAGCTTCTCCTTGGCTGCTTCGAGGTGCTCGGTGAACATCTCGATGTCGTCTACGTCGGCCGCAGCCCGGGCAATGGCCTCGTGGGCGAAACCGGTGACAAAAGCGTCCAGGTCGTGGTCGAGGCAGATCGCCAGCGATCGCTCGCCGAAGCGGAGTGCGAGGTCGGCGTACCCGAGCACTGCAGCCACCCGGGAGACTTGCCAGTCGGCGATGGCCTGATTGCGAGGGGTACCGACCTGGTACCAGTGGTAACGCTGGGCGAACGCGGCGGCCAGCATCGCCTCCTCCTCCTCACGGTTGGGGTCGGCGAGATCGAGCAGGGCCCAGGCCTCGTTGAAGGCCCGAGGGGCGAAGGTGTGATGCCAGATCGCCAGGTCGGCGTCTGCCGGATCTTCGATGGCCTCGGTCATGTCTGTGATTCCGCCGGGTTGGGAAACCAGCGGAGACCCTCCGCCGCCGCTCCCAGGTCGGGCGTCGCAATGGCGGTGTCCGGCTCCTCCGCCAGGATTCGCTTCGCCTCTGCCAGATAGGAGTCGAGATCGCTCAACGGTGCCGTCAGCGGTGGTTCCGCTCCGTTGCCGGCAAAGTCGAGGTCGCTGAGCGAGGTGGGTGGTCTTGGCAGCCCGTCGCGATGGCGCCACAGTGCCGTGTCCGGCTCGTATCCGTACTGGGGGAGAAGCCGCCATCCCTGATCGGCGACGAGGTGCACCGCCTCCAGGATGTAGGCGAACTCCTCCTCGGCGATGAAGTAGTTGAAGTTCACCCTGACCCAGCCCGGTTTGATCACCTCGCACCCGTCGGCCACGAGCTCTTCGATGCGCGCGCTCGTCTCCAGGTCGATGCCGAGAAGACGGTGGCCGTAGGGACCGGCGCACGAGCACCCGCCCCGAGCCTGGATCCCGAAGAGGTCGTTCAGGACCGCCACGACGAAGTTGTGATGGAGGGTGCGGTCGCCGTGACGGATGACGAAGCTGACTATGGACAGACGCTCCGCCTCGGGGTTCCCCAGGATCTCGATGCTGGGGTTGCGTGACCACGACTCGATGGCGCGGCGGATGAAATCGTGCTCCAGGTGGCGGATGGTCTCCACCCCGACCGCCTCCTTCAACCGAAAGGCGAGGCCGGCGCGGATCGACTCGATGATCGCCGGGGTGCCGCCCTCTTCTCGGTGCTCGGGATCGGTGACATAGCGATGATGATCGGGAGAGACGTAGGAGACGGTGCCCCCGCCCGGGACGACGGGAACCTCGTTGCGCAGGAGGTCGCGCCGTATCACCAGGACGCCGGGCGTGCCCGGGCCCCCGATGAGCTTGTGGGGCGAGAGGAAGATGGCGTCCAGGTATTCGCCGCTCGACGAGGAGCCCACGTCGATCTCCAGATACGGGGCCGATGCGGCGAAGTCCCAGAATGACAATGCGCCATGCTCGTGGAGAAGACGGGCGATGGCCGAGGTGTCCGAGATGATCCCGCTCACGTTCGAGGCAGCCGAGAAGGACCCGATGAGCAGGGGCCGTCCGGCGTGCTCGACCAGCTTCGCCTCCAGCTCGGTCAGGTCGATGTGGCCGTCGGCATCCTCCCTGATCTCGATGACGTCGGCGATCGACTCCCGCCAGGGAAGCTCGTTGGAGTGGTGCTCGTAGGGCCCGACGAAGACGACCGGCCGCTCCGCTTCGGGGATCGACTCTTCCAGCCGGTAGGCCTCGTTCAGGCCTCTCGGGATTCGGATGCCGAGGAGACCGACCAATCGATCGACGGCGCCGGTGGAGCCGCTCCCGGCGAAGATGACCGCGTGCTCCTCCCGACTCGCTCCAACGGCGGCGCGGATGATCTCCCTCGCCTCCTCCCGGAATCGCGTGGTCTGCAGACCGGTGCCCGAGGTCTCGGTGTGAGTGTTGGCATAGAGGGGGAGCACCTGTTCCCGGATGAAGTCCTCGATGATGGCCAATGACCGGCCCGAGGCCGTGTAGTCGGCGTAGGTGACCCGGCGCAGGCCGAATGGGGTGTGAACCGCGGTGTCCTTCCCGATCACCGCCTCTCTAACCGTCTCGACCAGTTCCATCGCTCGCCTTTGCAGGATGATCCACAAGACTAGGAAGACGATGAAGGATGAGACCACGGTCGACGTCGGCGGCGAGGCGATCCGCATCTCCAGCCCGGACCGTGTGATCTTCCCCGCTAAGGGTTGGACCAAGCTCGACGTGGCCAATCACTTCGCACTCGTCGCCGAAGGGGCCATCCGTGGCGTGTTCGGCCGTCCCACCATGTTGAAGCGTTACATGGGCACGGTCGACGACGACCCGATCTACCACAAGCGCGCCGCCAAGAACACACCCTTCGAGACGGTGCAGATCCGCTTTCCCTCGCAACGGCCGGGGATGATGAATGTGCCCCGCACCGAGGGGGACATCGTCCGGCTGGTTCAACTCGGCTGTCTCGACTTCCATCCCTGGCCGGTCAGGGCCGAGGACATCGACCATCCCGACGAGCTTCGCTTCGATTTCGACCCGACACCCGGCTTCGACTTCGAAAGGGTGAAGGAGGCCGCGCTGGGCATGCGCACACTTCTCGAGGAGCTGGGGCTTACGGGATGGCCCAAGACCTCGGGGAGCCGTGGAGTCCACGTCTATGTGAGGATTGAGCCATTGTGGGACTTCTTCCAGACCCGCCGCGCCGTCCTCGCCGCGGCCCGTGAGTTGGAGCGCCGGATGGATGGGCTGGTCACCACCAAGTGGTGGAAGGAGGAGCGCAACGGTGTGTTCATCGACTACAACCAGAACGCCCGGGACAAGTCGGTCTGCTCCGCGTACGGCGTGAGGCCCACCGGGTTCGTCTCGGCCCCGATCACGTGGGACGAGTTGCCCGACGTGGCCATCGAGGACTTCCCGCTGGGCTCCTTCGGCGAGCGGTATCGGGCCGTTGGCGACCTGACCGCCGGCATCGATGAAGCGGCGGGGCGGATCGACACCCTCATGGAGTGGGTCGTCCGCGACCAGGAGAACGGCCTTGGCGACGCCCCCTGGCCACCTCACTATCCCAAGATGCCCGACGAGCCACCCCGCGTCCAACCCTCCAAGCAGCGGCGGCCCACCGAGGACTACTGACCCCATCGAAATTGGGAGCGCAAGCTGCGGTATGCGCATCTGTGGCTCTCAATTTCGCAAGAGCCCTACAGAGCGTCGCGTCGGCGCAGGGCCCAGGTGAGGACGACCAGGCCGAGGACGAGGACACCGGCCAGCTTGGCCACACCGCCGCCGACGCCAGGGGTGACCGGGCTCATCGCCTCCTGTGCAAACTCCCCGAACCCCTCCTCCAGGCCGGCGTAGATCGACAGGGAGATCCGCCAGATCGAAAGTTGGGCCAGGCCCTCCACCGCGAAGGCGAGGATCGTCTCCAGCACGAGGATGTATCCGAGGCCGACGAGGAGGGCACGGGGAACCAGGTACCCGAGTGGTACGAAGATGGCGGCATAACCGAAGCCGGCGGCGACGAACAGCGATAGGGACCGGAGCGCCGTGTCGAGGTCGCCCCCCACGGCGAGCAGGGCGATCGCCGAGGCGGCCCAGCCTCCTATCCCGATCACAAGGGCCGCAGCCGTGCCGCCGACGAGCGACTGGATCGCCATCGAGAGCCTGGACAGTGGCCGCATGTAGATGTAGGGGAGCGTCCCACTGTCACGCTCGTCACGCAGGGTCGCCGTGGTGAGGATCAGCGCGGCGATGGCGAAGGTGTAGCCGACACCGGCGAGGACATCGGTGTAGATGGCGGTCAGGTTTTCTTCGTCGGCGTCGAAGGCGGAGAGCCAGAACACCAGCCCGGGCACCGCGGCGAGGGCGAGGAGGCCGATCACGCGGCTCCGCCGCATGATTCGCCGGTAGAGATGGATGGCCAGGGTCATCAGCGTCCCTCCACCAGGTAACGGAAAACCGACTCCAGCGACTCGTCGACCGGCTCGACTTTGGTGATGGGGATCTCTTGTTCGATCGAGATGGCGGGGAGGCGTCGGGCCAGACCAGCGGCGTCCGACGTCTCGACATGAACCGTGTCACCGTCCACCTGGACACCGAGCACGTCCTGGCCGGAGATCAACGCCGCGGCCAGCTTTCTCGGGTTGCCGGTGTCGACATAGATACGACGGGGCTTGTCGGTCATCGCCGCCCGGATCGTCGCCACGTCGCCGACCGCGGCGAGACGCCCGTCGACCATGGCCACCACCCGGTCGGAAACGCGTTCCACCTCGGTGAGCACGTGGGAGGAGACCAGCAGTGTCTTCCCCTCCGTCCCGAGACGCTTGAAGAGGGTTATCAGGTGTGCCCTCTGCACCGGGTCGGCGCCGTTCAAGGGCTCGTCGAGGAGGAGGATCTCAGGGTCGGACACCAGGGCGGCCGCCACCTTGGCTCTCTGGCGCATGCCCTTGGAGAAACCGCCGAGGGCCCGGTCGGCCGCCTCGGTCAGGGCCACCGTCTCGATCACGGAGCGGGCCCGATCGATGGGATGGTCGATCTTCGCCAGCTTGGCAGCGAGCTCGACGAACTCACGCCCGGTGAGCCGGTCGTACACCGACTCGTCCTCCGGCACCAGAGAGATCCGGCGATATATGTCGGTGTCCTTCCTGGGGTCGACGCCGAGGATCCTCACTTCACCCTGTGAAGGGCGCTGCAGCCCGGCGATGACACGCAGCAGGGTGGTCTTGCCGGCGCCATTGGGCCCGAGAAGCCCTGTGACGCCGGGTCGGAAGGTGATGGTCAGTTCGCTCACCGCCACCTTCAGCCCGAACCATTTCGATAGGTTGGTGACCACGACGGTGTCGGTCACGCCAGTCTCCGATAGCGGTACCGGACGAACAGTGCCGATGCGATCGCCAGTGCGACGATTGCCACGACCGAAACCCAGACCTCGAACCCGGCCTGTTCGGGGGCGTAAGCCACGGTGTCCCCGAAGAAGTAGTCCCTGACGATCCTCGGGTGATGGTCCACGGCGAGGAGCGCGAAGTACCTGGAACCGGCGAACCCTGCTTCGGCCACCCGCCCGGCGACGGCGGCCCCCGCGAAGAGGATGCCGAGAAAGGCGGCGGCGGCTATTCCGGTCCGATCGATCACCGCGGACAAGGCGAACACCACCGCGCCATGGACCGCGATGAAGGCCATGGTGGTGACCGGGACCTTCCAGAGGATGTCGAGGTTTTCACCGAGGTAGGCGAGGAATCCCTCCTCGGCGATGAGGGCGAGGCCGAGGTGGAGGACGATCTGAGGCACGATGTAGATGGCGCCGACGACGGTGGCGAAGGCTCCGACCTTGGAGACGAGATACCCATCCACGGTGAGAGGTCGCGAGAAGTACACAGACAGGACGCCCTTCGTCCGGTCAGGGATGAGGAGCTGGGGCCCGGCGAGGGCGATGAAGAGCAGGGAGATCCCCGAGTAGAAGTCGAAGAGACCGCCGTAGGTGGGTATCTGCTGACGCAGGCTCTCCTCGATGTTCCCGATCGCCCAGTGGATGCCGATGAAGACGGCTGCGGCGATGACGGCGATCACGATGAGGGACCAAGGGAAGATCTTCTGTCGGGCCTTGCGACCAAGCCCCAGCACCCGCCGAACGCCGTCCTTGTAGACCGCCTTCCTGGCCCCGATGGTCCCGAGGCGGGGGCCGTCGTAGGTGCGGTAGCCGCGGTCGTAGAGGACCTGATCGGTCACGTCGCCGCCTCCCGCTCCAGGAACAGGTCCTCCAGGGACGAGGAGCCCCGGATCATCCTCACCAGCCCGGAGCCGCTGGCGGCTGCGGCGGCCATGACCAACGGCTCGATCGTCTCGTCACCCGGACCTACCACCATGCGCATTCCGTCCACCGCGACATCCACCCCTCCGGCCCGGATCGCGGCGGCAACCTCCTCGGGGCGCTCCAGGACCTCCACCAGGACCGTGCCCAGCATCTCGAAGCCCTTCAACGGCCCGTTGCGGAGCAGGTTGCCGGCGTCCAGCATGATCACCCAGTCACAGGTCTGCTCGATGTCGGTCAGGACATGTGAGGAGACGATGACATTGATGTCGAAGGTCGAAAGTCTCTTGATCAGATCGAGCATCTGAGCCCGTCCCTCGGGATCGAGCCCCGAAGCAGGCTCGTCGAGGAGGAGGAGATCGGGATCATGGACGATGGCCTGGGCGAGCTTCACCCGCTGCTGCATCCCGGTGGAGAAATCGCCCAGGAATCGAAACCGCTCTTCTTCGAGCCCGACCAGGAAGAGCGTCTCCGACGACCTTCTCTTCGCCTCGCGTGGGGGTATGCCGGCCAACTGGGCGGCGTAGGACACGAAATCAGCAGCTGTTTGGTCCTTGGGGAGACAGTCGCCTTCGGGCATGTACCCGATCCGGGACCGAACCACCAGGGGCTCCTGCTGTGGATCGTGACCGAGGACCTGCAGCGAGCCGGATGTCGGGTGGAGCAGGCCCAGCATCAGACGAAGGAGAGTGGTCTTGCCTGCGCCATTGGCGCCGACCAGACCGATGACACCGGGAGGAACCTCGACACTGAGGCCGCTGAGGGCAACGACCTCGCCGTAGTCGTGGGTGAGGTCCGAGACCTCCAAGATCGCCGGCCGACTCGGCCCGAGCCCGACCATCAGTGCTCAACATCCTCGGACCGGATGATGGGATCGCCACATCGGGCAAACAGACGCCGGTCGGCCGGGGCTGCCGCTCCAGCGGAGGTCAGGCGCTGTTTCACTCCACGACCTCGTGGAAGCCAGGTCCCTCGGGCCGCTCCAGCTGGTCCATGGTGCACTGGAGGGGTTCCTTGTCGGGGCGCCAGCGGTGGAACCGGGTGGCGTGGCGAAAGCGGTCACCCTCCAGTTGGTCGTAGCTGACTTCCACCACCACGCCGGCCTCCACCGGCGTCCAGTCGAGCTCCTTGCCGGCGGACCAACGGCTCTGGGCCCCGGGGGCGCGTGCGTGGCCGCCGAAACTGTCGTGGGCGATCAGCTCCCTGAAGCGCTGGAATATCTCCACCCGGTCGGCGTCGCCGAAACCTGAGCAATGGCCGATGAAATGGAGCTCACCCCGGTCGTCGTAGAGACCGAGGAGGAGGGAACCGATCTTGCCACCGTCCTTGTGCTCCCGGAAGCCCCCGACGACGCAGTCCACCGTCCGACGGTGCTTGATCTTGATCATCGCCCTCTTGCCGTGCTGATAGGCGAGCCCGGCGTCCTTGGCCACGATGCCGTCGCAACCGGCGGATTCGAAGTCGTCGAACCATTTCCGGGCCACTTCCTCGTCGTCGGTCTGCGGGGTCAGGTGCCAGGGGTCGCCGAGGGACTCGGACAAGGCGACCAGACGCTCCCGACGCTCGCGGAATGGACGCTCCCGAAGGTCCTCACCACGGTCGGCCAGGATGTCGAATGCCACCATCTCGGCGGGAGTCTGCTCAGAGAGCATGTTTATGCGCGAAGCGGCCGGATGGATGCGCTGCTGCAAGGAGTCGAAGTCGGTCACGCCGTCGACTACGACCACGATCTCGCCATCCACCACCGTCCCGTCGGGGAGCTGATCCAGGGCCGAGGCGAGCTCCGGGAAGTAGCGAAGGAGGGGTCGCTGGTTGCGGGAGTCGATTCGGCTCTCCGGCCGGGACCAGGAGACGGACCTGAAACCGTCCCACTTCGGTTCGTAGACGTAGTCCCCCGTGGGCCATCGCTCCGAAGTCCTGGCCTCCATCGTCTCGATGGGGGGCGGGAAGGGGTGACTCACGGGGAGCGAGTGTAAGCAGGGATAGCCTTCGGTCCGTTATGGAGAAATACATCGCCCGTCTCCCCGGCTGGGCGAGGAGACCGGCGGAGATACTGGCCGAGGCAGCCATGGAATATGGCACCCATCGCTGTTCCCGTATGGCCGCTGCCATCTCCTATCGAACGGTGTTCGCCCTGGCCCCGCTCCTG